>NZ_JBFUCY010000032.1:0-89399 GCF_056404995.1 Mucilaginibacter sp. P2_A5
AATATCCGGCGACGGCGACATTGGGCGATAGAAAACAAGCTGCATTGGACGCTTGACGTTGTCTTTCACGAAGATGCCGACAGAAAAAGGAACAAACACGCAGCCCAAAACTTTTCCCTGATCAATAAGGTAGCTTTAAATATACTTAAAAATGATCAAACGAAGAACATCAGTATCCGAAGAAAAAAGAACATTGCCGCATGGGATCTTAAATATTTACTTATGCTACTGAAATTTTAATGCGTTTGCCCTGTGAGCAAGGGCAGTTTATGGCCCGCGTACGGCAAAAAAGAGTATCTTTAACAACATGCCTGCGTTTGCAGGATACCATGCTAACCCACCTTTATTGGAAGATACATTCAATTGCCTTATCGATAGTTACCTGGCTGATAAGGTTGGCATAGCCGATCATTTTTTAAGCGACACGCTTGCTGCCGATCTTAAGCTTAACCTGCTGGCCCTTGTTAAATCAAGCTTACTGTTATCTGCCGGAACCGGTAACGATAAAGCCGTGAACCATGACACTAAGGTTAGGGGCGACCACATTTACTGGCTCGACCGCAAGCATGACACCCCTTGCGAAAATGATTTTTTTGACCTGATGGATAGCTTTGTTGCCTATCTCAATAAAACCTGTTACACCGGTATCACAGGCTATGAATTTCATTATACCTTGTACGAAAAAGGAGCTTTCTACAAAAAACATCTCGATCAGTTCAGGAATAACGATAGCCGTAAATATTCAATGATCATGTATTTAAACACAGGCTGGTTAGCCGCCGACGGTGGCGAATTGCGTATACACCATTTAAATCATGAGCAGAACATCGGCCCTGAAAACGGGCGCACGGTATTCTTTAAAAGTAATGAGCTTGTTCACGAGGTTTTATGTACTCAAAAACCCCGAATGAGCATTACGGGCTGGTTAAAAGTAGGCTCTTAGTTAAGTCTGAAGTCCTAAGTCTAAAGTTCTAAGTCTGAAGCCGGAAGTGACTTTTGACTTAGGACTTAAGACTTAGGACTATCACGGTTTCAACGCCGAACCAATGTTCCAGTTTATACCAAGGGCAACGCCTGTTGATTTCAGGTCGACTTTGCCATTGCCTATGCCGGTAAGCGGTAGTTTCATGTAAGGCTGTAAAACCGCGCTAAACTTCGAATTTATTCTCCGCTGGTAATTAACATTAACGTTGAGAACGCCAAACAGGTGTGTATTTTTATTTCGTACTTCCAGGTTATAGGGCTTCCAGCCTGTTTCGGCCGCATAATCAAACCTGTAATTTTCTTTCAGCATAAAGTACGATGATACCCCCGTACCAACACCAATAGCGTTATTTCCTTTTGAATACAACTGGTAGCTAAGGTTCAACGGAACATCAAGCACCTTACAATTTGCCTGGATATTGGTAGGCGTTCTTGAAGGATTGTAAGAATCGGCTGAGTAGCTGGTAGGCGTTGATGAATACGGTTTAATAGCGTAGGCTACACCGGTACTTATAGTTAGCTTTTTTGTAACGCGTAACGAAAACTGTAATCCATAATTGGTCCCCGTTTGGCTATGCCCAAATGAATTTACCGCATTAGCGTCAGAAGCCGCCAATACAGTAATAGAAAACTGCGGCCTGTTTTTTATTGCCGATGTTTTAACAATAGCCATTTGTTTTTTTGCTTCCCGTTCAGCCTTCTTGTTCGCTGTCGTATCGGTATTTTGATTTGCGGCTATATTGTTTTCAACCTGGCTGGTTGCCGGGGCTACTTTACCCTTGTTACCAGGTGTATCAATACCAGCTGTTTGGCCACCGGGTGCTTTATTTGCCGATGGTGTTTTATTATCGGCCAGTTGGGGTGCATTGCTGCCTGGTATGGCTTTATTAATTGTTTCCGTTTTTGGGGCGTTGTTTTTGGGCTGTGCATCGTTAACAGCCATGTTAGTAGCTTTATTGTTAAGATCACTTCCCGGGTTTACTTTAACTTTTGAGCCCCGGTTGTTATTGGCCGAATTGTTTACAGCCATGCTTTCGGCTTTATTGTTAACCGTATCTTTTTTTGCAGACTTAACGGTATTGGATTGCCCGGCAGGTTCGGTTACCGCAAGGTTATCAGATTTATTGCTAAGGCTGTCGTTGCCATTACCCCGATCAGGCGAACCCGGCTGCTTTTGACTATTGCCTGTTTTATTAACCTTTCCGTGTATTTTAGCTGGATCTGTAGTATCGTTTTTGCTATAAAAGTATAAACCTAATGCAAGCAGCAGCAAAGCCGCAATGCCGGATGCATAATACATAATACGGAAGAAGCCCGCTTTTGTATTGGATTTTTTATCCAGCAGCTGCTCCATTGAATCCCAATCCTCCTCCCGAAAAGCAAAGTGGTCTCCAGGGCCGGATAACCCGTCCCTGAACAATTGATCCAATTTATTTTCGTTTTTCTCTTTCATTTCATTATCAATTCTATCAGTACCGACATGCTGACACTTATAGTGCCAATAGCCACAATGGTTTGCAGCCCGCTCCCCGAATTACTTTCCGGAAGCCGGCCGGAATTAATCACCATATTTTTCAATTTTTCACGCGCCTTAAACAGGTTCGATTTTGACGTACCTGTACTTATATTTAGCTTCGATGCTATCTCCTCGTGCGAAAACCCTTCAATTGCAAACAGGTTAAACACCGTACGATAAGCGTTTGGCAGTTGTTGTACCATGCCGATAAGATCATCGTAATTCAGCTTCTGGTCGGGGAGGTCGTTATGTCCAATATCCTCGGCTGCATCAAGGTCATCCGTGAGCGAGAGCTTCAGGTTACTTCTGTAGTAGTCAACAGAAGTGTTCATCATAATGCGGCCAACCCATGCAATAAACGGGCGGCTGGTATCGTATTTTTGTAAATTGGTAAACACCTTTAAAAAGCCCTGGTTCATAATTTCAGAAGCTTCGTACCTGTTGCCGGCATATCGCAGGCATATGCTCATAGCAAAGCCATAAAACGCTTTATAAAGCATCTTCTGGTCTTTACGGCTATGCTGTAAACAGCCTGCAATCAATTGTTGTAGTTCTGCTTCTCCCATATATACGGGCTACCTGTTTAAATTTTTCCTTATCTGCAACTAACACGTATTTGTTTTGCTAATGGTTGCCTGCCGGTTTACATTTTTTAACAAAATTATTTCAGGCGAATTTCTTGAATAAAATAATAAGGCAATATATCAGCGTGTTACCAATAAACTACCTGGCAAATAAAGTATCATTCTGTTACTTTATTCATATCAATCATCGTCCAGTTATCCTGTACTGCCTTGGGGCCTCCGTCGTATCTTAAGGTGATCTGGAAATTGGTTTTTTCTTTTTCTCCTTTCTCATCAATCGAAGTTACATATGATTTGATAACAAACACCGAATCGGACTTTTTGGCGAATTGATAATGATCTTCGGAAAAAATTAAGTTGCCTGATTTGATGGTAGGGGCAATGTATTGCTTGGCTACCTGGTACGCGTCATCACTGCTTGGGAACATCGTAAATGTAAGCATATCAGATGAGCCGCCTGATGTGGCAAATTTTACCACTATCATCATAAAAATGATCCCAAAAAGCACCAACACCCAGACACCTATCATGGCTGTTTTCTTTTTATGCCGCTTGTCTTTAAGATAAGACTGGTTAGGTCTTGCTTTGTGATAGATTTTCTCCACCGTAATTCAGGATATATAACAGATAAAGATATAAATAAAATTCTTAATAAAAATCATAACAGCGCCTTGCACCTTCAAATTTGTGATAGGTATCTGTACGCGAGGGCAAAGTGGTTTCATAACCAATACTCCCTTCGGTTGTGCCGCTGGTATTGCTATAGTTGAGGCCCGAAATTGGTGCATCATGGCTTACACCCAACCTGAACTTCTCTCCGGTTTCTTTACTTAAAAACAAATCAAATATTAACGAAAACGTGATAGCCGTTGGCCCGCCTGATCCGGAGGTTCGCACCCATAAGCCGGCATTAAGGTTATGCCTTTTATATTGCAGTCCGATATTTATTGATTGTGCCGCCGATTGCTTATAAAACACAACCGATGGAATAAAAAATGATTTCTCGTCTTCATCAAGGTTCTCATCCTTGTTAAGGTCCCATCTATAGCTTAAATGTGCTGTGCCGCGCATAGGTAGTTTTGCAGGCGTACCCGTAAACGATTCATTGGGCCGGTTGATATGCTGTAACGCGCCGCCAATGTTAAAATCGCTTAAGGCGAGGTTTATGCCGGCGCCGGCATCAAAATAAAAGCGGTTGTCGAATCTTGGCGACTCGGCATTGGTTGGCGAGCCGGGAATATATCCTAAGCGGGGATCAATCTGGTCGCTAAATACCAATTTACCATAATCCACCGAGCGGTTGGTTACGCCCGCCTGTACCCCAAAGGATAACACAAAATCATCAGAGCCAACGCTATAGGAGTAAATGCCGGCGATATTGTTTTTTGTAAGCCCGGCAGTGCCCTCGTTTCCCCGGGTAAATATTAAACCAACCCCGCCGCCAAATTGCGGTATATTATAATCTACAGATGCTGTTAGATAATTAAAGCCGCCCGGCACCGATGTAAACTGGTTGCGATAAATAAGGTTCATGCGTAAATCGCCCTGGAACTGGCCGTTTAATGCAGGGTTAAGATATACCGGGGAATTAAAAAACTGCGAGTACATGTGGTCCTGGGCAACAGCCATGCTGCCACACAGCAACATTAACAATCCTAAAACACCTCCTTTAAACAAAGCGCGCATTATCTATCTTATTAAATGAACAACACCCGTTCGTTTGGGTAATGAGTTATTGTACGACATTCCTTTCCATTCGCTGCCGTTGATGAATGTTGCCGAAGCCTGCCAAATATAAACGCCTTGCTCTGCAGGTACCCCTTTAAAAGTACCATCCCAGCCGTCGCCATCAACCGGAGTGCCTTTAGGCGCCGATAGTTTACTGGTTTCCCAAATTAACTGGCCAAAGCCGTTAAATATTTGCAGGTGCCATTGTTTAATACCCGATCCTTTTGCCCCAAACTTTCTTAATTCGGTTGTGCCGCTGGTGGGCATAAACGCATTGGGTAAATACAGTTCGCCGGGAATGCCGGTTATGCGTACATAATGTGTTATCGCGCTGTCGCAAAAATCTTTGGTGCTTGTTACCAGTGTTACCTTATATTTTCCGGTATCTGCATAAGTATGTGGTGGGTTACGCAGCGCGCTGACAGTTCCATCTCCAAAATCCCACATCCAGTTGGCCGGCGATCCGGTAGTTTGGTCAACAAATTGAAATTGATAGTTTGGTATGCTGGTAATGGTATCGGGGTTTGCTGTAAAAGCAGTACCCGGCGGCGGCGTAACTTTTATATAGTCCTTTTTAATCAAACTATCTGCACAACCAGTTAAGGGATTAACGGCTATAAGTTTTACCGTGTATGGCGAGTTTTTAAAGTTGTAAGTATGTGGTGGCGGCGTAAACCCGGTTGCTGTAGCGCCATCTCCGTAATACCAGGTATAGGATAGGGCTACCGGTTGAGTATTAGGATCGGCATATGTAGTGTTGGTAAAAAATGCGGTAACGTTACGGCAGCCTGTGGTGTCTGAGGCTGTAAAGCCTGCCTTTGGTACGTCATATACCATCACCCGGTTTGTTGATTTTGACGACTCAACGCCAGACGAGCATGAACTTGAAGCAGTGATGGTTACATAATACATGCCAGGTTTGGTAAAAACGTACGGCAGGTTATCGGTACCGGCAGCTACGTTGGTTACTACATTATATTTATCATCATAAATGGTATAATAAAATGTATCGCCACCCGACGAATTATTTACAAACGTTAAATTCAAAGGACTGCAACCGCTTTTTTTATTATCCAGAAAAAACATATCAGGCGTAATGGTAGGGGCCGATACTGTTATGGTGCGTTTCAGGGTGGTATCGGTATTGCCACAATAATCCTGGGCAATCATAAATATGGTATATTGCTTTGTACGGGTAGTATTTAATGGTGTATCAAATTTAAAATCACTTTTATCGGTATATGTTTTTGATTCCAGCATTAATGAGCCATCGTACAGGTAGTAGGTGTATTGCAAGTTTTTACCGGGCGATGAGTTTTTGCCGGTTACGATAAACGGGGAGCAACCTTCAACTCTATCGGGGATTAGCCTCGCTACAGGTTTTTGCGGGCTTATTCTTACCGAATCAAGATGTGGAGCGGTTATGCTACAGTTGCTTACAATGCTCAGGCTGATATGATAAACGGTATCGCGTCCGTCGGTTTTTGCCAAAAAGGTATGTTGCGGATTAATCCCCGTGTCTGTTGATCCATCGCCAAAATCCCATAAAAAAACGCTGTTAATAGGTTTTGATGTATTGGTAAACTGAACCAGCAGGTTACCGCAGGCCGTGCTGTTGTCCTGTGTGAATGAAGCAGTAACAACAGTTGGTGGTATGGTTACCGTAAGCGCAAATATCTCGCTAACGCAACCCTGGCTGGTTGATATGATGTTATAGGTAACCGTTGCGTTGCCGTTTAAATCGCTGTTGGTTAAAATATCATTAATAAAGCTACCGCTGCCACTTGCCGTGTAACCACCCGCGGTTAGGCTGGTTTTTGAAGCATCCACCACCCAAGTAAAGGTTGTTGTGGGTGTACCCGCGGTAATATTGTAGCTAAGGGGTTTTCCCGGGCACGAGGTTACTGCATTTTTGCTGGTAATTGAATCGGCCTTATTGATGATAATTGTTGTAGGGTCGGATATGGTATCGCAGGGTGCAGCCAGCGTAGTTATCCCCTGGAAAATAAGGGTAACCTTGCCTGCTTTTATCTCGGCCGCAGATGGTGTATAAACTGTTTGGGCCGAATTTCGGTCGGTAAATGTGCCGGTGCCGCCTGCCCAGCGCATTTTTATTGAAGGGGTATTTGATGTACCGTTCAAACTGATATCGGTTCCTGCACAAACAGCAGGGTAGGTGCCCGCAGTAACTGTTGGCGAAGCAATAAATTCCAATTGCTGACTGCTGGTAGCCGGCAGACCGCAAATGTTGGTATTAGTTACAGTAACGGTATACTTAGCAAAATCATTGAATTTTATGACCGGGTATTGTGAAACATCGGTGGTGTTGTTCACAAATGTAAAGGCACCGCCGGTTATAGTCCATTTGTAGGTTGCGCCGGTGTTTTGCGCCGATCCGGAAAATGTTACTTTGGTAGCACTGTTATTGGTATTATCGAACTTAAGTGTAGTATTTGTTCCGCAAAATACGGTGTCTTTTGACAATGTTGCCGTAGGCGTATCATCAACTACAACCGTTTGTACAGATGCATCGGTTATCAGGCCGCAACTTACAGTTGAGATTGCCAGTTTAATATTATAAACACCGGTTTTATTGAATAAAAACTGGGGCGTGGCGCTATTTGCATTTGTTCCGTTTGCGTAAGCCACAGGCGTTGGGCCTGTAACCGTCCAAACATATTTATTGGTGTTATTACAGTTTGAATCAATTTTTGAGGTATTTACCGGCGTAACCGTAAGGGGAATGCAACCCGAGTTAACAGGCAGCGAAAAGGCCGGTACAGGAGGCTCCTGGATACAAATATCCTGCGTAACATCGGCAACGGCGCATGATCCTGTGTTATTTTGCAGCTGTAAGGTTACTTTATGTACGCCGGTAGTTGTAAAAGTGTAAAAGAAAGCATCAGTTAGTTTGTAATTCACCTGTTTGGTTACACCATCTACAAGCCAGGTGTACCGGGCCTTGGTGTTTGAGCAGTTTGTTGATGTGCTGTTGGGGTCATCTCCCGGAAATGAATTGTTTACAAATTTTACCGCGGTATTTAAGCAGGCAGCCACCGGTACAACCGGCAGGTTTAGCGGCGGCGCTATAACCTTTGCGTAACTGGCAACAGGCGTACCTACATTGCCACAAAACGGGCTTATTAACTGAAGCTTTACTTCGAACGAATTATTTTGACCTTTAACTATGTTCCCACACGATGCCTTAACATATTCGTGCGAAACTTTTCCACCCGCGGCAAGTATCTGGCAATAGGTGTAAGATACCGATGGTGTACCATCGCCCCACGAAACGTTATAAAGTAAACCCGGGTAGTTGTTTTTGATGATGTTGGGATCGATATTGTATGTTAAATTGGTGGCCCCGCTGCCCAGGCAGGCTGTAGTGCTCCCCTCAACCCCAAAGCTGTTGTTAACCAGGTTGTTAATCAGGCTATAAGTATATGTACCTGCAATCCCCCCCGTAATTGCTTTAACGGTAATGGTATAATTGGCGGTTTTAGCCGTAAAATTACCGTTATTGGTAAAATTAAGGTTCGATGCCTCAGTTACCTGCGAAAGCTCGTTGTAAAAACTCGCGGTAACCGTGGCTCCTGCTGTTGATGTATTTATAAAATTATATAATGAGTTATTAGAACCCGAACATGAACCAAATACCTCGGGGTAATTAACATCAATAGATTGCGAATTTAACGCCGCCACGGTGCCGGTGCCGGCAACAATTGAAATTGCTGTTGATGCCCCGCTTGTAACCGATGGGTTGGTGGCCGATACCCTAAGCAAATACCCGGTGCCAGGACTGGTGCCCGTGGGTATAATGCCGTTTACAAAAGTAGCATAGTTGCCCGTAAACTTGCCAATTAGCTTTTGCGACGCGAAACTACCGCCGGCATTTGAAAGGTAAAGATTGTAGGTATTTGTAGGATCGGTGCATGCCCCCGTTACCTGGATGGGAACGCTTATTGTCGACCCCGGCGCATAGGGGCCGGCATCTACATTACCGATAGTTATAGTTTGTGCAGAAGCGGCAAAAGCAACTAAATTAAATAAAGCAAAAAAAAATAAATTTGTAGTAAATATTTTATTCATTCACTTGCTTTTACTGTAGATAATTGCTTAAAATTCAATAGATTGACCAAAATTAACAATTATTTTCAAATAATAATTGAATTTATTGCAAAAAGTAAAATTTTAGGATCGGAGATTCTCCGTCAAAAAACAGCAAAATAATTGCCGGCAACAGCAATAAAGACGTTGCTTAATAATGAATGATAGGGGCACCGGGCTTACTTTAAATTTCCAAAAAATAAATAAGAGATGAATATTGCAGCTATGATACCGGCTGCATCGGCAAGTAAACCGGCAGGTATGGCATACCGCGATTTTTTTATCCCCACGGTACCAAAATATAGTGCAACTATATAAAATGTAGTATCGGCCGAACCATTGAATACACTGCCCAGGCGGCCTGCAAAACTATCGGGGCCAAAGGTTTTCATTACATCTATCATCATTGCTTTTGAACCAGATCCGCTGAGCGGTTTCATGTAGGCTACGGGCATAGCATCTACAAACCTGGTATCAAGGTTGGCCTTTATACAAACCCAACGCAAACCCTCGTTCATATAATCCAGCGCGCCGCAACTACGGAATACGCTAATACCTACTAACATTGCTACCAGGTAAGGGATTATCTTTACCGATGTTTCAAATCCGCTTTTTGCGCCTTCTACAAAAACATCAAATACATTTATTTTTTTTATCAATCCACCTACGATAAATACTACCGGGATAAAAAACAATAAAAAGTTACTAACTACTTTAGATACGATACTTATTTCTTCGTTAGTTAAGTGCGTTGTAAAATACCATATTACTAGCGTGATAAAAGCAGTTACTCCACCCAGCCAGGCAATGATAACCTTATCCCAAAGATTTATTTTTTGTTTTATGGCTACAATTAGTAAACCAACAACCGTTGCTACGTAGGTTGCAATAACACATGGTAAAAATATATCTGCGGGATCTTTGGCATTTAAAATGGCACGTTGCGCTATAATTGTTACCGGCAGCATTTGCAGGCCCGAAGTATGCAGCACCAGGAACATGATCTGTGCGTTTGATGCAGATTCCTTATCTTTATTTAACTCCTGCAGGCTTCCCATAGCTTTTAAACCCAGGGGGGTAGCCGCATTATCGAGCCCGAGTAAATTGGCCGAGAAATTCATGAGCATTTGGCCAACGGCCGGGTGCTTTTTAGGAACATCCGGAAACAGGCGGCTAAAAAACGGCCCCACCAGGCGCGACAGGAAATTTATTGCACCAGCCTTTTCGCCCACATTTAATATACCCAGCCAAAAAGCCATAGCACCAATCAATGGTAAGGCAATATCCATTACCGATGATTTTGACGAATTGAAAATGCCGTCAACCAGCAGTTTAAAAGCCTCTACATCGCCAAAAAAAATAAGCTTGATGAGTGCTACAACAAAAGCGATCAAAAAAAATGCAATCCAGATATAATTAAGGGCCATACGTGTCTTTAAGGCTTTGAAGTTAATGGTTTTGTATTTCAATATGAAATAACAATCTTTAAATACTTAATTCAAAACATGCAATGACTACTACTTCGGCCATTTTAAACACCGCTATAACTGATTTTTTGCAAACCAGGTCGCCCGATGATAATTGGGATTTAAAACCCGCGCCCGATAAATGGTCTAAAAAAGAGGTCATTGGGCACCTGATTGACAGCGCCCAGGTAAATCTGCAGCGTTTTGTACGCTGCACCTATGAAGAGAATTTTAAACTGGTTTATGAGCAGGATACTTATGTAGCCGTACAACATTACCAGGATGTTGATGTTAAAGAACTGCTTGACCTATGGATTTTACTTAACAGGCAAATAATAAGGGTTTGGGAGAATTACCCGCCCGATAGGTTGACTGCCCGCTGCGATAACAGCAAAGGTGAACCCAACCTGCAAACCGTTGAATGGCTGGCTAGTGATTATGTTGAACATTTAATGCATCATTTAAAAACCATCTGATGATATGGCAGGATACTCCGGCACTCCATTAGCAAAAAAACTGGGTATAAAAACATTGGCAAATGTAATGCTGATTAACGCGCCCGATTATTATATGCAGTTATTTACCGACATGCCGGCCGACGTTTACTTTGTGGATGACGCCGGTATTAAAAAAGATCTGGTCCATTTTTTTACCAAAAGTAATGAGGAACTTTTAGCCAGCTTGCCGTTATTGATGAAGCAGATAAAACCCGATGGCATGATCTGGGTATCGTGGCCCAAAAAAGCATCAAAGGTGCTTACCGATATTACTGAAGACGTGATCCGGAATTTCGCGCTTAAAATAGGACTGGTAGATGTAAAAGTTTGTGCGGTAGACGAAATATGGTCGGGTTTAAAATTGGTTATCCCGGTAAAGGACAGGAAATCATTGGCTTAAAACTTTTTTGGTAATAACAGCGTAAACAATCATCAGCTATTATTTGCAAACGCCAACAATTACCTAACTTAGCATCATTATAAATTTAATACTATGGCCACAATAGAACTTAAACGTGTGCATGGCGATTTCGGCTTCGAGGCCGTTGATTCCATTGGCCACACTGTAAAAATGGATAGCAGCCCCGAAAGCGGTGGCCAGGATTTTGGCGTACGCCCAATGCAAATGCTATTAATGGGCCTGGCGGGTTGCTCTGCAATTGACGTTATCAGCATACTAAAAAAACAACGCCAGGAAGTAAAGGACTATAAAATGGTAGTTAATGGCGAACGTGAAGCCGGCAAAGAGCCATCTTTATGGCAGGATATCGAGATTGAATTTCACCTTTATGGTGATATTGATGAGGATAAGGCAGCACGCGCGGTCGAACTATCATTAAACAAATATTGCTCGGTAGCCGCTACGCTTGGTAAAGCCGGCGCCGATATCAAATCGAAGGTGTTTGTTCATCCGGCGGTGGAGATATAACGACAATAAAATCTATTAAGGTTCCGGGGAAATTTAAGGAGCTTATTTTAAAACATAAAAAGCGATGGTTTATAGCCATCGCTTTTTATGTTTAATATCTGCCATTAAGCAAGATGCTCAGAGCGTTTATTACTCGCCTTCAAAAAAGTCTATTAATCCGCCAAAGTAGCTATGGGTCCAGCCATCGGCAATATCATCAAAATCCTCATCGGGAATGTTGGTGTGCCTAACTTCGGCAGATGTGCCTTGCTTATCGGGGTGTAGTTTTATGGTAACTATCGAATCATCAGATTTACCTTCAAAATACCATTGCTGTACAATTTTTTTGCCAGGCTCAAATTCTATGTTTTTGCCGACTATGCTACCGTCCCACATGGAGAATTCCGAACCTGGTTCGGTGCTCATTTGGGCGGTTTCACCTGTCCATAACTCAATAGTGATGGGGTTGGTAAGGGCTATATAAATTTCGTCGGGCGTTGCCGGTATGCTGTAGTATTTTTTAAAATCTTTCACCTGCGCAATTTAGCAAGATTATTTTAAACCTTTACCGGGCCAATTGGCAATACAACGCGACCGTAAACCTCGTTCAATACATTGGCAATACCTGTATAAATAGCCGATGCGCCACAAATAATACCTTCATAACCAGCCAGGTGCTTAATGGTGGCATCGCCGGTTGCATCACCTGCTACTAATAAAAAGAATAATATGGTTAACGAGCCAAAAACAAACTGCAACGCGCGGTTTAATTTTAGCGTGCCAAAAAACAATAGCAACGTAAATATACCCCAAACCGCTAAATAAGCGCACATAGCACCTTCAGACGGTGCTGTAGCCCAGCCCAGTTTGGGCATAACTATTAAGCCAACCAGCGATAGCCAGAAAAATCCATAGGAGGTAAAAGCGGTTAACCCAAAGGTGTTATTCTTTTTTGCCTCAATAACACCTGCAATAACTTGGGCCAGGCCGCCGTAAAAAATGCCCATGGCCAGTATCATGCTGTTCATTTCAAAAAAGCCGGCGTTATGGATGTTTAACAAAACGGTGGTCATACCGAAGGCACAAAGCCCAAGCGGCGCCGGATTAGCGATGCCATCCTTTACAGGGGCAGGTGTAGTAGGGATCATATTGGTTTAGTATTAGTTGGTTTATAACGCAAGCTAAGTGATTTATGAATATTTTACAATTTTATTTACAACTCTGCCTTACTTTTGCGTTAAGCAAATACCTATGCAAAAAATAGTATTGATACGCCACGGCGAAAGTGTTTTTAACCTCGAAAACCGTTTTACCGGTTGGGAAGATGTGGATTTATCCGAAAATGGCTACCAGCAAGCTCATAAAGCAGGGCAGATCCTAAAAAAGAACGGCTATAACTTTGATGTTGGTTTTACCTCTTACCTAAAACGATCAATCAAAACCATGCATTTTATACTGGAAGAACTGGATCATTTATGGATCCCGGTTGAAAAATCATGGCGGTTGAATGAACGTTTTTACGGCGCTTTGCAGGGGATGAACAAAGATGAAGCTGTAGCCAAATACGGTGCCGAACAAGTTCAAAAATGGCGTCGCGACCCTAACGAGCATCCACCTGCCGTAACCCGTGATGATCCACGCTTCCCAGGTCATGATTTGCGTTATAAAGATTTAACTGATCGTGAATTACCGCTAACCGAAAACCTGAGCGAAACCATGGATAGGGTACTGCCGTTTTGGAACGAAGCTATTGTAAGCGCCATGCGCCGTAATCAAAAAGTAATTGTAGTTGCCCATGGCAATAGCCTGCGTTCGTTAATTAAATATATTGATTGCCTTACCGACGAGCAGGTAACCCAACTGGAAATACCTACCGCCACACCATGGGTTTATGAGCTGGATCATGGGTTAAACCAGATAAGGCATTATTATTTGGATTAAAGCCGGTTTTTCATACATATATTGGGCATTTGTTTATCTTAGTCGTCCCGATTAATTATAAACTATACCCTAAATTAAAAAATGAAGAAGTCTGATATTTATGAAATAACCATAAAAATCCTTGGTGTTTACCTGCTGGTTTCCAACCTATCCAAAATTCCCGGTTTTTTTACGTTTTTAAAAAGTTTCAGCGCGATTGCGGCGGCCGACCACGCTACCGAGCAAATGAACTTGTTTTGGTTAAACATCGTCAATTTTGTATTCCTGCTGGCCTTGTCGATCTTTTTGATAGCCGGAACAAAATTGATTACCCGGCTCATCACTGATGCAGCCGACAAGCAAGAAAACGTAAAATTATTTGCTGAGCGTAAAGTGATTTATGAGATAGCGCTTGTCATCATCGGGGGCTTACTTATTGTTAACACAGTTCCTGACCTGCTTTATCGGTTATACAATATATCCAGCGAAAATGATCAAAACGCGGTCATGTCATCTGTAACAAAAGTGCTGGTAGGTATTTTAACCGTTGCCTTTGGCAAACGCATTGCCGCATTTTTTGCGAAGTAAAAAAAATATAAATCTCTCGATATAAAAAAGGCCCCTGGTTGGGGCCTTTTTTGTAAAAGAAACAAAACAAAATCTACATCAGGACTTTCGTACCTGCTTTATACCAATGCCAGGCTAACCCCGGTAAGCTGACCGGCAAAGGCAACAAATGCCTTACTCTCAGTTATGTGCGATTGATTATCGATCAGGCTTTGTAAATTAACTTTTCCGATAACGAATTTATAATCGCCCGAATAATAGCGTTCTTTTATGGAGATAAATTTCAAATCTTCTACCAAACGCTCGTCATCATACCTTAAATAGATATCAAATTCCACGTTATTGGTAAATTGAAGCCCGGTTTTTTCCTTTGCTTTTTTATACTCATACTGGTAGCTATAGCGCAACGCGGCTATATCAGATAGCACCGCCGAACCGGTAGGGTGGCCACCTGCCCCTTTACCAAAAAAGAATTGCTGATCGGCAAAGGCGGCCTGTACGGTTACTCCATTATATTCGTACTCCACGTTGTATAAAAATTCGCTGCTGTTCACAAACTTCGGCAGCACAAACATAGCTACATTTTTATCGTCGAGTTCCTTGGCTACAGGTACCAGTTTAATTTTCAGGTTTTTTTCGCGGGCGTATTGTAAATCATGCGCGGCCAGGTTCTGAATCCCCAAATTAAAAACCTCATCGGGTTTTACAACCACGCCATAAGCGTGCGCGGCTGCTATCACCAGTTTATATTTGGCATCAAAACCACCTACGTCGCTGGTGGGATCGGTTTCGGCAAAACCAAGGTCCTGCGCCTGTTGCAGGGCCCTGTTATAATCAAGCCCCTCAATAAATCCTTTTGATAAGATATAATTTGATGATCCGTTAAAAATACCGCTGATGGAGTGCAGCAACTCGTTATCATAATACTCCTCCAGGTTGCGGATGATGGGGATACTACCACAAACCGCGCCTTCATATAATAAAGATGTGCCATGTTTATGCTGCAGTTCAATCAACTCATCCAGGTGCAGCGCTATCATTTTTTTACTGGCCGAAACTACATTTTTGCCACTGCTTAATGCTCTTGATACAATTTCGAAAGCTGCCTCGGTATCGTTAATCAGTTCAACAATGGTATTGATATCCGGGTTGTTTAGCAGCTCTTCCTTATCTGCGGTAAAAAATTCTGCCGGTAACGACCGCTTTTTATGCGGATCTTTTATTGCAAATTTTACAATTTCGATGTTTAAATTTTTTGTCTTGATGATATCATATAATCCCTGTCCAACTACGCCAAATCCAAATAATCCTATACTTAACTTTTTACTCATTACGCTGTACGTTGCAATTCTATAATTTTTCCTTTTACATCGGTTTTAAAAAACGACGTGATAATATTTGTTAATGCTTCTGTTTCAATTAAAAAACCATCATGGCCATAAAATGAATCCAATTCAGCAAAGGCCGATTTGGGGATATGCCTAAACAGGTACTCCTGCTCTTCGATAGGGAATAACACATCCGATTTAATACCGATAACCAATGTACGGGCTTTGATGATGCTTAATGCTTTCTCCACGCCATTTCGGCCGCGACCTACATTGTGCGAGTCCATCACCCTGGTTAAATACCAGTAGCTGTAGGCATTAAACCGGTTCACCAGCTTTTGGCCCTGGTAATCCTGATAGGTTGATGCCTTAAAATTATCGGTTTTGCTATCAACATCTTCCTGCTGTGTAATACCGTAAGTTTTATAGGTACGGTAGGAGAGTAGAGCTATGCTCCTGGCAGCCTTTAAGCCGGCTTGTCCACCGTCCACCGTATTATTGTTAAAAGTTGCATCGGCGGTTAAAGCCAAACGTTGCGACTCATTAAACGCGATGCCCCATGGAGAGTGGCGCGCGTTGGTGGCTATCAAAATAAGGTTTTTGATACGGTTTGGTTCGATAATACCCCACTCAATGGCCTGCTGGCCGCCCAATGAGCCACCAATTAGGATATGAATATTGCCGATGCCCAAATGGTCGGCTAATAACTGGTGCGCCTTTACCATATCCCTGATGGTAAATTGAGGGAATGTTAAAAAATATGGCTCACCTGTTGCCGGATTTACGCTTAAGGGGTTAGTTGTGCCGTATGGCGAGCCCAAAATGTTGGCACAAACTATAAAATGCTCTTCGGGGTTAAATTTGTTTCCTGTACCCACAAAACCTTTCCACCAGTCAAAAACATCGGCATTGGCTGTCAGGGCGTGGCATACCCATACCACATTATCTTTCTCTTTGTTTAGGCGCCCATAAGTATGAAAACCTATCTCCAGTTGCTGTAGTTGTTCGCCCGATTCCAGCTCAAAAGTTTGTGTGTACTTAAATGTTTCTGTATTCATTCTTCTATTCATGTTGATAGAAGTGAGTTGTCAGTAGTGAATGGTGAGTTTTTATTCACTCACCGCTCACCACTCACTACTCACCACTACGCTAATTCGGCCTGCGCCTCTTTTATTTTGGCAAATGCCTGTTCAAAATCTGCTTTAATATCATCAATATGTTCAATACCCACCGCTACCCGTAACGAATTTGGTGTAACCCCTGCCGAAAGCTGTTCGGCATCAGATAGCTGCTGATGTGTTGTTGCCGATGGCTGAATGATCAATGTTTTGGCGTCGCCCACATTGGCCAAATGGCTTACCAGTTTCAGGCTATCTATCAGTTTACCGGCATCGGCTTTATCGCCATTAATTTCAAATGACAACACCGCACCAAAACCATTCTTCAGGTATTTTTTTGCCAACTCATGGTACGGCGACGACTCTAATCCCGGGTAATTTACCGATGCTACCTGCGGATGCTGATCAAGCCACTTAGCCAGTTCCAGTGTATTATCTACATGGCGTTGCACCCGTAATGATAGTGTTTCCAGTCCCTGTATATTCAGCCATGAATTAAATGGCGATTGCGAAGGGCCAAAATCACGCAATCCCTCCACACGGGCGCGAATAATAAACTGGATATTGCCAAATGGGCCGCCTATGCCAAACACATCTGCAAAAACCAAACCGTGATAACCTTCGGATGGCTCGGTAAATTGAGGAAACTTGCCGTTGCCCCAGTTATAAGTGCCACCATCAACTATTGCACCGCCAATACTGGTACCGTGGCCGCCAATCCATTTGGTGGTTGATTGTACCACTATGCTTGCGCCATGCTCCAACGGGCGAAATAAATAGCCTCCTGCACCAAAGGTATTATCTACAATTAGCGGCAGGTCGTGTTTTTTGGCCAAATCGCCAACTTTATCAAAATCGGCAATAGTGAAGCCGGGGTTGCCAATGGTTTCCAGGAAAATAGCTTTGGTTTTATTATCTATTAAGGCTTCCAGGCTTTCGGCTGTATCGTCTTTAGCAAAACGAACATCAATGCCCAGGCGTTTAAAAGCTACCTTAAACTGGTTGTATGTGCCGCCATATAAAAATGGCGAGGTCACAAAATTATCCCCTACCTGCAATATGTTATTTAACGCTATAAACTGCGCTGCCTGGCCCGATGCCGTGGCCAAAGCTGCAACACCACCCTCTAAAGCGGCTATGCGTTTTTCAAACACATCGGTAGTGGGGTTCATTAAGCGGGTATAAATAAACCCGAACTCTTTTAATGCAAACAGGTTGGCGCCGTGTTCGGCACTTTTAAATACGTACGACGTAGTTTGATAAAGCGGTACCGCGCGTGAGCCTGTAGTAGGATCAACTTCCTGGCCGGCGTGTAATTGTAAGGTTTCGAATTTTAAGGCTGACATAGTTGTAGATTTTGAAAGGTTATAATTAAATTTTGTTGTTTAGATGGATTTTAGCAAGCTGATAAAATATTTATCAGTTTTACAACACGTATGTTTTCAGGGATTGAAAAAAGGGACGTATTAAAGCATCAACAGCAGCAACACATACAAATATTGCCAATAATTGGGCTAATACGTTGTATGTTACCGTTTTGGGTATTAAAAATGTTGCTTTTAGTAATTGTAATTAAACTTTTCATGGCTATAAATTTATATCCCCCGGTGTTATTTGCCGGGACAGGAATTGGCACCTTCTTCAAAACTGAAGGGTTGCCAGCGGGTCATTGAGCCTGATCTCTCGCCGCTTCTTTATAAATCAATACCCGAACTATGCGGAGAATTGATCGACTATGGTATCGCTACCAAATAATGCCCCAAATATAAGTGGATATTTATTAAAATACCAAATTTTATTTGAAGGGAAAGGTAAAAGGCAAAAGGTGAAAGGTAAAAGGAGAAAAGTTCTTGCTCCGATGTCTGTGTCCCCATGGGCATCTTTCCGATAGATATTCGGGTCGCCTGGCCCAACCGGCAATATCTGGAATTGCGGTCTGTGAAAGATACCTACCGCTGAGGAAAAGGGGATATTTATTTAAACACCAAATTTTATTATCTTGTATCGCCAATAAACCGCCACATGAATAAGTTTTTCGCTTTTATAATCTTCATTTGCTGCTCAACAACGCTGTTGTTTGGACAGGAGGAAGCAAAAGTGAAAGACGTAAACCAACAGCTTATTTTTAATGATTCCCTGTTTATAAAAAAACTGGCCGATATTTATAAAACCAATCCTGCGGGCGTACTCGATCTGCTAATTACGTCAAAACATACAATGGAGGATATTGGCTTTGGTTACGCTGATGTTTCAAGTGTTTACGAAGCAGGCTATCTGCGTATCAGTTACCAGTTTATATTTTTTAAAGATTCACTGATAAGCTATATGTTAGATGCCAGCATACCTTATGACGCCCGGTTAAACAGCCGTTATAAAAAAATATGTTCTCCTTTATTAAAATTTAAGGATAAAATACATGCTAATCCAATCTATTTTAATTACGATGCGATGTCAAAACCACTAAACGACAGCGTCAAAATAGCCTCAAAAAATAAAAAGGCCCGATTTCTAATGACCCCTTTTTCGGGTGTTACCTTTGGTTACTACATCGCGATGAACTATGCTGGTTTTATGCTTTTAGATAACCGGATAAATTTTGATACTGTGAAAAGCAAATTGACCCCAGAAATAGATTATATGCTGCTTTTTAGTAAAAATCCGGCCACTCGCTTATGTGCAATTGAGTACTACTATAGAAATCCCAATAAATTCCAGAAAGGCCGCGAGAAATTTGAAAGGCGAATTGCGGCGATCTACAAGGAAATACCAATAATCACCACATGGATTGGCGGCCATAAAACAAATCAATATGCCGAGGAAATGGTGAAGTTATCACTCAAAACCACCTTTTGAACTCATGAACTTAACGCTTTTCCGAACAACCTTTCACCCTTCACCTTTTGCCTTTAACCTAAAAAAGCGCCTGCTCCAAATCGTCCACCAAATCATCAATATGTTCTAACCCAACCGAAACACGTAATAAATTCCTTGGTGTTTTAGTGTCGGGGCCTTCTACGGTTGCGCGGTGCTCAATTAAGCTTTCCACGCCGCCCAGGCTGGTTGCCCGTGTAAATATTTTTAATTTATTGATGATGTTGTGCGTATCATTTTCATCGCCCTTAATTATAAATGATAACATACCGCCGAAGGCCAGCATCTGCTCTTTGGCAATTTGATGCTGCGGGTGCGACGGCAGGCCAGGGTATAATACCTTTGCTACTTTGGGATGCTGTTCTAAAAACTCAGCTAATAGTTGCGCATTGTGTACATGGCCCTTAACCCGGTACGGGAGGGTTTTAATACTGCGTACTAGCCAGAAACAATCGGTTGGGGAGGGGATAGCGCCGCCCATTTCCTGTACCTGGCGTATTTTGGCCCACCAGTCGCTTTTCTCGGCGGTAATTAATGCGCCGCCCATCAGGTCGCTGTGGCCTCCAAAATATTTAGTGGCCGAGTGCATTACCATATCGGCACCCAAAGCTAATGGTTGCTGGCAAATGGGAGTGGCAAAAGTATTGTCAACCACTACTTTAATATTGTTCGCCCTGGCAAAGGCAACCACTTTTTGTATGTCGGTGATCTTGAGCAGTGGGTTTGATGGCGTCTCAACCCAAATCAGCCCGGTTTCGGGCCTGATGTGTTGGGTTAAAACTTCGATATCATTAACATCAACAAAATCAAACGTTAAAATACCCACAAAGAGGTTTTTAAGCTGATTGCGCAAACCATGGTACATATCATCCGGGCAAATAATGTGAGTACCCGGCGCCAGCGACTGAAATACCGACATGCCCGCCGCGTTGCCTGATGAAAATGAGGCGGCATCGGCGCCGCCCTCTAATTTGGCTATAACGTTTTCAAGCAAGGCCCGATTGGGGTTTGATGCCCTGCTGTAAATATGCCCGCCGGGAAAGCCGCCATCTTCGCCACGTTCAAAAGTAGTCGACATAACAATGGGTTGTATTACGGCTTTTGATGATCCGTCTATATGGTTGCCTGCGTGTATAGCTATAGTTTCAGTTTTCATTGTCGTTGATGTTATCGTTTCAAAGTAAATAAGATTATTTGTGATTTACTGTAGCGACTGATTTAAATTTTGCGTAATGGTTAAAAAAGCTTTATGAAAAACCTGCACCTACTCACTATTATCCTGTTATTATCAGCTACCGCCTGTAAAAAAGAAAACATCGCTAAACAAAGCGAGTATGACACCAGCTATAAAGCCTGGATGAGCTTTAAAAGCAGCTCGAAAAATTCCTATTCCTACACAACAGTTTTTGGTTCGTGGGTAGGTTTTGGAGTTACTATCCAAGTAGCCGTAAACAATGGTAAGGTTGTTTCGCGTGACTATATCCGGGTACAATCCCGTAACGACGGCACCAATAAAGTCGATACCGTTAAAACCTGGCATGAAGATGCTGCCACCATAAATACACACCCAAATGATGCCACAGATGCACTTACGATGGATGGCATTTACTTAAAGGCGCGCACCGAATGGCTTAAAGTTGATGCTACAACTAATGACATCATATTTGAAGCAAAAAACAACGGTCTCATTTCAGACTGCGGTTATGTGCCGCGTAATTGCGCCGACGATTGCTTTAGAGGGATAAACATTACAGCTATAACAACCTTGTAAGCTAAAAGCCGAAAGCAGAATGCCAAAAGCTCCTCGAATTCTTGTCTTAAGCTTTTTGCTTTCAGCCTTTAGCTTTCGGCTTTCCCCATTAGCTTTTTGCTTTCAGCCTTCGGCTTTAAGTTTTTCCCCCTCATAATCTTATTGTAAAGATGCCCCTTGCTTTAGGCCTTTGGCTTTAAGCTTTCCGCTTTTTTACTACATTTGTTCAAAGTTTTTTGAATGGAAGCTGAGCATAATTTACAGTTATTATTACAAAATCCAGATCTGCCTGCTGATTTAAAGCACATTGCCCAAAAGGTACAACGCAGCGAAAGGATTACCTTTGATGAAGGTGTTACATTATATGAACAGGGCGACCTTGGTTACCTTGGTGTTTTAGCCAACTACATCCGCGAGAAGCGCCATGGCGATAAAACTTATTTCAACCGTAATTTCCATATCGAGCCTACCAATCTTTGTGTTTACGATTGCAAATTTTGTTCGTACTCGCGCCTGCTTAAACAAAAAGCCGAGGGCTGGGAGTATACTATGGACGAAATGTTTAACATGGTAACCAAATACGATGACGAACCGGTAACCGAAGTACATATAGTTGGCGGAGTGCTGCCGCAATACGATGTGCCTTTTTACCAGGAACTTTTCAGCCGCATACGTGCTCATCGCCCCGAATTGCACATCAAGGCGTTAACGCCGGTTGAATACCACTACATTTTCAAAAAAGCCAAAATTGACTACGCCACGGGCATGCGCCTGATGATGGAGGCCGGTTTAGGTTCGATACCGGGCGGAGGGGCCGAGATTTTCCACCCGGAGGTTCGCGATCTGATTTCAAAAGATAAATGTACTGGCGACCAATGGCTGGCCATACACGAGGAATGGCATAAGTTGGGTGGCCGCTCAAATGCTACGATGCTTTACGGCCATATCGAAAAATTCCATCACCGGGTTGACCATATGGAACGCTTACGCCAGCTGCAGGATAAAACGGGCGGCTTTCAAACATTTATCCCGTTGAAATTTCGCAACCAGGATAACCAGATGTCCCACGTACCCGAATCAACTGTTGTTGAAGATTTGCGAAATTATGCTGTCGCGAGGATCTATTTGGATAATTTCGATCACATTAAGGCCTATTGGGCTATGATCAGCCGCACCACGGCGCAGCTTTCGCTCAATTTTGGAGTAGATGATATTGACGGTACCCTGGATGACACCACCAAAATTTACTCGATGGCAGGCGCCGAAGAGCAGCACCCCGGTATGAGCACCAAACAATTGGTGGAACTGATTAAACATGTAGGCCGGTACCCTATAGAGCGCGATACACTTTACAATGTAGTTACCGATTATAATGATTTTGAATTTCCTGAAACCCAGCCCAAGCCGCAATATTACAAGCTGCCAGTAATAAATTAGCTTAAAGCGGAAGGCTTAAAGCTAAAAGCAAAAACAAAAAAGCTTAAAGCGGAAGGCTAAAAGCTGAAAGCGAAAAAGAAAAGGACGGCCTCGAGTCGTCCGCATAAATAATATAACAATAATATAAAAAAGCTTTAAGCCTTATGCTTTCAGCTTTTTGCTAAAACGAAGCTTTAAACCTTCTGCTTTAAGCTTTACGCTTCAATAAAAAAATGCAAAAAATCTTATACATAGTACGTCACGGCCAAACCGAATACAACAAGCTGGGAATTATCCAGGGCAGGGGTGTTGATACCGACCTGAACGATGAGGGACGCAAACAGGCACAACAGTTTTTTGCGGCTTATAAAGATGTACCTTTCGATAAAGCATATATATCGGCGCTAAAACGTACAAAGCAAAGCATTCAGTCTTTTTTGGATGGCGGATTGCCTTTTGAAAAGCTTCCCGGACTTGATGAGCTGGCCTGGGGCATTCATGAAGGTCAGCTGCCCACGCCGGAAAATAAGGCAGCCTTTTTGCAGATTATGCGCGATTGGCTGGATGGAAACCTGGATAGCAAATTTGAAGGCGGCGAAAGCCCCAACGAAGTGGAGATCCGCCAGCGTGAAGCTTTAGCGGTGATCATGAGCCATCCCGAAGAAAAAACTGTGCTGGTTTGCATGCATGGCCGCGCCATGCGTTTATTACTTTGTATTTTAACCGGCAAGCCATTGAGCGAAATGGATAACTTTCCGCATCAAAATTTGGTTTTATACAAAGTTGTTTATGATGGCGAACAGTTTGCTATTGTAGATTTTAACAATGCCGAACATTTAAAACAATCCTGAAAGAGAACGTTTCTTGTGAAAAAGATCAGAATATCAGCAGTAAGCTACACCAATACCAAACCCTTTATATACGGCCTTCAACATACCGGTTTTGTAGATAAAATAGCACTAAGTCTTGACACACCGACTGACTGTGCCCAAAAACTCATTGATGATGTAGTAGACATCGGCCTTATCCCTGTGGCGGCCACATTAAGCCTGCCCAACTGGGAAATAGTATCCGATTACTGCATTGGTGCCGTTGGCGCAGTAAACTCGGTATTCATATTTAGTAATTGCCCCGTACACGATATTAAATACCTGCAGCTTGATCCCGAATCGCGCTCATCTAACAACCTGGCACGCATACTGCTCAAAAACTATTGGAAAATCAGTCCGGAGTTAATTGAGGGGGCGCCAAACTACAGCCTTTCGACCGAGCCAGATACGGCTTTTGTTCAAATTGGCGACCGCACCTTTGGTAAAAAAGATCAGTATAAATATGTATACGATTTGGCCGAAGAATGGCAAAAGTTTACCGGCCTGCCGTTCATGTTTGCAGGCTGGATAGCCAACAAACCAATCCCGCATGATTTTATGCAGGAATTTAACGCCGCCCTTAAATACGGCCTCGACCATAGGCAGGATCTGTTCAAGGAACTACCCATGCGCGATGACTTTGATATTGTTGATTACCTGATGGTGAAAATTGATTTTGATTTAACCGTAGAGAAGAAGAAGGCGTTGTATATGTTTTTGGACTACATAAAGCAATTAAATGATTAGCGGTTTGGTCTGAACCTGAATTTACAGAATTAAAGAATTAACAGAATTTAAAAAGCTAATTCGGGAAATTCTAAAAATTCGCTTAATTCGGGTTTCAGACGATAATTAAAACCCCAATAATCCGAAAAATCTGCTTAATCCGAGTTCAGACAAATTGAATGATATTAAAATCACACTTAGGGATTAAAGATATGGTTCGCGATTTCAGTATCTTAACCGTTGTTTATTGATACAAACCAAAATCTGATAAAACCATGGAACTATCGCTTCATATTATCCTTGAAAAGCCTACCGCCGGGGTGGCTTTTGGCTTACAAAAGGGATCTGGCAATAAATATGAAACTGTACAAATCCAGCAAACCGATTCGGGCGACCTGCATTTTTATTTAACAGTAACCACAAAAGGGGATAGGGTAAAAGATGCTTTGCCAAGGTTTGGCGGCCCATTTATACAAGGCCCCTATATGGGTAACTTTATTTACCTGGATATCGGCACGCTGGCCGGGCAGCTTAGCCCCTGGAATAGAAGGCTTAAAATACCAATGGCCGGAATAACCTGGGAGGTCATCGATCAGCTAAATGCGGATCCGGCTTTAATGCTTAAAACCAACGTAGCCGGAACCGCCAAAGACGGCAGCCCAAATTGTGCTACAGTAAAGCCATTTAATGGCTGGCAGGTAGTTTCAAAATAACCTATTGTTAAGTCAACAGCACTAAGTCGGAAGTCATAAGGCTATCTCATTTCTGTATTTACAACTTGTGACATTGGGCTGAAGAATAAGCGTCAATTTATCAATGACACAATGTTATATTTATCAAAATAAATCCGACTATGGAAATTCAACAGGAAACAACCACCGCTTTATTCATTAAAATAGCAATATCAAACTGGGAGTTGCAAAACACCCGCCTTAACGCGTTGCTGGATAAACTAACCGACGAGCAAATTGCCGGCCTTACCGCGCCCGGCCGCAACAGTGGCACCTATCTTTTAGGACATTTGACCGCGGTAAGCGACAGCCTTTTTACCTATTTAGAACTTGGCGAGCGGCTTTACCCGCAATTGGACGAGATCTTCCTAAAAAACTCCGATACGTCCGGGCTGGAAAAACCGCCTATAGCCGATATTAAAGCTGCCTGGCGCAACGTAAATACCACCCTTAAACAAAAGTTTGACACCATGCAACCCGAAGATTGGTTTACCAAACACAGCGCCATACCTGCCGAAGATTTTGCAAAAGAACCCCATCGCAACAAACTGAATATCCTCATCAACAGAACAGTTCACCAGGGCTACCATATGGGACAACTGGCCTATTTGGTGAAAAAGTAGGGTGAAGAATAAGAGTCAAGAATCAAGAGTCAAGAATCAAGACGGTTAAAGTTTTAATCATAAACGAAGTATATTGTTCTAAAAGAGTAAAGGGTTTTTCATTTTTTCAGATACAGGTGTGAGCGGATGCCGTATCTTCAAGAGATGGTTTTTTGCAGCTGTCTTGATTCTTGACTCTTTCCCCCAAGAATCAAGAGTCAAGAATCAAGACGGTTGAAGTTTTAATCATAAACGAAGTATATTGTTCTAAAAGAGTAAAGGGGTTTTCTTTTTTTTAAGATATAGTTGTAAGCGGATGCGGTGTCCTCAAAAGATGTTTTTTTGCAGCTGTCTTGATTCTTGACTCTTGACTCTTTCCCCCAAGAATCAAGACCGTTGAAGTTTTAATCATAAACGAACTATATTGTTCTAAAAGAGCAAAGGGTTTTCATTTTTTCAGATACAGGTGTGAGCGGATGCCGTATCTTCAAGAGATGGTTTTTTGCAGCTGTCTTGATTCTTGACTCTTGATTCTTGACTCTTTCCCCATCCTCCTGACAATTCCATGATCTCAATTTGACAAATGGATGGTACTATGCCTAAATAAACAGCTGTATATTTGCTTAACGCTGTTAAATGATTTAAGGCGTAAATAAGATGGCCAGTAAAGAACGTATTCAACGCTTAAAAGACGAAACCAGGATCAATATCCTGGATGCCGCTCTCCAGATTGTTAAAGAGGAGGGATGGCAGGCTTTAAGTATGCGTAAAATTGCCGATGTAATTGAATACACCGCACCTATTATATATGAATATTACGCTAATAAAGAAGCTATTTTGCTGGAGCTTGCCCGCAAAGGCTACCTGTTATTAGCTAAAGACCTCAGGGCAGCGCACGAACAACATGTGCTGCCAGAAAAACAATTGGAGGCTATGTGGCTTGCCTACTGGAATTTCGCCTTTGCCAACAAAGAGCTTTACCAGATAATGTTTGGCGTTACTACTAATTGTTGTTGCGATGAAATAAATAAACTGGAAGAATCTGTTATGCCGTGGGACCTGTTCACCGATGTAATTGGCAAAGTAATGCGTATTGACAATCCCGAATCGGATATTATCTGCACTAAATATTACACGTTCTGGTCGGTAGTTCACGGGTTGGTATCTATCAACCTATTAAGGCGCGGCTCATCCGACGATATCAATCGCCAGGTATTAATGGATGCTATCACTGGTATCATCAGGTCGATAAAACCTGAGTAATTTTTTGCCTTGATAATAACATCGTTAAATTATTTAACACTGTTAAATTAAAATAAACACAACAATAAATAAATAATAACATGGATATCAACTTTTACATAGCGTTACTAAATAGTGTTAGGGTATCTAACACCAAAAACGGCAACGCTTCCTCTACAAAGCGTTAGCTCCGTTAATAGGTACGCACAATAACAGGTTAGCCTCACCTAAATCCTCTCCAAAGGAGAGGACTTTAAAAAGATGCAAATCAAGAACCCTCTCCTTTGGAGAGGACAGGTTGAGGCTAAAATTTCAAGGTTATCATTTCAATAAAAATAGCACATATATAGTATTTCAATAATGAAAACAATTAACTCAACATATATCTACCAGCCGCAAGGCAACAAAATGAATCACAATCTATCACCCTCAAAATTAAGTATCATGAAAATTATCCCATTAGCGCTTTTAGCACTCACATTATATGGCTGCTCGCCCAAGCCGCAAACGCAGCAGGCACCGCCACCGCCAGCATTGCCCGTAGCCGCAATTGCATCGGGTACACAAACTACTTACCAGGAATACCCTGCATCTATTGAAGGTACTGTTAACGTAGAAGTTCGTCCGCAGGTAAGCGGCGCTTTAGACAAGGTATTTGTTGACGAAGGTGCTTTTGTAAGCGCAGGCCAGCCCATATTTAAAATAAATGAGCAGCCTTACCGCGCCGCCTTAAACAACGCCCTGGCCAGCTTACACGCGGCCGAAGCTGCCGCAGGCAACGCACAACTTGAAGTTGACAAGCTTACACCGCTGGTTGAAAACAAGGTAGTATCTGATTACCAGTTAAAAACCGCGAAAGCCAGCCTGCAGGTTGCTAAAGCCAATATCGAATCGGCTAAGGCAAATGTATCAACCGCGCAAATTAATTTAGGCTATACCTTAATCAAAGCACCGGTTAGCGGCTACATCGGTCGTTTACTGAAAAAACAAGGAAGTTTAGTTACGCCGCAGGATGTTGAAGCATTAACACAATTATCTGATGTACACGATGTGCATGTTTACTTCTCTTTAGGCGAAAAAGATTTCGTAGCCTTTAAAGAACAATACCCTGGTACTACACTTAAAGACAAATTGCAGCACCTGCCGGCAGTATCATTATTATTAGCTGATGGCAGCGAATACGCCAAACAAGGTAAAATAGATGTGATAGACGGCCAGTTTGATAAAAACACGGGTGCCATCACTATCAGGGCAAACTTTGCCAATCCAAATGGCTTATTACGTGCTGGCAATACAGGTAAAGTACGCTTGAGCTTACAACATACCGATGCGCTTATTGTGCCTGAATCGGCTACTGTTGAAATGCAGGATAAAGTGTTTGTTTTCGCACTTGCCGATAGCAATAAAGTGAAAAAAGTACCTATCAACATTGTAGGCAAAAGCGGCGAAAATTACCTGGTTAAAGATGGCCTTAAAGCCGGCGACCAGATTGTACTGAGCGGCATGGACCACTTAGCCGAGGGTATGGTAATAGCACCTCAAAAAGCTGCTGATAAGGTTGCTGCTTTAAAATAAGAATCAAGAGTTAAGAATCAAGAGTCAAGAAGCTGCAAAATTAGGCTTATTACCCTTAGTTCTTAACTCAAAGAGAATTAAAATTAGTATAGAAACGGGTTAAGGCTGGAATATAGACGATAGACAGGTTTTCTGTCTTGATTCTTGACTCTTGATTCTTAACTCTATTAAATAGCAAAATCATGTTTCAAAAATTCATAGAAAGACCGGTACTTTCCACAGTTATCTCCATATTATTGGTGATAGTAGGTGTACTTGGTTTAACAAAACTGCCCCTGGAGCGGTTTCCGAATATCGCCCCTCCGGCGGTATTGGTATCGGCTGTTTACCCGGGCGCTAATGCCGAGACTATTTTACGTTCTGTTACGCCTTCATTAGAAGAAGCTATTAACGGTGTGGAAAATATGACCTATATGACATCTACCGCCAGTAACGACGGTACATTGGGCATCACCGTTTACTTTAAACAGGGTACCAACCCCGATCAGGCAGCTGTAAACGTTCAAAACCGTGTTTCGCAGGCCACAAGCCAGTTACCTGCCGAAGTTGTACAATATGGTATAACAACTACCAAACAACAAAACAGCTTCATCGGTGCCATGGCTATTTACTCGGAGGATCCTAAAAAATATGATCAAACTTTTGTGGCCAACTATGCACAGATTAACATTGTGCCCGAAATTAAACGTATTACGGGTGTAGGTTCGGCCAGCATATTTGGTGGTATTAAGGATTACTCCATGCGTGTTTGGCTTAATCCTGCGCAAATGGCAACTTACAAAGTTACACCCGCCGAAGTAATGGCAGCTATACAGGACAAAAACCTTGAAGCCGCGCCGGGTAAATTTGGTGAGCGCAGTAACGAGGCTTTTGAATACGTAATTAAATATAAAGGTAAACTTACCAAACCAGAGGAATATCAGAATATTGCTATCCGTGCAAATGCGGATGGTTCTGTATTGCATTTAAAAGATGTAGCCCGTGTTGAACTGGGTGCCTATTCTTATAATAGCGTAAGTAACCTGAACGGGCACGACGGTATTATTATTGGTATCATACAGTTGTCGGGCTCAAACGCCAACCAAATTCAGATTGAGATTGATAAGCTGATGGTTAAGTTATCTAAAGATTTCCCAGCCGGTATCAAATACAATCAGTTCTATCGCACCAAAACCGACCTTGATGAGTCAATTAACCAGGTTGAACATACACTGGTAGAGGCTTTTATACTGGTGTTTATAGTAGTATTTATATTCTTGCAGGATTTCAGGTCTACCCTGATCCCGGCTATAGCAGTTCCGGTAGCCATTATCGGTACCTTCTTCTTCATGAACCTCTTTGGCTTCTCTGTGAACCTTTTAACCTTGTTTGCATTGGTGTTGGCCATAGGTATTGTGGTGGATGATGCCATTGTGGTGGTAGAGGCGGTGCATGCCAAAATGGAACACGACCCAAGTCTTACTCCAAAAGCAGCAACTACCGAGGCTATGCGCGAAATTACAGGCGCCATTGTGTCTATTACGCTGGTTATGGCTGCCGTATTTTTACCGGTAAGCTTCATGGTAGGTTCCACAGGTATATTTTACCGGCAGTTTGCGTTAACTATGGCCATAGCCATCATTATATCGGCTGTTAACGCTTTAACCTTAAGCCCTGCACTTGCCGCTTTGTTCTTAAAGAACAAACATAGCGCAGATGGTCATAATGAACCTAAGAAAAGCTTTGTAGATAAATTTTATGCCGGCTTTAATGGTGGTTTTAATTATATGACCAACAGGTACGTTGGGGGCTTAAAGTTCCTTATCCGTAAAAAATGGTTGAGTATAGGCGGGCTTGTGTTGGTAATAGCAGCTACAGTTTACCTGGTAAACAGAACAAAAACGGGCTTTATCCCTACCGAAGACCAGGGCTTTGTGGCCATAGCTGTTAATACACCATCCGGAACTTCGTTAAGTGGTACCAATAAGATTTTTAAACAGGCCGAAGATCAGCTGAAAACTTTACCATCAGCAAGGTTTGTTACCGCGTTATCTGGTTTTAACTTTTTAACACAATCCAGCAGTCCATCGGCCGGGGTAATTTTCCTGTTGTTAAAACCTAATGAAGAAAGGGGCCCTGTTAAAAATATTGATGATATACAAAATATAGTAAGAGGGAAATTAGGTGGCATACCGGGCGGTACCTTCTTCGTGTTCAGTTTTCCAACAGTTCCCGGGTTTAGTAATGTGGAAGCACTTGACGTGATGCTACAGGATAAAACCAACGGCAAGCTGGATAAGTTTAGCGGCGTTGCCAATAACTTTATAGGAAAGCTGATGCAGAAACCGGCTATCGCTTATGCCTTTACTTCTTATAAAGCAGATTATCCCCAGTTACAATTAGAAGTTGATGACGAAAAGGCCGGTCAGTTGGGCGTAAATGTTAAAGATATTTTACAAACCATGCAGGCGTATTTTGGTACTGCCCAGGCATCAGATTTTAACCGCTTTGGTAAATATTACCGCGTGGTAGTTCAGGCTGATATTGCTGACAGAACAGACCCTTCAGCCATTGACAGGGTGTTTGTTAAAAACAAAACCGGTGAAAACGTACCTATCAATACATTGGTTAAACTAACCCGTGTGTATGGTTCAGAAACCGCTTCACGTTACAACCTGTTCAATTCTATCGAGATCAACGCAATCCCTAAACCGGGTTTTAGTTCCGGTGATGCCATTAAGGCCATCCAGGAAACAGCCCAGGAGCAATTACCGTCGGGTTTTGCCTACGAGTTCGCTGGTCAAACCCGTGAGGAGATTGCTTCGGGCGGTCAGTCGGCAATTATATTTATGCTTTGTTTGATATTTGTATATTTCTTATTATCAGCACAGTATGAAAGTTACATATTGCCATTGGCAGTAATCCTTTCAATCCCTACAGGTATTTTGGGTGTGTTTGTGGTATTAGGTTTAACCGGTATCGAAAACAACATTTACGTACAGGTAGCCTTGATCATGCTCATCGGTTTGTTAGCCAAAAATGCCATCCTTATTGTTGAGTTTGCAGTGCAGCGACGCAAGGCCGGGCATGGTTTGGTTGAATCGGCAATTGAAGCAGCAAGGCTGAGGATACGCCCGATTATCATGACTTCGCTGGCTTTCGTATTCGGTTTATTCCCGATGAGTATTGCAACTGGTCCATCTGCACAGGGTAACCACTCCATAAGTATTGGTGCCGCAGGTGGGATGGTATCAGGAGTTATTTTAGGATTGTTCATTATCCCGGTGTTGTTTGTAATATTCCAGGCACTCCAGGAACGATTTAGCGGTGTGCCGGTAGCAGTATTAAACGGCGGAGTACAGCCAGGTCATAAAAATGGCCATGCTATCGAAGCTGAAAAAATGGAACTGCAGAATAATTAATTTTTGAGAATCAAGAATCAAGAGCCAGGAATCAAAACTTTAAAAAGTTGTTGAGCCTGTCTTGATTCTTGACTCTAATCTCTTGATTCTATTAATATTAAAAAAATGAAACGTTATATAACCCCATTAGCTTTTGTATTACTTACGGCTTTTTTAAGCGCCTGTAAAGTATCAAAGGATGTGGCAACACCCAAACCAGAGCTACCGGTTGCTTTCAGGAGCGCCGCAGCCATAACCACTGCCGATACCAGCAGCATAGCTGATATACAGTGGAAGAACTTTTTTACCGATGCAACCCTGCAAAAACTGATAGACAGCGCAATAGCCAAAAACTATGACATGCAGATAGCGGTCAAAAACATTGATGCGGCGCAGCTATTATTTAAACAGGTAAAATGGAACTATGTACCCGAAGTTGCACTGAACGTAACCGCCAGCAGCAGTCGCCCAAGCGACAACAGCATTAACGGATTAAGCATTAAACAGTATGGCTTAGGCTCCAAACACATTGAAGACTACTCTGCAAACCTTGCCCTATCATGGGAAGCCGATATCTGGGGCAAAATCCGTAACCAAAGTCGCCAGGCGCTTGCACAATACCTGCAAACAACCGAAGCTAAAAAGGCTATCCAAACCAATATTGTTGCCAGTGTATCGCAGGGTTATTATAACCTGCTGATGCTTGATGCCCAGTTGGATATTGCCAAAAAGAATGTAAAATTAAATGACAGTACAATCAGGATCATCCGTTTACAATATGATGCCGGCCAGGTAACTTTACTGGCAGTACAACAGGCCGAAGCACAGCAACAGGCAGCCGCCCAGCTGGTGCCACAGTTTGAACGTAATGTAGCCGTACAGGAAAACGCCCTTAGTATCTTGGCAGGCAAACTGCCAGATATTATCGAACGCAACGGCACATTAAATGATGTTAAGTTCCCCGAGACTTTAACTGCCGGGGTACCATCGGCTATCATCAGCCGCAGGCCAGATATCAGGACACAGGAACTGGCTTTAACCATTGCCAACGCCAAAGTCGGCATTACTAAATCCGAAATGTACCCTGCTTTACGGATCACTGCAAGCGGTGGCGTTAACTCCTTTAAGGCCAGCAATTGGTTTAATATTCCTGCGTCGTTATTTGGTATAGTTGCTGGTAGTGTTGTAACACCATTATTGGAGCACAAACAATTAAGTACCACTTACAAAGTTGCACAAATTGACCGCGAAAAAACAGTACTGCAATTCAGGCAATCGGTTTTAAATGCTGTTGGCGAAGTATCTGATGCCCTGGTTAAAATTGATAAGCTGAAACAGGAGCAAGCTATGGCCGCAAACCGTGTAAAAACACTGCAACAGGCAACAACCAACGCCAGCATGTTGTTTAAAAACGGCCTGGCCAATTACCTTGAAGTAATAACAGCCCAAAGCAATGTACTACAAGGCGAGTTGGAACTGGCCTCTATTAAAAGAGACGAGTTAAGTGCAACCGCCGAGCTTTACCGCTCATTAGGTGGCGGATGGAAATAATTTGGTTAATGGTTGATTAAGTTGATTAGGAGGGTAGTTTAGCTTCATCAGCTTATTGCCAAATATTGGGGCCGGTCGTATAATGCGACCAGCCCCTTTTTTGTAGAGGCGCATAATTGCGTCTCCCGCGTTTAAGTTTACGCTATGTGTTTAAATAAAGCAGACAAGTGCCCAAATTCACATATTGCAAATAAATTACCCCGATTTAGCATAAAATCGCTATCATAGCAGGCCCTGAATAATTTTGACTTATTTTTAATGAAATTTAAATTTTTAGCAGCGCTGCTCTTTTTTTCCGGATATCTAAAAGCACAAAATTTTAATGTAATCCCTCAGCCACGGTCGGTTGTAAATGGTACCGGGACTTTTAGTTTTAACAGCCATACTACCATCGGTATAAGCGATACTTCATTAACCGCTTTAGCCGTTTACTTTCAAAAAGAAACGTTTAAGGCAAAAGGCTTATCGCCAGGCATAAATAACGGGGATTCAAAAAGCACCATTAAGCTTGTATTGACCAACGCAAACCAGGTTGTTGGCGCATACTCATTAAAAATTACACCCGGCCGGGTAGCCATATCATCGTCAAGTAAAGAAGGTATATTTTACGGGTTAATATCGCTGTTGCAGATTATTAAAGATCATCCAAAAGAAAGTGATAACCTTACCCTTGCGTCAACAGATGCAACGGATGCCCGTGAGTATCAGAATGTCGGCCTTGCATCTGCAGAAATAACCGATGCGCCCCGTTACCAATGGCGTGGCTTAATGCTGGACGAATCGCGGCATTTTTTTGGTAAGCAAAAGGTTAAGCAAATATTGGATTGGATGGCTTACTACAAGCTCAACAAATTCCACTGGCATTTAACCGATGTACAAGGCTGGCGCATCGAAATAAAAAAATATCCCAGGTTAACCTCCGTTGGCGGATCAGGTGATTACAGCGATACATCGGCAGAAGCCCCAGCGATGTATTATACACAAAATGACATTAAGGAGGTAGTTAGTTATGCAGCACAACGCTTTATTACTGTTATTCCTGAGATTGATATGCCCGGCCATGCCACCGCCGCTAATAAAGCTTATCCCGAATATTCGGGTGGGAGCGTAGCTGGTTATCCAAACTTCACTTTTAACCCGGCCAAAGAAGAAACTTACCAGTATTTAGCCAATATCATTAAGGAAACAACCGCTATTTTTCCGTCAAAAATGATGCACCTGGGCGGCGATGAGGTAGTTTTGGGTATAAAAGCCTGGTCGTTGGATACTGCCATTGCCCGCATGATGCAAAATAAAGGCTTTGAGGATGTAGGCGCCCTGGAACGTTACTTTTTTAAACGGATGACAGATACCGTTACCAGCCTGGGCAGCAAAATATTAGCCTGGGACGAGGCCGCTCAAACAGATCTTCCGCCCGGCAAAACTATCATATTTTGGTGGAGACAAAATTTACCCGGTCAGCTAAGCCTTGCCTTGCAAAAAAATTACCAGGTAGTGCTTTGTCCGCGCCTGCCGCTTTACTTTGATTTTTTGCAGGATGGCAGCCACATTTCCGGCCGCAACTGGAAAGGTGTATTTAACAGGTATACAGATATTTATAACTTCCCCGACAGGCAATTGGCTGCAGATCAGCTTGCGTCAAACCAAATCATCGGCGTGCAGGCCAATATCTGGACAGAGAAAATAGCATCAGAAAAGCGTCTTGACTTTATGCTTTTCCCACGTATAGCCGGATTGGCTGAGGCCGGATGGGCTGCACCCGAGGTCAAAAATGAAATGGCATTTACCGAAAGGGTGCGGGCAGGCCTAAAAAATTGGGATGCGGCAGATATTTACTATTTTAACCCATTCGATCTGGAGGCGCACCCGGAAGCGGTTGATTTTGCTCCCATTGCCAGGAAAATGCCTGTGGCCGAAAAGCACGGCCGTCATCGTAAAGCCCATTCAAAAGTATCTAAAAAGGGAAAGAAGGTTTCGGTTAAATCCCATAAATCGTCATCAAAAGCTAAATCAACAAAAAATAAATCGCATAAAAAAAGGAAATAGCCTGTTGGTTACTTCCTTAATATTATCGTGTTAATTGCTGATTTTCAGTAGCTTTTGGCTTATCCTATTCTACCGGTAGGTAGATAGGTGAGTGGTTTTAATGCTCAATACAAAAGATTTCCCAACGCTTATTTTAACGTTTTTATCTAATAACATAGCCTTAACCGCATCATCGCCTTTGATGGCTTCAAAAAGATCGCGCGCCACGGCCGATCCGCTGATGTTGTTGGTAACTTTACCGTTTTCCATGTTGATGTTGAACGTGTAACCGGATTTCCCGCGATCGCCGGCCGATTCAAAATCGGTGATGTTTAACTTGAATTGCTGATCCTCGGTCAGGCTTTTCTTCAAATGTAAACGAATAACCGGCATGTACCTTTTCCAGGTAGTTAAATACTTTCTTTCTTCCATGATATGCTTATCTATATAAAAAATAAAGCCCCTGTAGGTAATCGTTTACAGGGGCTTTTAAGATTTTTAAGAACAGGGAAACAATATACCCTGATCTTATTTATTTATGTAATTTGTTGTTTTGAAACTAAGGTAATAAGGGACAGCTACTCCCGCGAATAATATTACCGCATAACAATTCAAAGCTACCTAAATTAAAGTATACACCCGCAATTTATATTTTTATAACCGGCAGGCTCTAATTGGTTGTTAATCAGCAGTTATTACATTCTTACCTATGCGGCAAGAATATATTGCCCATATTAGCCGAAACTCAAAAGTCAAAAATGATCTTTTTTTAAGCAGGCACTTAAGGCTTTAAGCTATAAAAAAGCCATTTTTATTCTTATTAATTAAAATATGGTCATACGCCCTTTTTACTTTTGCTCCAATTTTGTATTTTAGGGTATGAGATAGTTTAACTGCCGGAATTAATCGCCCCGGTATTAAACTACAAAAGGTCTCTACCAATCATTATGTTTTATAATAAGGCAATTGCAACCTTCGCGGTTGTGGTCAAAAATCTATTCTATAATGATTGCTGTATTAACTACCATTGCACTGTTATGCGTGCTGATACTAATTCTGCGCGGGCCTTCACCCCGGAACAATAAAGCCGAACGGCCTAAAAAATTTTCTAAATATCTTGTAAATAAGGATGGACGGCTCGAAATGGCCGATGAAGACCGGGTGAAATAACAATAACTTTATTTTTGCTATTCTTTATAATTGATACAAATTGAACACGCCCCATATGATGGTTCAATTTTGCTATAGTTGTAAAAAATCAATTAAAATAAAGAAATTTACCAAATCATGAATAAGGATATCCTATCGGCAATAACTTTCCAGGCAGCTACTACAACCGAACATTTTGAACAAATTATAGCGCTTCAAAATCAAAATCTATACAAATCATTAACTGCCGAGGAGCAGGATCAGCAAGGCTTTGTTTTTGCCGAGCATACAGTTGAACTATTACAGCAAATGGCATCGCAAATACCACAGGTTATTGCTTTGCATCAAAATAAAGTGATTGGTTATAACCTGGCCATGACAGCGGCTATGGAAAAACAATTGCCCAGTCTTGAACCTATGTTCAGGGAATTTAATAAAAGCCTGTTTCAGGGCAAAGTTTTAACCGCGTACAAATTTTTTGTGGGAGGCCAGGTGTGTGTTGATAAAGATTTCAGAAGGCTGGGACTTTTAAGCAAACTTTATAACGCAACAGCCAGCCTGGTAGGCGATGATTATGAACTTTGCATTACCGAAATAGCAGTAAGAAACGTCAACTCGTTAAAAGTGCATCAAAAAATGGGTTTCGAAATAGCCGGCACCCACCGCGATGAATTTGGCGACTGGTATGTGGTTGTTTGGGATATCAGGAAGATTTAAAACGCCCTGAAGGTATCCATTACAAAGGATTGCTCATTCTCAATTGAGAGTATATCACAATTTTTCTATTTCCTCAACCGAAAGCCCGGTGAATTTTTTGATCTGGGCAACAGGCAAACCCTCCTTTTTCATTTCGCGGGCAATAGCAACAGCTTCTTCTTTTCTACCTTCATTTCTACCTTCATTTCTACCTTTTTTCTCAGCCCTGTCCAATAAAAGTTCTTCTATGCCCATGGTGTTGCTCCTTTCTGTTAAAATTTCTACCTGTTGCTCAAATTTAGTGTTTATATCCTGATTTTCAAAGCGTATGTAATACCTTAAAAAATTCATCAGCACCCGTATTTTTTCTTTCGCTATCTGTTTGGCCAACAATAACCTGGTCAGGTTAAGCTTTAAGTTCAGTAGCAACTCGTCACGCTCCCTGCTGCTTTTCAGGTCTTTGCCTGCAAGCGCCGCCTTTGCTGTAAGCACTACCAGGGCAAAAGGGTTATCGCTGGCTTGCAGTGCTTCATCGCTTTGGCTGGCTATTTTGTAGGTATTAAATGTGTAACGTAAGCTGGTGCCCATAAAGTCTATAGCAAAATGGTTTGGCCTTTCTTTTGTATTGGCTTCGGTAAATATGGCGTAGGCAACTATGGGCTTTTGATATTTGTCCAGTATCCGGTAAAAGTAAGTATACATGCGGCTGGCAAAATCTTTTTGATATTGGCCCTGTACTTCCACATGCACCAAAATCCATTCTTCTTTGCCTGCTTTGGTAAATACTTTAACCAGCTTATCGATTACCTTTGGGGAATACTCATTGTTTTCAGGCGGGAAAACCTGCTCCAATTCCTTATCCAGGAATTCGAACCCCCGGTCCAGGTCAAATACGTCAACGGCATCAGGATTTACAAACCGCAGAAAATCATCAAAAACATCTTCGAGGATCCCTTTCCAAAGAATGTCGTCTTTTCTTCTCATTAAACAATAATAGAAAAATATGTTTACTTATAAAGCCCGGTTTTATCAAAGCTATGACAATTTATAAAAAAGGCCAAAGTAAACAAACAACGGAGCCCGTACTTTAATAAGGACGGGCTCTATCATTGAGATCGCATGCTATAACATAGGCTGTTTTTGAACTTTCATAACGGTTTTGTTTATAATTTTTCTATTTCTTTAGCCGTTAGTGTTATTTATGAATAATCAGCATTAAAAGATCCTGCCCTTGTACATTAAGGCCTTATTTTTTCTGTTATCCATGCATCTTTTTTGGATTTACGATGAGCATAGTACCCTCTTTTTAAATCGCTTAATTGCAGAATAGTATTGTCGATTTTTATCAACTGGCCAAGACCTACTATTTTGGCAACACTTTCATAATTTTCATATTTGTCTGCGCTAAAAAACATTAGTGCACCATCTTCCGCCTCACGTCTCACAACTGTAATATCATGATGATCTGCTATAACAAATTTTGTTGTAAAAACGGCCGTATTCAACGATTCGGGAAAGGTTTTCGATTGCTGCGCCTTTTGAATATTAGCATGGGGCAGGTGCGACCTATTCCCAAAATTGAACAACCCGAATAGGTATAATATTTTAATCAGTTTCATGGTTTTACAAGAATGTTTAAAGGTAAACGTTCTATTAGTTAAAACAAAGCAAACAAAAAGCCAACCTGTCATCTGACCGATTGGCGTAAGTATATTATTATCAGGGCTTGTTTTATTTTGCAGTCACCTCATGCAACCCGCATTCTTTTTTGGATTGATCTTCCCACCACCAGCGACCGGCGCGGAAATCTTCGCCTTCGGCAACAGCGCGGGTGCATGGCATACAGCCTATGCTCGGGAAGCCTTTATCATGCAGGGAATTGTAAGGGATATTGTATTGTTTAACGTAGGCTTTTACGTCATCCAGCGTCCAATGGAAAATAGGGTGATATTTTACCAGTTGGTTTTGTTCGTCGTACTCCACATCGTGCATATCGTGGCGGTTGGCCGATTGATCGGCACGGATACCGGTAATCCACACCTTATTGCCTTTTAAAGCGCGTTTAAGCGGCTCTATTTTACGGATGCCGCAGCATTCTTTCCGGTTCTCTACCGACTCATAGAAGCTGTTTGGGCCTTTAGCGTTTACCATTTGCTCCAATAGTTCGTGGTTAGGGTAGTAGGCGTGAATAGGTTGTTTATACCTGTCCATAGTGCTGGCCCAAACCGAATAGGTTTCGCGGAAAAGCCTGCCTGTTTCTAAAGTAAATACTTTGATTGGAAGCTTATTGGCGAAGATCATGTGACTGATCACCTGGTCTTCCCATCCAAAACTGGTCGAAAATACAATCTCGCCGGGATAAAGCTCAGCCAGCTTAGTCAGCGCTTCAACAGGGCCAATGCCTGATGTAATCTTATTTATATGTTCAAATGTTTGGTCCATATCAGATAACCTTTGTAATAAAGGCGACAATTGATTTAATACTTACCAAAATCACAATAATGCCTACTGACACCATGATGGTTTTTGTTGAAATTTTATTTGAAATTTTTGCCGCTATTGGCGCTGCTAACGCGCTGCCCAGTATTAAACCAGCTACGGCCTGCCAATGATCGCTGCTTACCATGGCAATGAAAGTAATGGAGCCCATCAGTGCTATAAAAAAACGCGATAACTTTACAGTACCTAAAGAAAATATCGGGCTGCGGCCACCTGCAATTAAAGTAGATAACACGATTGAACCCCAGCCGCCGCCGCCAACCGCATCGATAAAGCCGCCGCCTAAGCCCAGTAACGAGATCCGTTTTACCTTATCTGCTGATTTTTTACGTTTTACATTAAACGCTTTAGATAGTATTACAATGCCCAGTATTAAGGTATATACGGATACTACGGGTTTGGTGTACATACTGTAATGCTCAAGCGACGATAAAAGATAAGCGCCGGTAACAGCACCGATAATACCCGGAATCACCAATAGCTTAAACAACTTCCAGTTGATATTGCCCATACGGTAATGCATCCATCCGGCAATACCGCAGCTCATGATCTCGGACAGGTGGACGCCCATACTTGCCGAAGCAGGAGGGATACCCATAGAAAGGGAAAATGTGGTTGATGTAACACCATACGACATACCGATGGCTCCATCTATCATTGCGAACACAAACCCTGCACCTAAAAAGTAATAGAATTGTGGGTTCACACCTTCCACAAAGGTTTTAAAAGCCGGCTCCTTGAAGTATAAAGCGGTTATAACAATAGCTAATGAAGCAATAATGGTTAACCAGATAAGCCAGATAAAATTTTTGATGACAACCGATTTTGGCTTAACCAATACTGAAGTTACATCATTCAGTTGTTTAACTTTATCAGCAAAATCGCCGCTTAAAGTGTTCCGTAGCTCGCTCATTTGCTGAAGGGTGGCATCCAGCTCATCGGGCAGGCTTTCGTTTAAAACTTCTTTTAAACGTTTGGCTACTGTGGGCGATTTACCGTTGGTTGATATGGCCAGTTTCAGATCGCCCTTTTTCACTATCGAACCTAAATAAAAATCACAAAGTTCGGGCTTATCGGCCACGTTGATGAGCAGTTTGCGGTCATGTGCCGATTGACGCACATACTTGTTAAGTTCGCTATCATTGGTAGCAGCAATTACCACCTCGGCAGCATCCAGGTCGTTGTCGGTAAATGATTTCTGAACAATGTTTAACCCCTTATGCCGTGCGGTAAGTTCATGAATCTCTGGCAAAAATGTTTTTGATATTACGGTTACTCTTGCCAGCTGGCTATTGTTTAAAATAGCTGTTAGCTTTTCGAGGCCCACATTGCCGCCACCCACCAATACCGTATGCAGGGTATTCAGCTTCAAAAATACAGGGAACAATTGGTTTCCGCCGATATCTTCGTGCTCAATCTTATTTAAGCTTTTATCCTTTGGCAACAACGTCATAAATTTCTTTAATCAACTGAAATTTTGGGTGCAATGAAACCACTTCGCCCAGCACTATAATAGCCGGCGAACTGATGTTATTTTCCTTAACCGCGTCAACAATGGTATTAACGGTTGCAATGGCAACTTTTTCGTCTGCGGTAGTGCCGCTTTGAATTACTGCTACCGGCAGCTTGCTTTTTCCTTCACTTTTAAATATTTCGGTAATCGCGACCAATTTACTGATGCCCATAAGCACAACAACCGTTGCCTTGCTTTTGGCAGCATCATACAAATCAGGAGAGATGTTTCCGTTTGCTGTAGTACCGGTAATCACCCAGAAACTTTCGCTTAAACCACGGTGCGTTACCGGGATGTTTTGTAGTTCGGCTACCGCTATGGAACTGGAGATACCAGGGACCACCGAGGCTGGGATATCATAAGACGCGGCAAAATCCAATTCTTCAAACCCGCGGCCAAATACAAATGGATCGCCGCCCTTTAACCTTACCACATGCCCGTAATTGATGGCATAATCAACCATCAGTTTATTTACGGCTTCCTGCGAATAAGTATGATCGCCGGAGCGTTTACCTACGTATACCTTCACCGAAGCTTCGGGCGCATTGCCCAATAATTCCTCGTTCACCAGGGCATCGTATAAAACAACATCGGCTGTTTTTAACGCTTTAATGGCTTTAACGGTAATCAGGTCGGCATCGCCGGGGCCTGCGCCCACCAAAGTTATTTGGGGTTGTTTTGTATTATCAGTCATTATTGTACCAATGCCTCTCTTTGCGCTTTGCTTTTTCCTAAAAATTCCTCGGCCTGCGCTAAATATGCCGCAGCAAACTCGGCCGATGGCTCATTTTGGTTAATCTGTAATACCAGATCATTGAAGGTTCCCTGTAAATCAAACTCGCCGGTTGCCACAAACTGTGCGTCAAATTCTTTAATGATACCAGCCTGCGTGCTGCTGTTGGTGCCTTTATCAAGCAATAAAGCTTTTGCCGAACTGATAAACACATTATACGAATGATAAATAGCATCAGACCATGCACCTTCGGTAAATGAACCGTTTGCCCAGCCCATTTTTTCCTCCGATTCAAAAAGAAGGGTAGCAACCAAATCAATAACCACACCGGCGCACTCGCCTACACCAATAGCAGATACATAGGTTTCCTGGTGGCCCCAGTCAACAAATTCATCATCGGTAAGGGTTGTTAAATCTGCAAGCGGTTTCAGCAGGCGGTAAAAATAATCTTTACCCTGGCGGTCGTAATAGGCGTGGAAAGTTTCACCCTCCGGCGAAAACTCTTTGTAATCGTCAAGGATCTTTCTTAATACGTCGGTTGCACGTTTTGACGGTACTTTAACTACTCTTTCGGCCGCACGGCCTACACCATCGCCTACGGTGCCGCCACCCAGCATTACCTGTACCGAGGGCAATACCTTTGTACCAGCCTTAAGCGAACTGCCATGAAACCCAATATGTGCCAAGCCATGCTGACCGCAGGAGTTCATACAACCGCTGATTTTTATTTTGATGTCGCGGTTAAAAATGAACTCTTCGTATTCATTGTAAATTAAATCTTCAAGCACGCGAGCCATGGTCATGCTGTTGCTGATGCCCAGGTTACAGGTATCGGTACCGGGGCAGGTAGTAACATCGGCTAAGGTATCAAAGCCAGGCGCTGCAAGCTCCAGCTTAGCTAAACCTTCATATAAAGCAGGCAACGCTTCTTTACGTACAAATTTTAATAGTAAACCCTGGTTTTGGGTAATGCGGATTTCGTTAGCCACTAACGGCTCTAAAACCTTTACCAGGGCGCGGGCAGTATCAGATGGGATGTCACCCACCGGCACTTTAACATACACGCCGTAAAAACCTTTTTGCTTTTGTTCAAAAACGTTGGTAGCCAACCATTGTTCGTAGCGGAATGGGTTGCTGATTTCTACATCAGGGTATTCGGCCGTTGCCGACAACGCGGGTAACGCAATGGTATCACGATTAACAGGATAGCTTTTTACTTTAATGGCAGTCCTTTCAATTTTAGCTAAACGTAAAACTTCTTCCAATCCAATCTTCTGGATCAGGTATTTCATCCGGGCCTTATTACGGTTGTTACGTTCGCCATAGCGGTCAAACACCCGAATGATGGCTTCGATGTAAGGGATCAGCTGATCTTCCGGTAAAAACTCTTCTACAATGCTTGCCAATATAGGTTGTGCACCTAAGCCGCCGCCTAAAAGGATCTTGAAGCCACGTTCGCCATTAGCATTTACTTTAGGAATGGCGCCAATATCATGAATATATGAGAAAGCGGTATCGGCATCGCTTGACGAAAACGAGATTTTAAATTTACGGCCCATTTCCTGGCAAACAGGGTTACGCAAAAAGTACTCAAAAGTAGCATGTGCATAAGGCGAAACATCAAACGGCTCCAACGGATCGATGCCGGCGGTAGGAGAGGCGGTAACATTTCTTACGGTATTGCCACAGGCTTCGCGCAGTGTAATGTCATCCTGCTCCAGCCTGGCCCAAAGCTCTGGTGTACGGTCGAGGCTTACATAATGGATCTGGATGTCCTGGCGGGTGGTAAGGTGCAAATTACGGCTTCCGTACTCGTCAGATATATCTGCAATTTTAAGCAGTTGCTTAAAGGTTATCTTACCAAATGGCAGCTTAATACGCACCATTTGTACACCTGGCTGGCGTTGGCCATATACGCCACGGGCCAAACGAAGGCTCCTGAATTTTTCGTCGTGTATTTTACCTTCGCGAAAAGCTCTGATCTTTTTTTCCAGGTCAATGATATCCTGCTCTACTATTGGGTTCTCCAGTTCTGTTCTGAAGCTTTGCATAAGCTATTTTTTTAATCAATTATAAAAAAGCCCCTTTGGCTTTGGCTAAAGAGGCGTATGTGGGTAATACAAATTATAGCCGTGTCCTGTCGCCGGTTAAACAGCAGTACATGTGGATATAAGTGTGTGTATTAATAGGGCTCATTATGTTTTATATCACAAATATATACATAGTATAGGGAAATGGTAGAATTTAATTGAAAAAACTGTTATTTGACAGTTTTATGATGACATTACACGTTGATGAGCGTCTGCTCGCGGGTGATAATGTCAGCGATACTGGTCTCGCTCAGGATTTTTAGCGTAGCATCCCGCACATCAACAAACACATCGCGGATACCACAGGTGGTTTCCTGGTGGCACTCATCGCACTTGTGATAAAAGTTGAGACTGGCGCAGGGCACCATAGCTATGGGGCCATCGGTAATGCGCATAATGCTTACCAGGAAAATCTCTTTCGGATCGCGGTTTAGGCTGTAGCCGCCACCTGCCCCTTTTTTACTATACAGGAAACCAGCGTTGCGCAGGTCGAGCAGGATTTGCTCCAGGAATTTTTTGGGAATTCGTTCTGCCTCGGCGATTCTCGAAATTTGCATCGGCGGTTGATCTATGTTTTTGCCCAGGATCACCAATGCCTTAATAGCGTACTTTGTTTTTTTGGAAAGCATTTTAAAAGATAAAAACTCAAAAAGTTAAACAATATTAAATAAAATATTCCACTAAAACTATAGAGTACAACGATACTATCTTATTTACCTTTTTTGTTATAATAAAATTACAGTTTGCAGAAAAATATGTAAAATCAATGGATGTTAAGACGGAAAAAGGGGAGATATGATGTATTGTATTTCTTTTTATTGAAAAAAAGCGCTGTTAATTGAATACACAATTGCAATAAACCCCGATATTTTTTGATAAATCTTTATTTTTTATCCGAATGTCCAAGGTTTTTTTCGGGATTAACCCTGTCACGCACCAATTGCTTCAATTCTTTAATTTCAGGAAAACGCCCCTCTTTTTTTCTGTCAAAAATTACATCGCCATCAATAAAAATAGAATATCTTCCGCTTATTTCGCTTGGGTGCAGGGTTACACCATAAATATCATCAGTAAAAGTGGTAAGCAGCTCCTGGGCTATATAGGCTGCCCGTAGCATCCAGCCGCATTTGGGGCAATATTCAATGGTGACGGTTGGCTTCATAATACTGACTTCTTTTTTTCTATTATAAATCTGTCCTCGTTATGCGTACTTAACACATCAAGGTTATCGCCAACGGCAACAATCCCCGCGCCCCGGTGTACCAGGTTTTGCCCAAAAAGGATCTTATTGTTTTTTAAGCGATAGGTAGCCAGCGTTTTCAACGGTTCTTTAGCTTTTACGCCCGTTTGCTGATTGATGGTAGTCATTACGCATCGTGAGCAAAGTTTAGCGCCATAAAAACTGATGCCGGCGATGGTAATATGGTTCATTACGTCTTCGCTAAAGGCATCGCCGCCGGTAAAAACAATGTTGGGCCTAAACCTATCCATCGGTAAAGCAGCCGGCAGGCGTTTATTCAAATCTTCCAGTGAAGCCTGGCCGATGAGTAAAAAGGGATAGGCATCCGCGAAAGAAGTGATCATGCCCGGTTGGGCATAGCGTTGGTCAACTTCACGTTCACTGTCGTCGGGCATGTAAATCAGCCGGCATTTTATACCTAAAACGGTACTGAACCAATGATCAATATCATTACTAATATACACGCCGGTGGTAATGTCGTCCCAAATGGTTACACTTTGTTTAGCAACTGAGCTGTATATAAAAGGCACTTTTATCGAACCATATAACTGATGGCTAACCAATAAGCCATCGGCTTCAATAGCTACTTTTATTAAGGCCATCCGGGGATGCTCACGTTGTGTAAGAAAGCGGTTTTGTTCGTCAACCAGCATCCACCGCCTGTCATATTTAAAACCGCGTGAGGTAACTTCGGCCGAATTAACCGGGATGCCGCCAAGGGATTTGATAGGGTATATGTAGAGTTGGCTGATGTGAAGCATAAAAGACTAATGTGACACGGTAAAAATAGAAAATTTTGGCCTCAATGTGAAGTCTGCGTGAAAGCACCGGCACTCCATTCAGGTTCAGATAAAAAATATTTCAATCGATTGCTTTAGTTAATATTAATTGATAATATTGTTTTATCCAATACAGAAACCATTTCTTATTTTACTCATAACCAATTTGAGATTATGCCATTAAACAATGTAAACGGCAGCGCTAAAGCCGGTAATACTTATGATGCTATTGTTATAGGTTCGGGCATCAGCGGCGGCTGGGCGGCTAAAGAATTAACAGGCAGGGGTTTAAAAACCATTATGCTTGAACGGGGCGGAAAGTTTGATCACATTAAAGATTACAAAACAGCTGCCAAAGACCCCTGGGACTTTGAACATCGCGGATCCGTAACCCAGGAACAGCGGAAGGCCCGCCCGGTAATTTCACGCAACTGGGGCGCCCAGGAGGCTATTATGGATTACTGGGTTAATGAGCAGGAAGCGCCTTATCATGAGGTTAAGCCGTTTAACTGGTGGCGATCATACCAAATGGGTGGCCGCTCTATTTTATGGGGGCGCCAAAGCTACCGCTGGAGCGATTTTGACTTTGAAGCCAATGCAAAAGATGGCTGGGCTATTGACTGGCCTATCCGTTATAAAGACCTGGCGCCATGGTATGACCACGTGGAGAAATTCGCCGGCATAAGTGGGTCGTTAGAAGGATTGCCACAATTACCCGACGGACATTTTTTACCACCGATGGACATGAACTGGGTTGAGAAAGATGTAGCTGCGCGGCTCAAAAAGAATTATAACGATACCAGGCACATGATTATTGGCCGGACTGCAAACTTAACAGCCGCCATACCTGGCCGCACCCAATGCCAGTTCAGGAACAGGTGCTGGGAGGGATGCCCTTTTGGCGGATATTTTAGTACGCAATCATCAACATTGCCCGCCGCTTTGGCTACCGGTAACTTAACCGTAAGGCCATACAGTATAGTCACCAGGATATTATATGATAAAGATACCCAAAAAGCCAAAGGGGTAGAGGTGCTGGATGCCGAAACCAACCAAACGTATGAGTACTACGCCAAAGTAGTGTTTGTAAACGCTTCGGCTCTGAACAGTGCATGGGTATTGATGAACTCTGCTACCGATATCTGGCCCGATGGATTGGGCAGTAGCAGTGGCGAACTGGGTCATAATGTTATGGATCATCATTATAACTTGGGTGCATCAGGCTCGGTTGAAGGGTTTGAAGACAAGTATTATTACGGCAGGCGTGCCAATGGCATTTATATTGTGCGCTTTGCCAATTTATTTGGCGATAAGCGCGATTACCTGCGTGGCTTTGGTTACCAGGGCGCGGCAAGCCGTACCGGCTGGAGCCGTGAGATTGCCGAGATGAATATTGGCGCTCAATATAAAGAAGCTATTACCGAACCCGGCGACTGGCAAATAGGTATAGGCGGATTTGGCGAACTGCTGCCGTATCACGATAACAAAATTACACTTGATAAAACCCGCAAAGACAAATGGGGGCTGCCAATTTTATCTATGGATGCGGTTATCCGGGAAAATGAAATGAAGATGCGTATCGACATTGTAAAAGAAGCTAAAGCAATGCTGGAAAGTGCCGGCGTTAAAAACGTAAAAACGAGCGACAGGGGGCATAACATAGGCGATGGCATTCACGAAATGGGCACCGCCCGCATGGGCCGCGATCCTAAAACATCGGTATTAAATGAACATAACCAGGTTTGGGATGCCAAAAATGTTTTTGTTACCGATGGCGCGGCCATGACTTCGTCGGCATGCCAAAATCCATCCTTAACTTATATGGCGTTAACCGCCCGGGCAGCAAATTTTGCAGCCGACGAGTTGAAGAAAGGGAATATTTAATTGATTTGAAAATTTGAAGATGGGTGTTTGATAGTTGTAGTATTGTCGGTGCTTTTTGCATTGTAAATAATATGCAAAAATTGACTTTTTCACTAAAATACTTGCTATCAAATTATCCATCTTTGCGTTATGGCAGAGGATTTAAACATAACCACATCGACCGATAAAACAGAACAATACACCACGTTGCTACCCCAGATAGCAGCTTTGCTTGATGGCGAAACTGATTTGGTGGCCAACCTGGCCAATATCAGCGCAGCTTTAAAAGAGCAGTTTAATTGGTTTTGGGTGGGTTTTTACATGGTAAAAAACGACGAGCTTGTTTTAGGCCCTTTCCAGGGGCCTGTGGCATGCACCCGCATTAAATTGGGCAAAGGTGTTTGCGGCGCGGCATGGGAGCAGGCCAAAACATTAATAGTGCCGAATGTTGAGGAGTTTCCCGGGCATATTGCATGCAGCTCGCTTTCCCGGTCGGAGATTGTGGTGCCGGTATTTAATAACGATTTAGCAGTAGGTGTGCTGGATGTTGATAGCGAATTATTGGATCAGTTTGATGAAACCGATGCTTTGTTTCTTGAGCAAATAGTAAAGCTGATTAAGTTTTAATGAGCAAGATCTATATTATTCCCGGACTTGGTGCCGACACCCGGATTTACAAGAATATCGACCTGCACGGCCATGAAGTTATCCCGATAAACTGGATAGAGCCAAGCAAAGCTGATACTTTAGCTATGTACGCCCAAAAGCTTATCGATCAATATAATATAAAACCAGATTCGGTATTGATCGGCAATTCGCTGGGAGGGATGCTGGCGGTAGAAATTGCCAAGGTTTTACCAATGGAAAAGGTGATCCTGATATCCAGCATCAAAACCAGCGATGAGGCGCCAGGCTATTTTAGCTTTTTCAAAAATGTGCCGATTCAAAAACTTGTCCCGGGCAAATTAATGACTTCGATGGGTTCTATGATCAGGCCGGTGTTCGGAGGGATGACTAAAGATGATGCAAGGGTGTTCATGGAGATGTTGAAAGGTACTTCACCGGTGTTTATCGAATGGGCGATGGGTGCTATTTTAGCATGGAAAAATGATATTGTCCCACCAAATACCTACCACATTACCGGCGATAAAGATTTGGTTTTCGATTACAAAAAAATAAAAGGCGCCACCATTGTAAAAGGCGGCACCCATATTATGATTTTTGATAAAGCCGGTGAAATAAACACGTTATTAAAACCAATCCTTTATCAACAATGAAACTAAATGAGTACTATTACCTCGGGAATGATGTAGTTGCCATCAGTAAAAACCTGCTTGGCAAGTACCTGTTTACCTGTATAGACGGTGTAACTACCGGTGGTTATATTGTTGAAACAGAAGCTTATAACGGAGTTATTGATAAGGCTTCTCACTCCTACGGCAACCGGATAACCCCTCGTACCAAAACTATGTTTATGCAAGGTGGTATAGCCTATGTTTACCTATGCTATGGCATTCATGAGATGTTTAACATAGTTACTTCTGTTGAGGGTACACCCCATGCTATACTTATTCGTGCAATAAACCCTACCGAAGGCATTGAGGCCATGCAGGTTAGGCGCAATATGCCCATACTTAAGCCCACTATTACTGCGGGGCCAGGCTCGGTGGCTAAGGCATTAGGTATCTCCCGAAATATTAATGCGATAAGCCTGCAAAGCGATACGCTTTGGATAGAAGACCGTGGACTTAATTTTACTGATGACCAGATTGCCATTGGCCCACGTATTGGCGTAAGTTATGCGGGGGAAGATGCGTTTTTACCGTATCGTTTTTACATAAAAGGCAATAAATACGTGAGTAAACCCAATAAATAACCCACTTTAAATAGCCTTTTTGTAATATTGGGCGATGAACTACCAAAATAGCTTAGCATTTGCAATTCAGCAGGACGAACTCGATCCATTGAAAGAGTTCAGAGATCGTTTTTTGATCCCGAAACATAGGGGAAGAGACGCTATTTATCTTTGTGGTAATTCTCTTGGCTTGCAGCCAAAATCTGCTGCTCAATATGTAGCCGATCAAATGGCAAACTGGCAAAACCTTGCGGTTGAGGGTTGGTTTCAGGGAAATGATCCCTGGCTGGAGTACCACAAGCCGCTTGCAAAGTCAGTGGCTGCTATAGTCGGTGCAAATGAAAATGAAGTTGCTGTTATGAATTCACTTACAGTAAATCTTCATTTACTGATGGTAAGCTTCTATAAACCAAATAGTAAAAGGTTTAAGATTATTATGGAAGCCGGAGCTTTTCCATCAGATCAATACGCCATGGAAAGCCAGGTAAAGTTTCATGGCCTTGATCCTAAAACTGCTATTATAGAAATTTTTCCGCGTGAGGGCGAAGTAACTTTACGTGCCGAAGATATCTTAAGCTGCATAAAAGAGCACGCTGATGAATTGGCGTTAGTGATGTTTAGCGGGATTAATTACTACACGGGCCAGTTTTTTGATTTACAGGCTATAGCTGAGGCTGCCCATGAAGCCGGCGCTTACGCCGGGTTCGATTTAGCGCACGCAGCCGGTAACGTGCCTTTGAAGTTGCACGAGTGGGGAGCTGATTTTGCCTGCTGGTGCTCGTATAAATACATGAATTCCGGCCCCGGAGGCATTAGCGGGATATTTGTACATCAAAAACATTTTACAGATAAGGAAATGAACCGCTTTGCCGGTTGGTGGGGCTACCGTGCCGATAAACGCTTTTTGATGGCCCCCGGCTTCGATCCAGCATCAGGTGCCGATGGCTGGCAGGTGAGCACCAGCCCCATAATCCTTTTGGTTTTATTTAAGGCCTCTATGGCGATTTTTGACGATGTGGGTGATATTGATGCCCTTCGCAAGAAAAGTGTTGCGCTAACGGGCTATTTGGAGTTTTTGATCGGGGAGATTAATAAAGAGCTTAATGGTAATGTTTTTAACATCATTACGCCGGCAGATGAAATTATGCGGGGTTGCCAGCTATCGGTAGTTTGCAACCAAAATGCCAAAGCGATTTTTAAATACCTGGCAGATCATGGCGTAATTGGCGACTGGCGTGAACCGGATGTGATTCGCTTAAGTCCTGTGCCATTATATAATTCTTTCCAGGACGTTTATCATACAGCAAAACACCTGGCAAGTGCCATCGAAGCTGTAAAATAGATTATTGAGATATGGTTTATTACAATCCCAAAGAGTGGTTTTCTTTTATTTTTAAGCTTAACAAAGCCGATACCTTACGTGAACTTCTGCCACTGATAATTGCAGTTAGCGCCTATGCAGGGGTGGTTATTTATTTACTGATAGATTTTTGGCACCTGCCAGATAGCAGCCTGCTCAAAAAAGTAAGTTTTGTGCACCAAACCGTAGGATTTGTGTTATCGTTACTGCTGGCATTCCGGATTAATTCGGCTTATGACCGTTGGTGGGAAGGCAGGAAGGTATGGGGCAGCCTGACAAATAGCAGCCGTAACCTGGCAATAAAACTAAAATTCCTGGTAGGTAAAGATGAGTGGGCGTTTTTTAACTACCTGATCCCGTTGTACGCAAGAGTGTTACGGAATCATCTTCGGGATATCTATATATCAGAAGAGCAAGCTTTTATTGTTATCGACGCCGAAAAACATGTGCCTAACCAGGTGGCATCTGCCATTATCGGGCGTATTTATGCACTTAACAAACAGGGTAATATCAACCCGGAGCAATTATTTAGCATAACTACAGAAATTACTTCATTTACAGATATTTGCGGTGCCTGTGAGCGGATCAGGAAAACCCCGATACCGTTCTCATACAACGTTTTTATCAAGAAGTTCATCTTTACTTATATCATGACGCTTCCATTTACATGGGCATTTGAGATGAAATATCTTGCTATACCAATTATTGGTTTTGTACTATTTGTTTTTGCCAGTATTGAGTTACTTGCCGAAGAAATTGAAGACCCGTTTGGATACGATGCCAATGATCTGCCCCTGGATAATATTTGCGAAAATATCCAGAAACACGTTGGAGAGATCCTGGGTTAATTACCATGTTCAAGATAGCCTACGACCCGATATACGCACATCCGCTGCCCGAAGGGCATCGTTTCCCGATGTTGAAGTATGAACTGATTCCGGCACAGTTAGTGCACGAAGGGCTTGTTAAACCCGATGACATTTTCTCCCCGGGACTTTTATCGGATGATATTATAATCAAAACTCATGATAAAGGCTACTGGAAACAACTCCGCGATTTAACGCTCCCATCAAAAGAACAGCGGCGAATAGGCTTCCCTTTATCGGCACAACTGGTTGAGCGTGAAGTAAGAATCGCTAAAGGAACTATTGATGGTTGTTTAGCCGCTTTAAATAACCGGATTGCTTTTAATGTAGCCGGTGGCACACATCATGCCGGTACAAACTGGGGCGAAGGGTTTTGTATGCTGAATGACCAGGCTATTGCTGCTAACTATTTACTAGATAGTAACTTATCAAACTCTATCTTGATTATTGATTTAGATGTTCACCAGGGCAATGGCACGGCGCAGATATTTGAAAAAGAAGCCAGGGTATTCACATTTTCGATGCATGGTGATAAAAATTTCCCTTTCAGAAAAGAACGATCTGATCTTGATATTCCATTAGCCGATGGGGTTGGAGATGAAGAATACCTGGATATCTTACATAAAACACTGCCAAAGTTAATCAGTACACATAAACCGGACTTTGTTTTTTACCTGTCGGGTGTTGACATTTTGAGCACCGACAAACTGGGCAAGTTATCCCTCAGCAAAGATGGCTGTAAAAAACGCGATAGATTTGTTTTTGAACAATGCATCAGCAATAATTTACCGGTGCAAGTAAGCATGGGAGGTGGTTACTCGCCACAGATTAAAGATATTGTAGATGCACATTGCAATACCTTTAAAGCTGCTATTGACTTGTATTTTTAATCGTTTGCCAATATTGGTATTGTTATGTCCTTATGACGTTTGCTGATCACGTTGAACCTGAAAAAAAGCAGGATAGAAGCGATAGCCAATCCTAATACAAGTCCGTACCAAACGCCGTAAACGCCCATTTTCAATTTAATGCCAAGTAGGTAACCTACTGGCAAACCGGCTACCCAATAAGCCAGGAAAGTGATAAGTGTAGGAATATTTACATCGCCCATTCCCCGCAGTACGCCCAGGCCAACTACCTGAGTTCCATCAAATAGCTGAAAGAAGGCAGCAATGATCAGTAATTGTGAAGCAATAAGAATAACATCTTTTTCAGATGTTATTATCCATGGTAAATAATTTCGGCCAACGGTAAAGATAACTGCCGTTATACTCATCAATATCAATACGATATGATAATTTGATATAGCCGCAAGCCGCAAATTTTTATGATCATTAGTCCCGAAGTAATTGCCGGATTTTATGGCAGCGGCGGCGGACACGCCGGTGGCCATCATATAAGTGGCCGAGGCCAGGTTCAGGGCAACCAAATGCGCAGCTTGCTGGTTTACACCAATGGTGCCTATTAAAATAGATGCACCGCCAAACGCGCTGACTTCAAAAATGTATTGCAGGGCAACCGGAGCACCAATTTTCAAGATTTGCAAACCACGTAGGCGGTCGATATTTTTGACGGCAAAACTCTTTAAATAATCTTTAAATATGGGGGATTTGAATACATAAAAGGACATTACAATTGCCATAACACAACGATCAATCAGTGTGCTGTAACCAACTCCTTTTATACCCATAGGATGAATACCGAACAAGCCTTTAACAAATATGACCCCAAGGCAGATATTGATCACGTTGCCCCAAATAGATATTTTCATGGCCTGTTTGGTAAAGCCTAAACCCTCTGCAAACTGCTTAAATGTGTTGAAGATAAGCAGCGGAATAATTGACAAACTTAGCAGGAAAAGATAAGGTGTAGCCGTTTTTACAACTGATGGCGCCTGCCCAAGATGGCCAATTAACGGCAACGTACCGAAGTATATCGCCGAAAACAAGACAACGCCGGTCAGGAGGTTTAACATTAAGCTATTTGATAGTAATAAACCACACTCCTTAAAATCCTTGCGTGCATTGTTTTGAGCGATAAGCGGGGTTAAGCCATATGATATCCCCATACCAACCACAAGTGGTATCATAAACAGGCTGTTTACCAACGAAACCGCGGCTAATGATACTTTATTTGTAAAATGGCCAATGATGATTGAGTCTGATATCTGAACCATAATATGGCCAAGTTGTGATATCATGACGGGAATAGCCAGCTTTAAACTCTCGTTATAAAATGGCCGGTATTTATAGTATATGCCTTTCATTACTTATTTGCAGGGGTGCAAAAGTAACGATTGGAGGCGACAAAGAGCGAACTAGCAAGCCGTATAATATTCCTCTTTTTCGGTTGTATTTATGCGAATAAGCCCCGACAGAATAAGGTCAACCAGGATGCGTTGTGTGCGTCTGCGCCCCATTTTCAGCAATTCGCTACACTCTTTGATAGTTATCCGGTTTGACTTCTCCAGATGGCTGAGAAGGGTTTTCTCATTATCTGAATACGCTATCAAAACGCCTTGATCACTTGCCGACCTTTTAAGTACCTCCAGCACAATTTTACTGGCTAATACACTTTTATCTTTTACCCTTACATAAACCCACCATTTACCATCATCTGCAAGAGCATAATGTGGCTTAAGATCGCTGGCTGGGATATCCACTACCAAAACCATTTTATCGTCAACATAAATTTCTTCAAAAGTAGGCTCCAGTGCAGGCCTGATGAACATGTGGGCGGCCCGCGTAATCATGTAACGCTCTTCGTCTTCGGATTTTACGCCTTTTATGGTGCCATCGTCGGCAACGCCAATTAATAATTTGCCGCCTTTGTTATTGGCAAACGATACCATAGTACGGGCTATCTTTTCGCAGCTGGTAATCGTTTTTTTAAAGTCGAGCTTAACACTCTCGCCCTCAAAAATCAGTTTTTTTATATTCATTATAAGCTCCGGTTCCTTAAACTAATTATTGAGGTTTTATATAAGGTGTAAATATTTCCATCCAGTTTTCGGGCTTGCTTATTTGCGAAAATCCAAACTGTGCGTATAAGCCATGAGCATCCGCTGTAGCTAACGACCAACGTCTTAATCCTTGTAAATCAGGATGTTTAACGATGGTTTGCATTAACCATTTCGACAGGTCTTTTTTCCTGAATTCGGGTAAAATAAATACATCGCAAAGGTAGGCAAAAGTGGCTTTATCTGTAATAACCCGCGCAAACCCGGCAAATGTAGTATGACTATAAACGCCAAAGCACATAGAGTTTTCGATAGCGTTTTCAAGTTTTTGCCGCGGAATGCCTTGCGCCCAATAGGAGTCGTTATTTAAATAGCTGTATATAAGCTCAATATCCAACAGTTTTTTGTCTGTTGATATCATAAAGCCTTTTTCAATAAAAGGCTTATCATCCATAAAAGTAGTCATCAGCTAAAATTATAAATTCTGATCGATAAAATCGAGGTTACGCACATAAACCTCATTCATTAATGAAACACATATTTCACCATCTTTATTATAAATGTCGATAGGGTGGTGGCCCGTGTATTTTCCGGTACTCTTCAATATGTCCTCAGCCTCAGCAATTTCAGCCTCGCCTAAGATAATTTTAAAATGCAAATCACTTGAACCAGGCTTTAAATACTGTATCGTAGACGATTTTGACCATACTCTTAAACGATACCCCTTTTTGATAAACACCTGGTGAAATAACAGCGGATAAAACGGATCTGCGGCTGCGAAAATGGTACCGCCAAAAATGGAGTTATTGTAATTTTTGTTTAAAAAACTCTTTTTGATTTTTACTTCTACCCCTTTAAAATCTTTATCAAATTGCACAACCCAAATTCGTTGGAAAAGGAGGGGAGGGTAAATGCGCATTGCCCACTTTAGTAGGCTTTCGGATACGACCATATTTTTAAATATCTGAATTTTATGGCGAAATAGTTCAATAATGAAACAAAAAATGTCAATTAATTTCAACTTATTTCACAAAAAAATATAACTATTTTCAACTAATGCGCAAACTTGTTTAAACAATGTAACACTTATCGGGTTAATAACTATGTTCATTAAAAACGACACACACTATTAAATCAATAACTATGAAAAAGCAAATTTTAAGTCTCGCATTAGCCGCAACCATGATAACCGCAATTGCAACAGGATGTAGTTCAACTAAAGATGCCAGCGCATCTGACAGTACAAAAATGGATTCAGCTTCTACAACAACCCCGGCAGCAACCGATACCGCTAAAACCGACACCGCCAAAAAAGATACTTCTAAAAAGCAGTAATTATTCGTTAAGTCTTACCGTAAAAATTCCCGGGTTTTCATGGAAATCCGGGAACTTTTATGGTATTTTTATTACACTTTTATTGACATTCAGCCTAATTAAAATGCAGTTTTTATAACCCCACCGTCGGCCCTTAAAGTTGCGCCGTTGGTGGCGGCCGAAAGCGGGCTGGCAACGTAAGTTACCAGGTTGGCAATTTCGTCGGGGGTTATAAAACGTTTGATGAGGGATGTGCCCCGCATGCTGGTGAAAAACTCCTTTTCAATTTCGGCTTCCGTCAGCCCCTGGTCATTGGCCAGGGCAGTGATAAAATCGCCAACACCTTCAGATAGAGTTGGGCCTGGCAATACCGAATTTACAGTAACTGCAGTACCCTTGGTCAGTTCGGCCAATCCGCGGGCAATTGCTATTTGTGCCGTTTTGGTCATTCCGTAATGAATCATCTCGGCGGGAATTTGCAGCGCCGACTCACTCGAAATAAAAATGATGCGGCCCCAGTTTTTGGCAATCATTTTATCAAAATAGGCACGTGATAAACGAACGCCGCTCAGCACATTTACTTCGTAAAATTTAAACCAGTCTTCATCTGTAATTGCCGAAAATTCTTTCGGCTCAAAAATGCCTACGTTGTTTACCAGGATGTCAACCTCTGGTAATTGCGTCAGTAGGTTTTGAATTTGCTGTTTATCCGAAAAGTCGGCTGCGATGCCTTTAATGTTTTTGTTGCCGGTTTCGTTGATCAGTTTATCAACAACCGCATCAACTTTATGTTGATCGCGGCCGTTGAGGTATACCTGGGCGCCTTCGGCTGCTAATGATTTGGCAATGGCATAGCCGATGCCAGCAGTTGAGCCGGTTACCAAAGCAACCTTGCCGTTAAGTTGAAGATCCATATGACTTGTATTTATATCTGATTTTTTGAATTACTATGCAAGATTAATACCTGCTTATTGAACCGCAAGGTTTTAAACTGAAAGATTAAATCACCCTGACAAAAGCGTATGTTTATGACTTAAGTGTGGGGTGTCACAAACAAAGCCACATATCATCGCCATTCACCACAAATTTGGGGTGTTTCACCACATAAATTATAAGGTATCTGTTTGGTTCGTTTACTTTGAGGTAAAAGAAAGCAAATGAAACTCCGCATCCGTAAAATTTTGTTCAATTGGCTGGCTCACTTTGGCATGGTGTGGGTGGTCATTAACCTGTTTACCGTTGTGCCTTACATCTACTATGTTAACCGCAACGGCAATTATCTTTTTCATGACGATAAAACCCCGGTAAGCGCCTGGGAGTATTTTTTCCAGGGAAATTTCAGGTACGATATCATCGTTGTGGCGCTGTTTCTGCTTTTGGCAGAAATTAATTACACGTATTTTTTTGCGAAGCTAAAATGGCACCAGTTTGCAGCAGGCGGCTTGCTCATTAGTATACTTTCTTTTATTGTGCTGGCCTTGCATCGTCCGGAGGCATTGAAAGTATCGGGTATATGGTCTGCGGCACAGCCTATATTGTTAATGGCCGCCTACGCCACGGTATATGGTATAATACGCGATTACTTTTACCAGTTAAAGCATAAAAAAGAGCTTCAGCTGCAGCAAGCCGAAAATGAGCTGAATGCTTTAAAATCGCAGCTAAACCCTCATTTTTTATTTAACAGCCTCAACTATTTATATGGCACAGCATTAAAGGAAAACGCCCCGGTAACTGCCGATGGTATAGATCAGCTATCCGACCTTTTGCGGTACACTATAACCGGCATGCATACCAACTTTGTTCCGCTGGAAGAGGAAATACAGTTTATTAACAATTACCTGGCCTTACAAAAAGCAAGAATGCCCGGAAAAGAGGATATGATAATTGATGTGCAGATCAACGCTGCCGAACCCGGCTGGAAAATTGCACCGCTGCTGCTGCTCACTTTTATCGAAAACGCTTTTAAATATGGCATCAGCATGAATGAGCAGAGCAACGTGAACATCAGGCTAACCATCAGCAACGGTTGCCTAACCTTGCAGGTGGTCAATAAAATAATTAAAGGCAATAGCCAAATAAAAGGGAGTAATACCGGCATTAAAAGCACGCTTAAACGCCTCGAACTGCTTTATCCCGGCAGGTATAAACTTGCAAACGTCAATACCGGCACCGATTATGAAGTTTCGCTTCAACTCCAACTGAATAAATAAACCCACATACCTTATGAAAAAATATACTCTTTTTATGATAGCGCTGCTATCGTACCTGGTAGCCAATGCTCAAAATTATGCAGGCGGCACCTTCAGGCTCATAGTAAAAACAAAAGGGATGGATAAACATACCCGGCTGTTTTTAGCCTGGCAGATAGGCGGCCGCAAGATAATTGATTCGGCAGATCTTGATCAGCAAACGGGTAATTATACTTTTACCGGCAAGATAGACCGGCCATTACCGGCCACCTTAGTTGCCGATCCGGATAGGGTAGGCCTGAATGCCCTGGTACAAAAAACCAAAGCTGGCGCAAAGGTTGACCTGTTAAAGCTTTATCTCCATAAGGGCATCATCAACCTCCATACACCAGGCTTGCTTGCAAACGGAAAGTTTAGCGGGTCGGCAATTAACGTGGATAATAAAAAATTGCAGCAATTATTAAAACCGATATCCGATCAGCAACTTGCTGTGAGCGTGCAGTTAAGAGCCACCCGGGATACCCTGCTTTCGCGCAGGTTAGCTGCGCAACTGGATAGCTTAAACAGGCTCAGAAAGCCTGTCCTGAAAAAGTTCATTATCGATAATCCCGGGAGTTATATGGCGCTGGTAAGTTTATCGGAGTATGGCGGCTCTTTTCCTGATGTGGCTATAGTTTACCCGATGTTTAAAAAGCTTGCGCCTGATGTCAGAAATTCGGCCCTCGGCAGGGAATGCCATAAATTTTTAACGGACCGCGAAAACCTGGTTCGTGGCACAAGGGCCCCCGAATTTACCCAGAACGATACTGCAGGCAAGCCAGTTAGTTTATCAGCTTTCAGGGGGAAATATGTATTGCTGGATTTTTGGGCATCATGGTGCGGGCCCTGCCGGGCAGAAAATCCGCACATCCGCCAGCTGTACCAGGACTTCGGGAACCGGAATTTTACTATATTAGGTATATCTTTAGATGCTGCCGATGGAAAAGCCGCCTGGATAAAAGCTATTAATGACGATCAATTAAAATGGACACAGGTATCGGATTTAAAACACTGGAGCAATAGCGTGGCTAAACTTTACAGTATATACGCCATACCGCAAAGCTTTTTGATTGACCCCAACGGAATTATTATAGCTAAAGGACTAAACTACCAGGAACTAACGAATAAGCTTAACCAAGTATTGCCCCAAAAATGATTAAAGCAATTGCCATAGATGACGAACCGGTTGCGCTGGATATTCTAAAAATACATGCCCAAAAAGTGCCTTATTTACAACTGGATACCGTGTTTTTAAATGCAACCGAAGCGTTAACCTACCTGGACTCAACCCCAACAGACCTGGTTTTTTTGGATATTAATATGCCCGACATATCGGGCCTGGAGTTTGCGGGCCTGGTGAAGCATAAAACGCAGGTGATATTTACCACCGCCTATGCCGAACATGCCCTAAAGGGTTTCGACCTGGCTGCTACCGATTATTTGCTTAAACCTATAAACTTCAGCCGTTTTTTGCAGGCTTGCCAGTTGGCCAATGGCAGGATGCAGCAACCGGCCCCACCAAACACCCAACCTCAAAAATGTTTATTTGTTAAAGACGGCCATAACTGGGTGCAAATTGTGTTTGGCGATATACTGTACATACAGGGTCAGGATAATTATGTATGCATCGTAGAGCAAAACAAACAAACCCTAACCCGCATGACACTGGCCGAATTACAAAATAAGCTACCCGCCGAGCAGTTTTTGAGGATCCATAAATCGTACATTGTGGCAATTCCCAAAATTGAAAAGATTGAAAACCACCAGGTAATTATAAAACCGGCCAAAATTCCATTGTCAAAAGCAGCGCGGGAGGAATTGTTGAGGCGGTTGAATACTGTTGCGGGTGGAGGATGATGGGAGAGGGGGATGCTTTTCCGTGGTGACTTTTATGTTCTTAGTGTTAAAACAATCGTGTCTTTTTTTCGAAATAACTTTGATTGTTAATCAAATAAATTATTGCCATATTTATCTCAAAACAGCTGAAAACTAAATATTTAAACCTTAATTTCATTATCGCCATTAAACCCTGTCATAAATGAGTGTAACCATTACCAAGGAAAATCAGTTGGGCATCCTCAACCTGGTTGTATTTGTATTATCAGTTTATGTACTATTAGCAATATTGATTGATACCATTTTTGTTCTGCCGGAAGAGACCTCCATTCTTCTCAGTTATATAGACAACACCATTTGTGTATTTTTCTTTACAGAATTCTGTGTTCGTTTTTTTCAGGCCGAAAATAAGTTAAAATTTATGCGATGGGGCTGGGTAGATCTCATATCCAGCGTTCCGGCAATTAGTTATTTAAGAGCGGGCCGAATTTTAAGATTGATCCGATTGCTTCGCCTTATCCGGGCATTTCGTTCCACGCAAAGCTTTCTAAATTATGTATTCAGAAACAAAGCCCAGGGCGCGCTTACCTCAGTAGCCATATTAGCTGTACTGCTGATTATATTTTCTTCCATAGCTATCTTACAGGTTGAAAAAGATCCGACCTGTAATATTAAATCGGCGGAAGACGCCATTTGGTGGTCGTATGTAACCATTACCACGGTGGGTTATGGCGATAAGTTTCCGGTAACTACAGAAGGCCGTGTTATAGCAGCGGTATTGATGACTGCCGGGGTGGGGCTGTTCGGAACATTTACAGCATATGTGGCATCCTGGTTTGTTGCGGAGAAAAAGTAGTTGATTTAAAGAAAGTTATTCTTAATAACAGATGAAAACTATGGAAATATATCAACAAAAAATGTTTAATTTTCCCAAACAAGATATTATAGAACCGAAAAAAGGCCGAAATAGTTTTAGATAAAAGTTGATAGGATAACATTGAGGTAACCTGAGTCATAAGGGTTCATCAATGTGCTTTATCATTTTTATTTTATTTCCGCTAACTAAAGTTTATATTAGTTTTACTAAAACCTTATCCTATAAAATGGATCAACAAATAGAAACTAATCCTTTAAATTACCTCGATCACAATAATGATCAGGGCAATGAAGATGATATTATAGATGTAACCGGCCAGTCGGCAGTTATTGTTTATGATCGTGATGTTTCAGCCGTTATTCATTATCCCGCAGGAGTTCCTACATGGGCACACCAATATATTTATTCAACTGATGAACTTAGAACGGGAACACCAGATCAGGTACAGTTTTACCAGCATTTTAAAAAGAGCTTCTTATCAGGTACTAATTTAGACCTGGAAGGGAACACCAATTATGCCTTTACACTGCTTTTTGACCTTTTAAAAGATTACAACGCTCATAAAGAATTGCCTCGCCTGGAAAAACAGATCATACGTTTGATATCTGCATATTCTAAAACAAGGCCACAGGGCTTATCTTCACTGAGCCTGGTTATGGAAGAGCAGGGTGACCAAAAGGGTATTGGGCGAATCAGGGAATTTCAGTACGCCGCTGTAAACGATTACGGCTTGAAGTTGGGTAATAAGTACCGGAAAAAGCTGAACCTTTCCGAGCGTGAAGTGGATTTGCTCAATAGGATATGGTACCCTGATAATAACTTTTGCAATATAGAGTTCTGTCTAACCGAAACCGTGAAATTATTCCTGTTGATGATAGCAGCACTTGATCACCGGTACCGAAAGGAGGGTACGGTTGTGGCAGTAGAATTTCACATGCTGGCCGATCTTGTTACACACCGGAAGCTGGGGGCCGGGATGAACAATTATAATTACAAATACACTATTCTATCGGCTTTAAACAATATTTATACACTGATTTTTAAATATACCGAAAACGCGGTACGGGATGCCTATGCGCATACCAGAAAACTGAATGTAGATGTTCTTGATCCTGATGCTGATATTTTAGAGTTATATGAATCCAAGCTAATTAGTAAGCTAAAACTGTTGTTTCCGGTTTGGATAAACAGGATCGAACAACCAGATGAGACTACAGAAATAGAACTCTTTACCCGCAATACTGCCCGTTGGAAAGTTAATTTTCAGTTGATCTGCGACAAATTTGGTAAAGAGGCGAAACAGTTTTATAAGCAGGTATTGGATTTAGCCAAACTTAACCATCAAAACCCTTCCGTAGAGATGATCTATTTTGAAGCGGCTAAATTTATTGCCAGGCAGGATAAAATTATAGCGCTCAGCTTATATATTCATCACATTCATGTCGATCTGAACTCATCGGTCTTTGATAACAGGTCGCTTAATAAAACCGTCCAAAAAAACCTGTTTAGTACCGGGGAGCAATTGGCGGATTTTGAGCATATAGTCAATGAGCTGATCCGGGATAAAGACCTTGAAAAAGCGTTAACAGCGGTCGAGAAGTTGTATCAGCCCAAAAGGAAAAAGATTCTGCTTGACCCTGATGCGATCAGTCAAATCAGCGAAAAACATTCGGGGACAGTGGAGCTGCTAAACCGGTATCTGGATGATGAGACTGAAGCAGAGCCTGTGAAGATGAAATCTCTGATTATCCCTACTGATGAAGTCGCGATTAGAATTACGCCAATTGCACAGGTTAGGCTTGGAAGCCTATTTCAACAAACATTATTATTTTCTGCTATTCAACTGGATGTGTTGGAACTATTTCGGAAAGGGAATCTAACTATACCTGTGATAGAACTTGAATCCTTTGCAAAACAGCATGGTGCTTTTAAAAATCAACTAATCGACCGGATCAATGAAATATGCTATGATTTATTAGACGATATTTTGATTGAAGAGGAAGAAGAAAATTATATTATCAACGAAAACTATTATCAAAACCTTTTAGCAACATGATAGCGAATATTAAACCTAAAGAAGCTACCTCTATTATCAATTCCCTTATTGGAGGAGTAGTACCCAAGATTGGTGTACAGCATATTACTGTCGGGCGTTCCGACGAAATCAATGCGGTTGTATCGGCACTGGAGGATGTCAAGAACGGACACAGCCTAGTGAAGTTCTGGATCGGGGATTTTGGTTCGGGCAAGTCTTTTATTTTACATCTGCTTAATACCGTAGCCTTGAAGCAGAAGTTTGTGGTTGCCAATGCTGATTTTACACCAGACAACCGATTATATGCTAATGATGGCAAGGGTACAGCTTTATATGCCGCCATCATGGATAATATAGCTATTCAGACCAAACCGGAAGGAGGAGCGCTACCAACATTGATGGAGAAATGGATAGAGCAAGTACTTGTGAAAACTGCGGAAGATAACCAAATCTCAATCACCGATATACGCAACGCGCAATACCTGCCGCTGATCCAATCGGGCATAATGAAGACAATTAATGAGCTTACTGATGTAGGCGGCTTTGATTTTGGAACAGTGGTGATGAAATACTATGAGGGTTATATTAATGATGATGAGATGCTACGAAGGAATGCATTGAAGTGGCTGAAGGGCGAATACACAACCAAAATAGAAGCCCGCCAGGACTTAGGAGTGAGGGAGATTATCAATGACCTGAACTATTATGATATGCTCAAAAACTTCTGCCGTCTGTTTGTGAGCATGGGCTACAGCGGTTTTGTCATCAACCTGGACGAGGCAATCAACCTATATAAGATATCAACAGCAGCCATGCGGGAGAAGAATTATGAAAAGATCCTGAGCATTTATAACGATTGTTTCCAGGGCAAGATTTCTAACCTGTATATCAACTTCGCTGGTACGCGGGAATTCCTGGAGAACGAGCGTAGAGGACTGTTCAGTTACCAGGCTTTGAAAACCCGGTTGGAAACCAATAAATTTGAAACGATTGATATTCGGGATTTTGCACAACCTGTTATCCGTTTGTTACCCATTGACAATAATGAAATATTTGTATTGCTCCAAAAGCTAAAATTTATTTTTGATCTAAATTACGGTTCAGAAATCGATTTTGACGACCACGATATCGCGCAATTCATGGAGGAGATATTTAACAAACCGGGCGCAGCAGAATTCCTGACACCAAGGGAGGTGATCCGGGATTTTCTGAACATACTCAATATCCTGCGGCAGAACCCTGGTTTTGATAAGCGAAAGCTTTTTGGCGAGATCCAAATCTCCGATGAACGCCCAACAGATGAATTGTTAGCAGGAATAGAGGAATTATAATGTCATTTGACCTGCTTTCTGTACCAATACGAAAATACATCCGGGAAAAACGCTGGGAACAGTTACGCCCCATCCAGACCGCGGCAATAGCCCGGATCATGACTACTGAGGATCATTATATTCTGGCCTCCAGAACGGCTTCAGGAAAAACAGAAGCTGCTTTTTTGCCAATCTTATCCAAGGTGAATTTTAATGGGAGAGGGGTACGGGTGTTGTACATTTCACCACTAATCGCTTTAATAAACGACCAGTTTGAACGAATTGAAAAATTATGCCGGGATTTGGAGGTAAAAGTAACTAAGTGGCATGGCGAAGCCAATAAAACTTTAAAAGATAAATTGGTCAAAGATGCGCAGGGTATCGTCTTGATCACGCCGGAATCTATAGAAGCGATGTTTGTGAACAGGCCTTACCAGGTTAAGGAGTTGTTTGCAAATCTTGAGTATGTTGTGATAGATGAAATTCATGCCTTCATTGGATCAGACCGTGGTGTTCAATTAAAATCTTTATTATCACGGTTACAGTCAATACAAACCATTCCTTTTAAAGTAGTCGGATTGTCTGCTACCCTGGGAGATTTTAATGAAGCAAAGAAATTCACAGGAGATGAATCACACACGAAGGTGCTGATTGACCGGACACCTAAAGAGATTGAAGCACACTTTCGATACTTTGAGGAAGAAACAGCGGAGTTACCGCTTGAGTTGTTAAAGGACCTGTATAAAGAAATCAGCTGTACCAAAGCATTGATTTTTCCCAATAGCAGGGGAAAGGCTGAATATGTAGCAGTTAAATTATTGAAAATTGCAGAAAGAGTAGGGGGACACCAGAACTACTTTTCACATCATTCCTCAGTCGACAAACAAGTGCGGGAATATGTAGAAGAATTTGCCAAGAGTAATATCTACCAAAATTTTTCCATCTCCTGTACATCCACGCTGGAGCTCGGCATCGATATTGGGACGGTGGATGAAGTGATCCAAATCGATGCAACACATAGTATCGCTTCGTTAATACAAAGGATAGGGCGTAGCGGCCGGAAGGAGGGAGCAGTAAGTAAGCTGTTTTTATATGCTACTTCTCCCTGGAGTTTATTGCAGTCGCTTGCTTGTTGGTTACTTTACAAAGAGGGATTTATTGAACCACCCTCGATTACCGACTTCTCTTATGATATTTTACTTCATCAGGCAATGTCAATCACCAAAGGACATTCAGGCATCAACAAATTGGAGCTGATAAGGCAATTGCAGAAGAATTTTGCTTTTAGTTTGATTACTAAAGCACAAATAATGGATATCATCGACCATTTGATCAAAACAGATTTATTGGAGCAATTGAGAGATGAAGTGATTATTGGTGTCGAAGGCGAGAAAATTGTTAATAAGCGAGACTTTTACAGCGTATTCCAATCACAGATTTACTTTAAAGTAGTCAACGCGGGAAATACAATTGGGCAAATTCCATTGTCTCCGCAGATTCGGGAGGATGAGAATATTTTCCTGGCTGCGAAAATCTGGAAGATCAGGTTTGTGGATTATGAAGCAAAAAAAATTGAGGTAATTAAAGCTGTTGATGGGAAAAGCCCGATATTTTCTGGGGATGGAGCAGATCTGCATGGCCGGATTAGAGAAAAAATGTATGAAGTATTGTTTAGCACGGAGCATTATGAGGTATTGAATGAAATTAGTGCAACGGAAATAGAAAAATTGCGCAGATATTTCAGGGTATTTAAGATCAGTAATCTGAAACTGGAAATGCCGCTAATGGTGGAAAAAAGCCAGTTAAGGCTCTTTGCTTTTTGCGGTTCCAAAGTCAATAGAACGATCAGTTGGTTGCTTGATTTGAATGGGATACAACATACAGGAAATGAAAGTACCGGAAGTTTTACGATAAAATTATTGCCAGAAGAGTTTGAAGCAAAATGGCCTAAGATTACAGATATATTGGAAGAAGCGGACGAACACCTGGAACGCCTGATTATGGAAAAACCAGGGATATTGTTTTTTTCAAAATGGGGACATTATTTACCGGTCAATTTACAGAAAGAGTTACTGAAACAGCAGTATTTTGATTTGGATGCAGCTTTTAAGATTAAGGATTTTGTTTTAATAAGGAATGCAGACGTTAATTCCTCTGATACATGCAGGAAAAACTAAGGGAACATATAGAAAAAATAGTACCGCTCACCGATGATGAGTTTGCGTTCGTATCCTCGCATTTTACTATTAAAAAGTATAAAAAACGCGAGTTTCTTATTCAAAAAGGCGAAAGCGTAAAATATTGTTATTTTGTGATATCTGGGCTTTTAATGTTGGTACATAACGATGAATCCGGAGATCAGCATATCGTTTCTTTTGCGATGGAGGACTGGTGGGAAAGTGATTTCCTGGCTTATTATATGCAAACTAAAGCAACCATGTCGTTAAAATGCCTTGAAGACAGCGTTGTGTTCTGCCTTTCGCTGCATGACTACCAAAAACTATGTGCAGGCCTGCAAAAGATGGAACATTTTTTTCTTAAAAAAGCAAATTTCGGTCACGTTGGTTCGCAGCAGCGCATATTGTCTTTCCTAACCTCCAATGCAAAGGAGCGCTATGAACAACTGTTAAAACAGTATCCTTCACTACTTCAAAGGGTACCTAAAACATTGATTGCTTCATATTTAGGTGTTTCCCGCGAAACTCTTAGCAGGCTTTGGCGTTCTGTTTAATTTTATTCAATTTTAAAATTGTGATGTTTGTCACGCAAAAAAAAAATGCGCTGTCTTCATCTTTGTGGTGAATATTTTTTAATAACCCGTCGCTCACGAGTGACACAAATTGAAAACAAACATGGAAAAACGAATAATTAACCCCTGGCAATGGCAGGATGATCGCAGTTATGTACAAGCCGTTGAAGTAAAGCAGCCAACAAGCACACTATATATTTCGGGGCAAACATCTATAGATGCTGAAGGAAAAACAAGTACTGCCGACATGAAAACTCAATTAATCCAGGCCATACAAAATTTGGAACAAGTTATCAGTACCGCTGGGTACGATTGCGGCGATATTGTACGGTTGAACATTTACACAACTTCGTCGGCCGAGCTTTTCGAATGCTTTGATATCTTTCAAGCCTGGATAGCTAAACATGGCATTAAGCAAGCGACTACTTTATTGGAAGTGAAAAGTCTTTTTGAAACATTAAAAATTGAATTGGAAGCTACAGTTGTAAAATGATCAATTTTTAAGTTTTTGTGACTTAAATATTAATTGCCGCAATATATCCATTTATCCCATAATTAACAGACTGTTAAATGACTTTGCGTGATATACCCCAGTGAAAAAAAAGGCCGTGGGAGGCTCTAAACGGGGTTTTGAGAAGTACACAGATTGTGTTTATGAATAAATCTATATCGCATAGACAATCACACCACTAATATAGTAGTTTTTTGACAATTGCAAAAAAAATATTATAATATTTTTTTTTAAAATGCTTTTAACAAAAACGAAATCAAAGATTGTTTCTGTTGGTTAGACTGGATAGTGTTTTGATTTGCAACAATGACGCTATCGTTACGGAAAAGTTTCTCTATATTTTTATCGTTAACATCAAGGCGGGAATTTACTAAATCAAAATTTGATTTTTTAATGTAACCGTCAGAAGATTCAAGAACGGTCTTAGTCAGCAAGAAGTTCCAACCAAGTAACACGATAACAGCAGCTATCAAAAATCTATTAACACTGACTTGCGACTTAAGGCGGTCAGCAACTTGATTATCCATAATAATAAGGTCTATTTTAAATGATGACGACCAAAGTAATATTTATAGTCCGAATAATCAAGGGTAGGGGCGGGCATACCCTGCAAAATACTTTCAGAGGTTATACCAACCTCTTTTAATTTTTTTTGATAGTGAAAGAAAGTAGAACGGGGAAGCAACTCACTTTTTCTCAACTCATCCAGTGAATAATATTGACTTAACAATGAAAGCGCAACTATCATAGGCTTATTGTACGAATTTTCACGCCTAAGCTTTTCATTTTCTTTTCTAATATTGTCCCGTTTTTCGTTTAAACTATCTACTTTTTGCATAACATCAAAAATTGAAAGCTTTTGGGTAAGCTGGTAATCTTTCACCTTATCCCAAAAGAAATTAAACATTTCTTTGAATAAGTCTAACGAGAAGTGAACACTTTGCGTTATAACAGCATCATGATGCGTTACCGGCTCAAAAACAAAATGCTTACTTTGTTCCACAAAACGCATAGCATTTTTATAAAATTCCGGTGAAGTTTTACGCGCCCACAAATGGTTTGTCTGATCGAAAACAAAAGGCACATACTTAGCATGCAATTCCGCCTTTTCAAACAGATAATTCATTTGAGACGCCCGGAACGTAACCTCATACCTTAATATCCGGTCGGCCATTTCCTGCAAATGGTCTAAGGTTTCACCAGTGTTATTTTTCTTAATCAACTCTTTACGGTCGTTCTTTTTGAACTCTGTACCCTTATGGTAAATTTTGAAAGAATAACGTTTAGTATGATAAAAAATAGTAGTACCGTAATCTTTACCCTCATTCTTTGAGGAACGGCCATATTTTTTTAACAATACCTTTTGTTGTTCCAAGTATGACAACGCATCATTTTTTGAGTTGAAAAACTGATTATAACAAAGGTCAAGACGTGTTAATTCAATATCAAACATCTTAACAGTTTGTAAAAAATGCTTTTTAACAAAGCCATGCACAAAATCCATAAAATATTGATAAACAGTTTCAGGAGATTGGCTGTAATACCTAATAAACTGTAAAATATTGGTACCAAACAAATACTTTGGAATAGCAAAATTAAAGGCTATGAAATTTTGCGAAATATTATAAACGTAAGATAAAGTATAATGACTTGAGGCAATATAAATAGAAGAACGCTTAGTAAAAGCAGTAATGTTATTAGTATCATGATGAAGAACAGCACGAATTTTGCTATTCTCAAAAACTTCGCCCGTGTCCTCATCAACCAAGAACGTTGTCGAACCGACTTTTGACGTCCGTTCAAATTGAGTTTTGATAATATTGTAAGTGTCGACATTGTTAAGTTTAAATTCGATTGTATCAATCATTTTGAAATAGGAAAATCAATGAATATTTGTTTAGGGTCAAGACCTGTCGCTTTACAGTGGTCTAAATAGATTTTATTGTTCCTTTCACGCTCCTTATCAAAATCTATATTTATCAAAGTCTTTTTAGCATTAATAGCCTGCTCAACAGCCTTGAAATAATCTATCTTGATACCAAACTCCTTTTCTAATTTCGTTTGGTCATACAGCACGCCGGCACGTGCCAGTGATTCATATGTAAGTGCATGAACGATATGCGAAAGCATATCCGTAGGTATATCCCTAAGATTAAAGTCGTAAAATTCTTTGCCGTCTTTAAATTCTTTGATATACCAAATCTTATGTTCAATTCTAATTGACATTTTGATGAATGGTTTAAGGTTTAGAATAGAGAAAAACAAAAGGCCGGGACGAACCCGGCCTAAATAACTATTGTCTTAGTTGGAAAGAAATTACGATTTTTTCCTTATGAAGAAAAACCAACCGGCCGCAGCGGCCGCACCTAATAATAAAATGTTTTTCATTTTGTCGTTAATTAAAAAGTCTAAAGCTTTTTGTTTAATGGAGGTATCTGATCGTTTATCCCACTCTTTTGGCTCCTTTGTACGTCCTATATGTACGCCCCATTTGTAAACACCAATTTCACCGGGGGTAAAATTGGTTTTAACAGCCGCTAATAATCCGTCAACATCTTTTGTTCCGAGCGCAAGCGCATCGCCTTTAGTGTACAACTTACTATCGGATTGGCCGAAGTTTAAGAGATCGTATTCAGGAGAACGATAAGAAGCCAATACTTTAAGGTCTGTAAACGTCCCATCCGCCTGTACGCCCGAAAGGGTTAACAACAATGCAACGTTTAACCTGGTATTACTAACTGGATTCCCAGTAAGCAAATCACCAAGCGTAAAGCCATAACCGTAAGGCTGATATTTGAGGTTTGAAGTTTTATCAAAAACAACATACTCCCCATCAAGGGAAAATTTGTTTTCAATCTGATCTGCTTTAAGTTTCGCAACTAATTCACTTTTTGTCATGTCCAAGTTTGCGTAAATTGACGTGTAAAGAATTCCGAAGTCATATCAATAGTATTAGCGGTAACACCATTATGAGCAAAACCACCGCCATCATCCCCTAACCAATAAAGGGTATCGATTTTATAGGGAACATCAGTATGAGCAACCAAATGAACAGGTTGCGGCATTTCTGATATATCATGAATATAATAATCAAAGGGCGGAATGTTAAGGTCAATTAAAACAGCGTCCCCTAACTTAAATTGTAAAAACAAATGACTAGGAGTATTATTAAGGATTGTTAAAAAATATGTGATATGAACGGGGTTACTTATTGGGTAATTAGCATATCCATCCGCATAACCAAGTGAATAGAAATTATTTCCATCAACCGGCGGATGGTCTACAGGATACTGATTATAACCGGCCTGATAAGCAGCCGAGACGTCCACACCCGTTTTGGGTGTAGGATCAGAGATGTTAATATTCATGATTTTTTAATTTGGTACAACCTGAACAGAAACGGGAACGTTTGCCGAAAAGTCGTGATGTTCATTAAAGTTTAAAGGAATCGTATTACTATTAACAGTAGTAGCAAATTGGCCAGAGGTAGACCCACCGGCAGGAACATTAACCACATTAACCGTCCATAAACGATTTGCTATATTAAGCGTCTTAGTTTGTCCCGGATACAAATCAATATCTACAGTAAGCCCGTCTATAGAACTTAAATGAATAATAGTATGAGAGTTAGAAGTGCCGTTATGAGCGGTTATTGTACCAGTTACAGCGCAGGTATTAGTGTCTATATGATCACTTACGTAATCAGAATCACTAACATTATTTGCCTTTGTGTCACCGGTCGCAACACCGGTCGCAGTATTATACTTCTCTAATGTTGCATAATGTGCATAACCGGTATTATTACCGTTACCATCTAAAACACAAGTTAGCGAACTTGCTAAAGCACGCCAACCATATGTAATAGATGGATTACCGGGGTCAACGGTAGTTGACGTTGTTTCATCACAGCAACGCAAATCGCTAAAACTGGATTTAATATAATGTCCCCATTTACTCATAACAACAAACATTTATAACCGGATACCAACACCTCAAATTCAATTGAGGGTATGAATGAACCGGTTAATACAGGTGTAAAAGAAGAGCCGTCATGTAAATAATAACTACCCGAAAGTTTAATATCAGTCAGATATTGCATACAATCCCGGCTAAATACCAACCCATCGCTTATTTCATCATACTGACTTAATATGAACTGTTTAAACGCAGCTTTATCCGCAGGGTCACTTAATGAGCCGTAAGACAACTGTATAAACGTACGGGTAGCACCGCTTAAGTTAAAAGTTAACCGACTATAGCCTAAGTTATTACCCGCAGTTTCCTGTTTCGGTAACAGCATATCCATATAGCCGACATAAATTGAATTTTGAAATTGCGTAGTTTGATGTTGGTTTAACTGATGGTCTAAAAAGTCATCCGATGGAAAACGAATAACACCTACATAAGCATTGACATTATCAAGCTTTTTTGATGTCACGTTTTGGAGTAACTGTTTACACCACTCTTCAGTACCGTAATCGTTACCTTTTACGAATACTTGCGAAAGTGTGTTTTTTTCTGCAATCATTATGTAATTAAATTAAGCCATGACGAAATAGAACCCAGTTCAGAACTGGTCAGAACTATATTTAAATGCTGTTTCAAAGTACCTGACAATTTGTTGACACCCCATGAACTGCCAAAAGTCCACAACGACCCGTTTAGAACGTGGCTAAACGAACCTGCATACTTTGGTAATTCACGCACCCCATAGGCGGTAGCAACCAATTGAAAAGTCTGTTTACTCATACTTTTTACCGTTTTAACTATCTGATCATGGTTAACCCAAGCAGAATCCATAAGATCATGAAGCAAGCCGGCATTTTTCATATGCAAACTGCCAACTGAAAAGCCGGTCTTAGCTAGCCCGGTAGCAGTCGCTTTATTATTTTGAACAGCGGCGGCAGTACTATCAACATAGCTTTCACCTATTATATTTTCTGCTTTATCCTTTGCATTGTCTAAAGCCGAATTACCAAGAGGTTTTAAAATTCTGATATAAAGTAAGTAAGCACCATAACCGATAGCGCCCATAATAGCTATATCTAAAATCTTTTTAGGTTGCGGCACTGAAAAGCCCGAGGCTTTAAACGATTTACGATAAGCCATTTTATAGGGATTTTTGAGGTTTTTATTAGGCTTAAAGTCTAAAACTTCGCCCGTTTCGGGGTCTACGTTTTGTGTAGTTTGGTAATAATGCCGATCACGATTATTTGACCTGTTTTTATAATTTCCTTTATAGGAGTTGTCATAATCGCCAATACCGTCACTCTTACCAAACATTCTCATAAACCCATCGATATTACCCTCAAATGCCATTATCCGGGCATATCGTTAGTGTCCGGCTCATCATCGCCGGGATTCATTGCGTTTTGAATAAAACGCACAATAAAGAAGAAGCTGAAAGCCAATCCTATACGCACGTACCAACTGTCTAAATGTTTGAAAACTTTGTCTTTTAATTCAAGATCAACGCTTTCACGTTCTTTGCGTTCGACCTCTTTTATATTTTGGTCATACCACAAAGCCGCCTTATTAGTCAATTCGTTTAAGTCCGTAGGATCAATAGGAGCAGTTTTTTGCAAAACCGCATTTATCAAATTTGGTAATTTCATTAAGTTATTTTTTATAAATTTAGATTTAAGACACTTTTAAGCCGGGAGCCATAAACAGCCCCCGGCATAAATAAAGCGTCTTAAACTTCTTAAAAATGATTGTTTTAAGTTAGATTTTATTTACGGCCACGACCGGCAGTTAAAAGGAGCAATAAACCGCCACCAATAGCAGCAGGTATAGCCCAAGAGGGGAGACCGCCGGGAGTACCGGCATCGCCAAGGCGACCACCTACGCCAGTATTTACGTCAACTTGTGCGTGTGTTTTACCGGCCATTAAGCCGGTAGCAGCCCCCAAAAAACCCGTAATAGCGCCACCAATAGACGGTGAAGCAGGTGAATTACTTTGAGTACCATCGACAGAAGTAACAACAGCGCCACCAGTGGCATTACTTTTGTTTTTGTCAAACACATTGCCAAGGCCTTTAATACCAACATAGCTACCTACTACGTTACCGGCAGTCTTCCCAACCACTTTAGCTAAACCGAGGTTTATCTTACCAAAGGTTTTCCAAAACGACATGTTACGTAGTTTTTGCAGGGATGGCAGCAACGGCCTTTTCCTGATGTTTGGCTTGCAGGTTAGCAGCTTTGTTTAATATGGTCATATCAGTACGGTATGTCCAATACACAAGGATGTTCTTACCTTGCGTAACCTGCCCAGAATTAAATTTGATGTCAAGTTCAACCGAATTAAAATGCTGATGGAAATCCATCAACACGAACGATTGATCTTGCTGGAATGACGTTGCCAAATCATAGTTTGCGCCAACGGGAATAAGTTGCTTTCCGTACCGGGATACCTTTGATAAAATCAAATCACCGAACGTCAAATTTTCGCTATAGCGATCTGACGAAACGGTAATGTTCTGAATCACGTTATTTGTGAAGTCGGTTTTATCGTAATTCAAGATAACCGCACGTTTAACATTATCGCCCAAATCATATTTGCGGCTACTTTCAGAAGCTTGAACCACTACCGTTTTGATAGATGGAATAAACTCTTCATAACCTACTGATTTTAAAGGCTTGATTTCAAGATAGGAACTAACCTGTATTGCGGAGGTAAACAAGTCCTTCAGGTTGGTAACCTCAATAAAAAGAAAATCGTCACCTTTAAGATTGATATGTCCGCCAAACGGTATCATAAAGGCAACAAGAGAACCCAGGTTACTATTAATTGTGGCACCGGCTGTATCAAATGCGTATTGATTAAGCATATCAATACTTGAAGCAAGCCCCAACTTTTTAAGATCGTCCTGAACGATAATGTCCTGTTGCCCGTTTCGGTTAAGGATCACTTTAACTACCGATTGTTCGAAATCAACATCCGAACTTACAGGGGTTCCACTTGGATTAATAAGATAGGCCAACACCGCTAAGCCGTTTATTGTCTGATTGCGGATGTTTTCTGTTTGTGTTTCACGATTACGTATAATCATTATGCAGCGTGGTTTTTAAGTTTTTCAATCATTGGTTTTAACTGGTCTTTAAAAAAGTACCAGACGCCGCCAACAATAGCGGCAAGGAGGATAAAAGGTTGCAAAGCACGTGGGATTAAACGCCCCACAATTGGAATACGAGAACCGCCACGGCCGGAAGAGCGACGACCGCTATAGCGGGGTTTATTGTAACGGGGTTTATTATAACCACCACCGTAAGAACTACGACCGCCAGAGCGGCGAGATTTAAAAAATGCCATGCTTTTTTGTTTTAGCTTGTTATACTTAGTTTGCAAAGCACGTAGTTTATTTGTTTTAGGTTTACGTGTCTTTTTTGTCATTATGAACTGATAAATCAATAAATGTGATTGTAGTAAATCAGAGGTTAGAGGTTTAAAAGTCCAACCCGTTGGACTGAATGTTCCGTGTTACAAACTTGGAACATACACACATCTTAAGCCTGTAAAACAGGGATGTAATGAGAAAGGGTAGAACCGTTGTTAACGTCCATTAATTCACGGCTAAGTAAGCCTTTTAGTACTTCGCAGTAAGTAACACCGTACTTTATACCGAGCAATTGAAGCTGTTTAAAGTCCTCAGAATCAATTAATAATTTAATAAGCTGATCCGTTGCCTTTGGCTTAAGTCGCTTTAAGCGGAAGCTTGAAACAAGTTCATAAGGCAAATCATTTTGAAACGTTTCAACGCTTTTAGAAGCAGCAGGAGAGCCAACAGTACTTTTAACTGTTTTCGCTTTTTTGATCGATTGAGTTGTCTTTTCCATCTTTGGAGTTTTTAAGTTTTGTAATTAAATTAAAAAATAGGTGAATTAGGGTAGAGGCAAGCAGAGCGCCAGTATAGTTTACAATTGTATTGCCTATGCTATGCATATCAGGCATACTTGCGGCGATAGGAGCGGCACCGGCAACCACTTGCGTGATAGGGTGCGTTAAAGTGTCTGTGTTCAAAGTCGAATATGTATTTTTTCGATTTCGCCCTTAAACCAAAGGTTTGTATACCATGCCTGAAAATACCAACGAAACACTTTAGCACGATAACGTTTAAATGTACCAAATGAACGATGGTCATAATCAAGATCACGGAAAAGACCAGGTGTCCCCCTGTAAAACGGGGTATTAGGCAGGAAAGGCAATTGTTTTTTTAAGATGTACATAATTTTGGAGGTTAAAAGTTAGAAAATCAAGTGCATAGGGGATACCAAGAAAGGCCGTAGCGCCCCTTACCAACACGCCTATTTCATAGCCATGCCGATTTTAGGGCTAACAGCCTAAATCCTTGTAATCCACTAAATGCACAGTTTTTTTGATGAATGGTATAGGTTAATGTAGTTAAAACGAAACGGGCCGGTTGTGTTTTGTAAAAGACCCAACCTGTTTACGATAATAAAAAACATTGCCCCAACGCCAGTCAGGGTATTTGCGATCAAGCCACCTATAGAGCTTATCGAATTTTGTAATGCCGTGAAACTTAAGAAACTGAATAGAATCAGCCTTTATAATGACATTATAAAATTTCTGCTGCATACTACGTTAAAAAATAAGCGGCAGCACCGATACAAACAGCCGCAATAATGCCAGTTTTAACAACGGGCGAAACAGGAGGGAGGCCGCTATTAAAAATAGCTATCTCTTTTAAACGCCTGCTATGAAGTGCAGTAGACGTAATCAACTCACCACTACCGTTTTTATGCGTTTTATCGTATTGGAGCATCTTATCAGTAACGGCTTTAACGTTGCGGCTACCGTTCCAAAGGGTAATAATTTTTCCAAGGGCGCCAGAACCCTCATTATAACCAAAACTGACTAACATGTCAAACTGGTTTTGTGTGGGTTGAACTTTTAAATCCCGGTTAATTTGAACCTCTAAAGGATAAACGTCTTCCATTAACAAAGTAGTACCTTTTGCAACGGTTATAATTTGCGTTCGCAATGCGGTTTCACCGATACGTATCTGATGGCCGTAACCAATGGAATACATTTGCACACCATTCGAAAAACCATCCGGGTACGCTTTAGAACTAAAGCTTTCCCATTGTTTTAAGCGGCTAATAGCCGCAGCAGATGTTTTCATACTATGCGTACTTAAAGTAAGTGCCAAGACCGCCAAGAGGTAAATAAACCTCATTTTTAGGCGCACTATGTTCGACATTATCCATCTTAAGCGGAAACGTATAAACAACATCTTTGCCATTATCAGATACAATCTGAATCAGCAACTTTGCGCCCTTAACCACGTGAAAACCTATTTCACCGGGGCTAAGTAGTAAGGGTTTTTCTAAAATTTGGACGGCCATTGTTATTATTAATTAGAGGTGACTGAAATTTGTGAAGTAATATTTCAATTGACTTGATCTGAATCCTGTATTCACGGTCTCGAATAGAAACCAATGTTTTCTTTGAATCCGGTTGTAGATGTTTTTTAAAAAACTCCCAATTGAAATGTTCGTTTAGATAAAGTTTTTCAAGAAGAGCAATCAAAGTAGCACGTTCTTTTTTACTAAACGAATGGGATAGTACAGAAGATTTTGTCATAGCTTGAAGTTTTAAAATTTATGTAAACCACCAGTTAACACGTTGTATGCTAACAGCACAAAGCCGACAGCAGCGGTTAGAGATATAAACCAAATTAACAGGTACAGAAACCTGTATAGTAATTTTTCCATAATGTTTGAAGTTTGAGGTTAAAAAAGTTTTTAAACAAGTAAAGCGCCCCGGAGGGCGCTTTACAGAAATGAATATGTAGTAATCTTAACTTACTATAATATTATGCAACGGCTCAATTGCTAAAGGTTTAGCCCGCCTAAAATGTGGAATTGTTTTACCATCCTTTAAATGTTGTAACGCCTGTTCAGACATCCGGAGGTGACAACGCTCCATCCGGAGTAAAACAAACGGTGGTCTGAAATCAAAGGTCGGAATGATAACAAACTGTTGTTTGATATCAACCCAAACGGGCAAGATATAGCCCAGATCATACGTGACGCCTTTGTACGTCATTGTAACTAATTGCATAAGTTTAATAATAGTTTAAGGTTGTAAGTACTAAGTAATTTCTGTTAAATGCAACCGGTGAAAAAACGGGTTGCAGATACCCGAATATTATATTAAATTTTTCGGGGCTTTTTTGAATTTTATTATTTCTGTATAACAGTGAATGTCAAAGAACTAAAACACACAATTTGCAAAGTTCCATAATTAACATTATGTTAAATAGATATATTAAAGAAAGAGGCTTTACAATGAAAGCCTCTCCTTTTAATAGTATTATTGTTTTGGCAATGCCTCTATCTGTGCTTTTATTTTAGTTGCATTTGCCTCGTCTTTTACGCCCAGGTAATAAGTACGTAAGTTTGTCAACGCATCAATAGATTTTGGATTTAAATCTGCGGCTTTTAACAAATATGGTTTTGCAGCCTCAAATTGAGTTTTTGCTTTCGCAATAGCTATATCATATTCTTTTTGTTTGTTGGCCGGCAACTTATTGGCGGCGTTATAATCGTCGATAGCCGGGTTAATGATAACGTAGCCTAAATTCAGGTTGGCTTCAAAATAGTTAGGATCTATCTCTAAGGCCTTTTTGTACATTTCGGCAGCTTTGTTATAGTTTTCAACTTTGCTTGCCTGTAATTTGGCTTTTGTAGCGGCATCTTTCGCTTTAGCTTGTTCCCTTATAATTGCTTCTGCGGTTTGTGAATATGTTAAACCTGCATAATAATATAAAGTTTTGTTTTTAGGATCGGCCGCTAAAGCGCTTTGTATTTTGTCCAATACTTCTTTTTCTTTGCCGGTTTGCAGGCTTATTTCAATTTCTCTTTTACGCAGGTCGGCATTATTAGGGTATTTAGCCACACCGTCACTAACCGCTTTAAGCGCGTTTGCTGTATCGGCATTTAACAGGTAAACAGACGAAAGATCAAGGTAAACGCCCTGTACCTTTGAAAATTTGGTTGTTAACAACTTGGTGTAGTTTGATATGGCTGCAGGGTAATTTTTTGAATTTGCTGCCGATAAACCGGTGTAATAAATAGCATTGGTATCTTCGGGCAATATGGTGCGGTAATAATCAAACGATTTATAGGCAAGGTCATATTTACCGCTTCCGTATTCGGCAACGCCTTTGGTAAGCTGGTATTGGGCCAGGTTTAAGTTACCTGCATCAATAAGTTGCTTGTTTTCGCCTTTGGTATCCAACTCTTTAGCTTTTTTTAACGCTTCTTCGGCAGTTGTAAACAATGGCAACGAGGTAGCGGCTACCGAATCCAGGTTGGCATAGGTAGAGTAAATAACACCTTTTAACGCGTAAGTAAGCGGCAATGTAGCCGTTTTTTCGTTAGCGGCAGCTTTATCAATAGAAGTGCGCGCGGTGGTTAAACTTGCTTTAGCCAAAGGTGTACCCCTTAAGCCTTCATACTTTTCATATTCTGATTTGGCAGTGTTCAATTCGCCTTTTTGCGCAAACGTTGTTGCGGAAACTAAGCCCAGCAGGCCCGCCATCAAAAGTTTGATTTTCATGTTTTATTAGTTAGTTAGCTGTTTTAATTTATTGTTTATTTTGTCAAGTTGATCTTTGTTATTGGTTTTAGCATATACAATTTGCAAAGCCTGTAAACCCTTCACATTTCCCGGCGATATTTCATTGGCCTTTTCGAGCCATTGAATAGCCATGCCAATATTTCTCTCGCTCTCCCCCTCCTGCTTTGTTAAAGCGCTTTCCTTTAAGTACAACAAGCCCAGGTTAAGTGCCGGATCATAAGCCGAGCCATTTAACTCAATAGTATGTAAATAAAGCGATTCGGCCTGTTCGTATTTGTTCAGATGATCGTAGCAATTGGCGGCTACGAATGCAATATCGGCGTTATTTGAATTAATATCAAGTAGTTGCGCAATTAATGGCTCTAACGATTTATAATCTTTTAAATTGTTGTAAATATTGGCTTCGTCCAGCAATAAAAACCTGTCATTGGGTACCAGCTTGCGGCCTTTCTTCAATATTTGAAGCGCTTTCGCGGTGTCGCCTAATGATTTGTAGATGCCCGAAGCAGTTTCAATGTATTCGGTACGGGTGCTATCAACAGCCAGCAGGTTGCTGTAATATTTGGCCGCATCAACCAAATTGCCCATTTTATTATTAGCATAGGCTATGTAATCATTAACCGGTTTAAAATTCGGCGCGTATTTTTTAGCGTTTTCAAATGCCTGCCTGCCGTTGGCAAAATCAGAATTATTTACAAATTCAAACCCTTTCCTGATGAATACATTGGCCAGGCAACGTTTTACGTAGTCCATTTCGGGCTGATAGTTGTATATCTTGCTTTTGGCCAAGAGTTTATCGGTAAGGTCGGCTGTTTGCGCCAATAACGCAGGCGGCTGCCCAAGCGTATTTGCCGAATCGACGAATAAAATGCTCGCATTAATCAGGGCCCGGTACGTATTTTTAGCTAAATCTGCCGAATCTGATTTGGTAACCACCAGGCTATCGGCCGATTTTTTGGCCGCCCGCAGGTATTTCAGGTCTTTGTTTTGCTTGTAAAAAGCAAGGTTATTAACTACAACTTTCAGCGCTTCAGATTGAGCGAAGGCAAAAGTTGTAGTCATAAATGGTATTAAAACCGATAAAACAATTTTACGGCACTGCATATTTGTTATTCAGTTGGTGGTTCGTCAGTTTTTGATTCTTCGCTGCTTTCGGTCGCCTCATTTTCATCGGCTGTACCTGCTTCTGCATTTTCATCAATTTCCTTCTCTTCATCCTCGTCGTGCTCAATTTTAGCAACCGAAGCAATCTCATCGTTACCCTTAAGGGTTATCAAGCGTACTCCTTGCGTAGCCCTGCCCATTGTACGCAGCTCGCTTACGGCAATACGGATGATAATACCAGATTTGTTGATGATCATCAAATCTTCTTTATCTGTAACACCTTTTATGGCAACAAGGTTTCCGGTTTTTTCGGTAATATTTAAAGTTTTTACACCTTTACCGCCACGGTTGGTTACCCTGTAGTCGTCAATATCGGTACGTTTACCGTAACCTTTTTCTGATACTACCAGTACGGTTGTCTCGCTGTCGTTAATGCTGATCATACCAACAACCTCATCTGTTTCATCATCCAAAGTAATACCACGAACGCCGGTAGCGGTACGGCCCATCGGTCTAACTGTCGACTCGTTGAAGCGGATAGCCCTACCCGATTTAAGCGCCATAACAATTTCGCTGCTACCGGTAGTTAAGGTTGCTTCTAATAATGAATCGCCTTCGTTAATGTTAATGGCGTTGATACCATTAGCACGCGGACGGGAATATGCTTCCAAAGAAGTTTTCTTGATGGTACCTTTTTTGGTACACATGATAATAAAGTTGTTTTCCAGGTACTCTTTATCCTTAAGGCTTATCAGCTTAATGTAAGCTTTAATGTTTTCCTCTTTAGGGATATTGATGATATTCTGGATGGCACGTCCTTTCGATGTACGCGTTCCCTCAGGAATTTCAAATACACGTAACCAGTAACACTGGCCCGATTCGGTGAAGAACAGCATGTAGTTGTGGTTGGATGCAACAAGCAAATGCTCAATAAAATCGGCATCGCGGCTATTGCTGCCAATAGAACCCTTACCACCCCTGCCCTGGCGGCGATACTCGGTTAAAGGTGTACGTTTAATGTAACCTTCGCGCGATATGGTGATCACCACATCTTCATCCTCAATAAAGTCCTCAGTTTGCATTTCGGCAGATGAGTGAACCATTTCGGTACGGCGCTCATCACCATATTTCTCTTTGATCTCTAACAGCTCATCTTTAATGATCTGCATCCTTAAACCTTCATCAGCCAGGATAGATTTCAAATGTTCAATCAGTTTCATTAGGGCCGCGTATTCGTCCTTGATCTTATCACGCTCAAGTCCGGTTAACCGGCGAAGCGTCATATCCAATATAGCACGCGCCTGGATATCACTTAATCCAAACTGGGCCATTAAACCTTCCCTTGCTTCATCAGGTGTTTGCGATGCGCGAATCAGGCGGATAACTTCGTCCAGGTGATCTAAGGCGATCAATAAACCTTCTAATATATGGGCGCGTTTTTCGGCTTCAGAAAGTTCGAATTTAGTACGGCGGATAACAACCTCGTGCCTGTGCTCCACAAAGTGATGAATCAGATCTTTCAGGTTCAGCATCATCGGGCGGCCGTTAACCAGCGCGATGTTGTTTACACTAAATGAAGTTTGTAACGCGGTGTATTTGAACAGGTTATTTAGTACGATAGCTGCATTAGCTTCGCGTTTTATCTCGTAAACTATGCGGATACCTTCCCTGCTCGATTCATCACGGATGGCAGAAATGCCCTCCAGTTTTTTATCGTTCACCAGTTCGGCAGTACGCTCAATCATCAGCGCCTTGTTTACCTGGTAAGGTACTTCGGTAACAATAATACGTTCCCTGTCGTTACCATGGGTTTCAATCTCGGCCCTTGAGCGGATAACAATCCTGCCCCTGCCTGTTTCTAATGCTTCACGCGGGCCTTCAAAACCGTAGATGATACCACCTGTAGGAAAATCGGGGCCTTTTACGTATTTCATTAGCTCGGTAACCTCTATCTGGCGGTTATCAATTAATGCCATGGTGGCGTCAATAACCTCCGATAAATTGTGCGGCGCCATATTGGTAGCCATACCCACCGCAATACCCGATGCGCCGTTAACCAAAAGGTTAGGGAATTTTGCAGGTAAAACGGTTGGTTCCTGTAACGAGTCGTCGAAGTTTAATTGAAAATCGATGGTATCTTTGTTGATGTCGGCCAGCATCTCTTCAGCAAGCTTTTGTAAGCGGGCCTCTGTATAACGCATTGCCGCAGGCTCATCGCCATCTATCGAGCCGTAGTTGCCCTGTCCTTCTACCAGTAAGTAACGCAGGCTCCACTCCTGGGCCATACGCACCATGGTATCATAAACAGATTTATCGCCATGGGGGTGATATTTACCCATTACCTCGCCCACAATACGGGCCGATTTTTTGTAGGGCTTGTTGTTATTTAAACCCAAATCAAGCATGCCAAATAATACACGCCTGTGTACGGGTTTTAGTCCGTCGCGGACATCGGGCAGCGCCCTGGAAACAATCACCGACATTGAATAATCAATGTATGCCGATCGCATTTCCTCATCAATATTTATCGAAATTATTCTGTCTTCTTTGCTTGAATTATCGTCAGCCATTTTTATTTATTTGTAGAACCTTCTCTCTGTTTTTCGTGTTAAAAATTGATTTTTAAACGACCTGCGAAGTTAAGAAAATAGTTGACTAATGTGCCAATTGTTGGCAACAATATGCATGCATAATTTATACACACAAGCTAATTTATTAACGTTGCAGGTTTGGTTTATTTGATTTTTACCCAGTGATCTTCAATCTTATTACCATTGGGCAAAACGGTGAATAATTTAAGTGTATCATTACTAATTGCATAGGTATATTTCACTACTTTATTGAGTAATTCTGAGGTTTGCAAGCTGTAGGTTTGTGTTTCAAAACAAGTATCGGCCTGCAATTGGTAATCTCCTTTTTCGTAAACCACGTCCTTTTCGCCCTTTTCCTTTAAAACGGCTTTATAATGCGATTTATCGTAGGTACGCTGTAAGGAGTAAGCAGTTGAAGCGCTGTCCGTTTTGCCGTTAACCACACCTCCCCTATATTCCCATACCCCTTTAAGCGGGTAATCCATAGCGCCAAAGGAGCATAAAAAGCAAATTGTTAAAATTGGCAGCACAAGCTTTTTCATAGGTAATGATATTAAGCCCAGTTAATTCCTTTTTTTAATAAAGATAGTGTTTTTTCTTCCTCGCTGCCCGGCGTTGCCTGGTAGTTATACACCCACTTGGCGGTTGGCGGCAGGCTCATCAATATCGATTCGATACGCCCATTGGTTTCCAGGCCAAATTTGGTGCCGGCGTCATAAACCAGGTTAAACTCGGTATAGCGGCTGCGGCGTTGGTATTGCCACAACTGCTCATCTTCTGTAAACGGTTTATTTCGGTTGCGGTTAACCAATTCGGTATAAGTTGGAATAAAAGAACGCCCTAAGGCTTTCGAAAAATCGAAGATATTTTCCCATGACAATTCATCATTGGCAGTCAGCCTGTCGTAAAAAATACCGCCGATACCCCTGGTTTCGTTCCGGTGTTTGATGTAAAAATAGTCATCGGCCCAAAGCTTAAACCGATGATAAAAATCATGATAGTAACTATCGCAAACCGCTTTTAAGCTGGTATGAAAAAACTTAGCATCCTCTTCAATAACATAATGCGGTGTAAGGTCGATACCGCCGCCAAACCAACGGATGGGTTGTTTATTGCCATTCATAGATGAAGGCATTTCGAAATAACGGATGTTCATGTGGATGATAGGCACCATCGGGTGGTTTGGATGGATCACGATAGAAACACCGGTAGCAAAAAAATCATCAGATTCTACCTGCAAAGCTCTTTTCATACTATCGGGTAGCTGGCCATGCACGGCCGAAAAGTTTACGCCCCCTTTTTCAAAAATATTGCCGTTTTGGATAACACGCGTACGGCCGCCGCCGCCGCCTTCCCGCTCCCATTTTTCTTCTTCAAATTTAGCTTTCCCATCGGCCAGTTCAAGCCCCTGGCATATTTCGTCCTGTATCTGCTGGTAGTCTGCAGCTATCTGTTCTTTGCTTATCATTAATGCAAATGTAATTTTTTTGGTTGATTAAGTGAGTGGTTGATTGGGTGAGTGGTTAGCATCGGATATAAAAAAACAGAAGTTAACCGGATTGCCGTAGTTCAGGTTTCTAACCTAATCAACCAATCCAACTTAATCAACTATTCACCAACCCTAACTAATCTCCACATAATCCAAATCTTTACCAAAAGTTTCCTTTAGCTGACTTAGTGAAAACAAGGCGATAAGTGTAAGGATACCCATCATGATATAACCGCTTGTAACCATGCCGTAGCTTTTTACAAAAGCTGCAAAAGCCATATTGATTGGAATTAAAGATCCCCTTACAAAATTTGGAACTGTGGTGGTAACTGTTGAGCGAATGTTGGTGCCAAATTGCTCGGCTGCAATGGTAACAAATGTGGCCCAGTAGCCAACAGAACAGCCCATGAAAAAGCAGAGCCAAACAAACCGGGCATTGGTTAAATCTTTTGAGCTTAAATAGAATATAACGCTCACCACCGATAACAACAAGAATACCGCCATGGTAAGTTTTCTTGATTTGGTGATCTGGGCAAGCAGCCCGGCAAAAATATCACCAATGGCTATCCCGATGTATGTATATAAAACCCCATCAGCAGCGCTTAGAGCTTCTTTTGCCCCCATGGCTTTGCCAAACTCGGGCGATAAGGTAACCAATACACCTACCACATACCATAATGGCGCCCCGATAAGGATACAATAAATGTATTTTTTAAATTTATCCCAGCTGCTGAATAACATGAAGAAGTTTCCTTTTGATACTTTGCTTTGCTCGATGTTTTTAAACATACCCGATTCAAAAGTTCCTATTCTTAAAAGTAATAATAATATACCAAGCCCCCCACCTACTTTATAGGCATTTTGCCAGCCATGTTTAGCTACCATTACAGCTGCTGCCGCGCCAAATAAACCAATTACGGCTACAATCATGGTTCCGTATCCGCGTTTTTCTTTACTCAAAGTTTCGCTTACCAGGGTAATGCCCGCGCCAAGTTCGCCGGCAAGGCCAATGCCTGCAATAAACCTAACCAATGCATAGGTATTTACATCGTGCACGTAGGCGTTGGCAAAATTGGCTACCGAATATAACAGAATGGAACCAAACAGCACTTTAATACGGCCCAGCTTATCGCCAATTACACCCCATAAAATGCCCCCCAATAAAAGGCCAAACATCTGCACGTTAATGATAAAAACACCTTTAGGTAATACATCTGCCGCAGAAACGCCAATATCCAGCAAGCTGGCTTTACGCACTATCGAAAAGACTAAAAGATCATAGATATCAACAAAATAGCCCAGGGAAGCAACAAGTACAAGGAATATCATGTTCCTGGTGGCCTTAGCGGCGGTAACATCGGTCATAATTATAATAATTGGATGGCTAAAGTAGCAGAATTATATATATAGTTTCAAAAAAACAGCACAAAAAAAACCCCTGTGTATGCAGAGGTCTCTCGTTAAGAACTTTGGTTAACTATGCTTTTTTAACATTTACTGCCTGTAATCCTTTTCTGCCTTCTTCCACTTCGTAAGTAACGCTATCATTATCTTTAATGGCATTTACGCCGCCTTGCACGTCTTTAAAGTGTACAAAAAGATCTTTACCGTCTTCGGTAACAATAAAGCCATAACCTTTTTGTGTGTTAAACCATTTTACTTTTCCAGTTTTCATAATTATAATTATCGTATTAAAAAATTGTTGTGAGATTAAAAACTAAAGCCAAACTGAAAATAAAATGGTTTTAATGTTCAGACGGAATAGATAACCCTATCTTTTTCAAATATATAAAATAATTAATAAACCAAATAAAATTATTTATTTGGTTGCGGAGTAGTGCGTAAGTAAGGTTTTATGAGTGTAAAACCCTTTGGAAATTTGGCCGGAATGTCTTCTGTCTTGGTAGCAGGTACCACAACAACGTCTTCTCCGTCTTTCCAATCGGCTGGTGTAGCAACACCGTAATTGGCCGTTAATTGCAACGAATCAATAACCCTTAAAATTTCCTGGAAATTACGCCCTGTTGACGCCGGATAGGTAATAATTAACTTAACAGATTTATCAGGCCCGATAATAAACAATGAACGCACCGTTGCATTTACTGATGCATTTGGGTGGATCATATCGTAAGCCTCAGAAATTTTACGGTCTTCATCGGCGATGATCGGGAAGTTTACCTCTACGCCCTGCGTCTCGTTAATATCGTTTATCCAGCCGGTATGCGATTCAACCGAATCAACGCTAAGTGCTAAAACCTTAACATTGCGCTTAGCAAATTCATCTTTTAAGGCGGCTGTTTTACCAAGTTCGGTAGTACAAACCGGTGTGTAATCGCCTGGGTGAGAGAATAATACTCCCCAGCTATCGCCAAGGTATTCGTAAAAGTCTATTTCTCCTGCCGAGGTTTTTGCTTGAAAATTTGGGGCTTTGTCGCCTAATCGTAAACTCATGACTAATTATAATTTAAGTAGATTAAAGTCTACTAAGTTAATATACATTAATTGACAAATCCAAATTAATCAGAAATTATACTGCTTTTTACGCCAACATTACACAAGGTAGGTTGTTGAACATTTTAATCAGGCTAAAATCAATATTAATGGAACGACATACCTACGATACCGGGATAATTGGAAACTGCGCTTTTTTGGCGCATATACATAAAAATACAAATATAGAGTGGCTTTGCTGGCCCCGATTTGACAGCACCTTCATTTTTGGTGGTTTACTGGATAAGAAAAAGGGCGGCGAATTTTCGATTTTACCTGAAGGTGAGTTTACATCCCACCAGTATTACCTGGAGAATACCAACGTTTTGATTACCGAAATTAGTCCCGCCACCGGCGGCATGTACCGGGTAACCGACTTTGCTCCCCGTTTTTACCAACACCAGCGTTATTACAAACCATTGATGCTGTTCAGGAAAATTGAAGCCATCGAAGGATCGCCGAGGGTTAAGGTAAAATGTGAGCCGGTTTCTGAGTATGGCGCGGTAAAGCTGAAGGTAAACCGGGGCAGTAACCACATACAATACCTGGGTGGCGAAGAAAATATCAGGCTTACCACCAATATTCCTATCAGCTATGTTTTCGACGAGCAGCCATTTGTGCTCAACGAAATCAAATACCTGGCGCTCACTTATGGCGAACCATTGGAGGCGCCATTAATTACAACTGCCGAACGTTTTTTATCCGAAACTATCCAATACTGGCGCACCTGGATTAAACACTCCTCTATCGCCACTTATTTTCAACCCTATGTCATCCGGTCGGGACTGGCTTTGAAAATACACCAGTTTGAGGACACAGGAGCCATTATTGCCGCCAGCACTACCAGTTTGCCGGAATCGCCGGGAAGTGGCCGTAATTGGGATTATAGGTACTGCTGGCTGCGCGATACCTACTATGTGATAACCGCGCTTAACCACATTGGTCATTTTGAAGAAATGGAACGGTATTTTAGCTACGTTACCGATATATCTTTTTCAACAAACGAACGCTACCAGCCACTGTACAGTATCACCGGTAAAAAAGATTTGGTAGAAAATGTTTTAACCGATTTGGAAGGTTACCTGGGCAACCAGCCGGTGCGTGTTGGCAACCAGGCATCTGAACACATTCAGAACGATATTTACGGGCAGGTAATGATCTCTATGTTACCACTTTATACCGATCATCGCTTTGTTTTCTCCGAAAGAAAAGACTCGGTACGATGGATTGAGTTTTTGCTGAAGAAGATTGAATTCACAATTGACGAAAAAGACGCCGGTATCTGGGAGTTCCGTAACATGGCCAATATTCACTGTTACAGTAATTTGTTTCAATGGGCGGGTGCTTCTGCTGCCGAAAAAATGGCACGTACAATTGATAATAAAGAATTGATTGATAAGGCTATAGCCTTAAAAGAACGCGCGGCCGCGCATATTGAAAGCTGTTATGATCCCATCAGGAAGGTATACACGAATTCGGCAGGCAGTTCAAACCTGGATGCCAGTACCTTGCAGCTTATTATGATGAATTACCTCGACCCAACATCGCAGCGGGCCAAGGATCATTTAATTGCATTGGAAAATGAACTAAAAGCATCTAATGGACTATTTTACAGATATTTATACAAGGATGATTTTGGTAAACCTAAAACCACTTTCCTTATCTGCGCCTTTTGGTACGTTGAAGCCCTGGCCAGCGTTGGCCGCTTAGACGATGCCCAGCGTGAGTTTGGCAATCTGCTCAAGTACTCCAACCACCTGCTGCTTTTCAGCGAGGATGTTGACGAAAATGACGGTAGCCAATGGGGAAATTTTCCGCAGGCCTATAGTCATGTAGGATTAATGAACGCGGCTTACAGGATTGCGATAAAACTGGATAGGCCGATATTCCTTTAACATTTAACACGATTTTTCGGGTGTTAGTTTTTTTGTTGGTGCTAGTTAACGAATGCCATTTTCCTGTCATCCTGAGTAAGTTTTATTTGCGCACAAATAATGGCATTGCAGATGACAAGCTATTTCCGAATTTTGCGAAAAGCAACTTATGGCAGCGTAGCAGTTTAGCTCCTGGTGTTTTTTACCCGCCCCTGAGTTTTGCTTCAGGAAATAGCGTAAGCATTTTGGTGATACTGTTATCAGCAGCATTCCCGTATGGCAGCGTGCCTTTTTTATCTATCGCTCTCCTGAGCCATAAGT
>NZ_JBFUCY010000033.1:0-83170 GCF_056404995.1 Mucilaginibacter sp. P2_A5
CACTCACCACTCACCACTCACCACTCACACTCACCACTCACCACTCACCACTCACCACTCACCACTCACCACTCACCACTCACCACTCACCACTCACCACTCACCACTCACCACTCACCACTCACCACTCACCACTAAATTTTAAAAAGTCAACCATCTAAAAAAAATATTTTAAATAGTTTATTCTTTTTATATCTTTAGTTCATCACAATAAACCGTAAAACAATGACTGCCAAAGCAAAAACCGTTACTGGCGACACTGCACCTGATAGCATCAACTCTGCTCCTACACGGCTTTTTTCGTTGGATGCCCTGCGTGGGTTTGATATGTTTTGGATAATGGGTGGCGAAGAAATATTTCATACCATGGCCAAGGCTACGGGCTCGCCTTTCTGGGGTTCCATCGCCAATCAGTTCACCCATCCCGATTGGAACGGTTTTCATTTATACGATCTGATCTTTCCGCTGTTCCTGTTCATGGCAGGTGTATCAACCCCGTTTTCGGTTGGCCGCGAGCTGGAGAAAGGCAAAAGCAAGCAGCAGTTGGTATTACGCGTGATAAAAAGGGCGCTCATATTAGTTTTGCTGGGCCTGGTGGTAAACAATGGCTTAAAAATTATGCCGGTGGCTGAGATCCGGTTTGCAAGCGTGCTGGGCCGCATAGGTATAGCTTACATGTTTGCCAACATTATTTACCTGTACAGCAGCGAGCGCATGCAAATGATTTGGTTTTGGGTATTCATTATAGGTTACTGGTTACTGTTAAAATTCACATCGGCACCTGGCTATCCGCATGGCGATTTAACCATGCAGGGCAATTTTGCATCTTATATGGATAGGATTATCCTGCCCGGCAAACTGTATTTGGGCATTCATGACCCGGAGGGCTTATTCTCAACTATCCCGGCTATCAGTACCGGCCTGCTGGGTATTATTACCGGCACCATCCTGAAAAAAACGGGCCTGGCGCAAATGAAAAAAGTAGCCATCCTTGCCATTGCCGGCGTGGCTTTCCTGATCATAGCCCAGGTTTGGAACCTTGATTTCCCTATCAACAAAAACCTGTGGACCAGCTCGTTTGTAATGCAGGTGGGTGGCTTAAGCTTATTACTGATGGCTTTCTTTTACTATATTATTGATGTGCTGGGCTACCAAAAATGGTCGTTTTATTTTAGGGTGATAGGCATGAACTCCATCCTGATTTACGTATCGGGCCACTTCATCAAATGGAATTATACCAACAACGGCTTTTTTGGCTGGATAGGCCAGCTCATAGGCGATCCGTTTAACGCCGTGGCCATGGCCATTACCTTTGTGATGGTGAAATGGCTGTTTCTGTATTATTTATACCAGAAAAAGACCTTTTTAAGGGTATAATAAAGAGGCATTGAGGGCTTGCCCCTATTATTATGTCCAACGTTATTAAGTAAGGAAAACGGAAGTAATATCGAACGATGAATTTTGGATTTCCAACATCGAAATTTTTATTATTCGATAGCGGGCATTCAGTGTTCGATATTTAAACGATCTTAACCAGGCCTGTTTGCCTTCTCTTGATACTTGATACTAAATACTCGTTACTAAAATAATTACCATATCTCGGTCCTGTCTTCCGGTTTTTTATACATTTTATCGCCCGGCTTAACGTTAAATGCTTTGTACCATGCATCAATGTTGGTTAAGGTAGCATTAACGCGGTGCTGCTCGGGCGAGTGCGGATCTGTAAGGACACGCTGGGCCGCCACCTCCGGGCGTTGCGAACCGCGCCATACCTGCGCCCATGACAGGAAAAAGCGCTGGTTGGGCGTAAAGCCACCTATCTTGTTAGCCGACCGGCCTTGTTTTGTTTTCAGAAAAGCCTCGTAGGCAATGCTTAAGCCTCCCAAATCGGCAATATTTTCGCCAAGGGTTAGCTTGCCGTTTACATGCAGGCTATCCAATACGGTAAGGCTGTTGTATTGCATTACCAGCCGGTTGGCACGTACTTTAAATTTGTCGGCATCGGTTTTTGTCCACCAATCGCGCAGGTTGCCATCGGCGTCATATTGGCGGCCCTTGTCGTCAAAGCCATGAATCATTTCGTGGCCTATTATGCCGCCTATGCCACCATAGTTTACAGCATCGTCGGCCTTTAAATCAAAAAAGGGGAATTGCAGGATCCCTGCCGGAAAAACAATTTCGTTATTGGTCTCGGTATAGTAAGCGTTCACGGCCGATGGCGTTAATCCCCAACGCGTTTTATCAACGGGTTTACCCAAGTGGTTGACCATAAAATTGTACCGCCATTTGGATATGCTCCGCATACTGCCCAAGTAGTCATTACGGTTTATTACTACACCGGCATAAGTTTCCCATTTATCAGGGTACCCTATTTTTACGGTAAATGCATTCAATTTTTTAAGCGCGTGCTTCTTTGTTTCAGGGCTCATCCAGTCCAGGCGTTTAATACGGTCGCCAAGGGCTGTTTTTAGGTTGTTTACAAGTTCGGTTACGCGCTTTTTAGCTAATGGCGTAAAATATTTCTCTACATACAGTTGTCCTAACAATTCGCCAAGCGTGCCGTCAACTGTGCGGCTCGATTGCTCGTTCCGCGGCACATGTCTTTTTTCGCCGGTTAACACACTGTTATAAGCAAAGTATGCCCGTACAAAAGGCGGGCTTAAGCTTAATGAAGCCCCTCTTAAAATATTCCATTTAAAAAATATTTTCCAATTTTCAACTGGGGTAGCCGCTAATAGTGAGTCGGCCGCTTTGAAAAATGTAGGCTGGCTAACCAGGATGCTATCCTGGCCAGATGCATTAAGCATTGGCAATAATTTGGTCCAGTTTAAATGCGGGGTAACTTTATTAAAATCTGCAACCAGGAATTTATTGTAAATAACATGCGGGTCGCGCATAGCCACACGGCTAAGCTGCGCTTTTGCCAAAGCCGCTTCCAGGTTATAAACTATTGTCGCATTTTTAACGGCTTCACCGGCATCACAGCCGCTTAACGTAAACACAGTTATCGCAAAAGTTTTTAAAGCATCCCGGACATCCTTTGATCGCTGATCGTTTTTTAAATAATAATCCCTGTCGGGTAATGCAGTACCTCCCTGGCCAAGACGAACAATATACTTTGATGCATTTTTATCGTCTTGATTAACCTCCAACCCGAACAGTTGAGCGAATATGCCGTTAACACGTTCAAAAGCAAGCTCATTGATAAGGTCGTCAAAGTTGTTGACTTTGTCAATGCGTTCCAGGTCGGGCTTAATAGGCGAATAGCCCAACTTTTCAATCGCGACGGTATCCATGCTGCTGGCGTAAAGGTCGCCAACGCGCTGTATAAGGCTGCCTTTAGGTGCAGTTACCGATTTCCTGCTTACTTCTTCCAATAATTCTATAAGTTTTTTGGCATTTTCCTGGCGCACCATAGTAATGCTCCCCCAACGGTTTTCCTTGGCAGGTATCGTGTTTTTTTTTATCCAGTTTCCATTGGCGTACTCAAAAAAGTCGTCGCCGGGCTTAATGGAGGTATCCATATTGGCCTGATCGATAAATTTGATGGGGATTGTTGTTTTGCGTTTATGTTTTGGTGGTTGTATTTTGCGGGTTGCCTGCGCGTTTGCCCGTAACGATAAGGCGCTCATCAGCATAAAATACCAAAACTTTAATTTCATAATTTATTACCCGAAAATTAAAGATAATAAATTACAGTAAAAGTATGTAAACAGATAAAGGCGAACCACCTAACGGTTGAACCAGTTTATTACAAAACCCAGCCTTGATCTTTTTAAAACATCGAGCCAAAAACGGTGTATATGCATTGTTTTCATGACTATTAGTGTATTCGTGTTAGGGTAGTACTATAACTTTTTAATTGTAAAAATATTGTGGAGCATTTCTGTTGCCGGGTTCGAGTTGCCTTTTGCCGGTTAAAATATGGGCAAATTATAGCTTTAATCTGTTGCATGGTTCGGGTTGCCTGTGGCCGGTAAAAATGTAGATAAACTATAGCTTTAATCTGTTGCCTGGTTACACGCATCGCTTGTCAAAACTTGTTTCGTTAGCCCGGCCCTCAAGCCGCGCAACCCCAAACCATCAACCCCGGGCCTCGCTCCCCACAACCCGACCCTCGCAACCGGATCCCCGAACCGCAAAACCTATTTGCTATGAACCACGAACAATCGTACTTTTGCGCGTTATGAGTATTGCTAAAACATATTTGCCTAAAGAAACCGAAGATAAATGGTACAGTTACTGGTTAAAGCACGATTTTTTTAAATCGGTGCCCGATGAGCGCGAGCCTTATACCATAGTGATACCGCCGCCAAATGTTACCGGGGTTTTGCATATGGGGCATATGCTAAACAATACCATTCAGGATGTATTGGTACGCCGCGCCCGCATGAAAGGCAAAAATGCCTGCTGGGTACCCGGTACAGATCATGCCAGTATTGCTACCGAAGCCAAAGTTGTGGCCATGCTTAAGGAGCGCGGCATCAGCAAAAAAGACCTTACCCGCCCCGAGTTTTTAACTTATGCCTGGGAGTGGAAAGAAAAATACGGTGGTATTATCCTCGATCAGCTTAAAAAATTAGGCGCTTCGTGCGATTGGGACCGCACCAAATTTACCATGGACCCCGAAATGTCTGAAGCGGTAATAGATACCTTTATCCACCTGTACAAAAAAGGCCTGATATACCGCGGCGTGCGCATGGTAAACTGGGACCCGCAGGGGAAAACAGCGGTATCTGATGAGGAAGTTATCCGTAAGGAGGTAAATCAGAAATTATACTATATCAGGTACCATATAGTTGGAGAAAATCAGTCTCCCGGTTATTTAACTGTTGCTACAACACGTCCGGAAACCATTATGGCCGATGCTGCAATCTGCGTTAATCCGAACGATGAGCGTTATTTTCATTTGCATGGCAAGCAGGTTATAATTCCTTTGATAAACAGGGTGATTCCGGTAATACTGGATGAGTATGTTACTATGGATTTTGGTACCGGCTGTTTGAAGGTTACACCTGCCCATGATTTGAATGATTATGAGCTTGGGCAAAAGCACAACCTGCCGGTTATTGATATTTTAAATGACGATGGTACATTAAACGAGAGTGCCCGGATATTGGTGGGTGAAGACCGCTTTATTGCCCGTAAAAAGATTGCATCATTACTTGATGTTGAACATGCGTTAGATAAGGTAGAAGACTATAAATCTCAGATAGGCTTCAGCGAACGCACCGATGCCGTTATTGAGCCAAAATTATCTATGCAGTGGTTTTGCAAAATGGGCGAGATGGCCAAGCCGGCGTTGGATTATGTATTGAATGGCGAGATAAAACTCATTCCGGAAAAATTTGTAAACACCTATCGCCACTGGATGGAGAATGTGAGGGACTGGAACATCAGCCGCCAATTATGGTGGGGACAGCAAATCCCGGCATGGTACCTTCCAAACGGCGAATTTGTTATCGCCAAAAACATTGACGAAGCATTAGCCGAAGCAAAACTCAAAACTCAAAACCCGAAACTCACTACTGACGACTTACGCCAGGACCCCGATGTGGTAGATACCTGGTTTTCATCGTGGTTGTGGCCTATATCGGTATTCGATGGTTTTAAAAACCCTAACAACGCCGATATTAATTATTATTACCCAACCAACGACCTGGTGACCGCCCCCGAGATCCTGTTTTTTTGGGTAGCCAGGATGATTATGGCCGGGCATGAGTTTAAAGGACAGGCGCCGTTTAAAAATGTTTACCTTACGGGGATTGTACGCGATAAACTGGGCCGCAAAATGTCCAAATCATTGGGTAACTCCCCCGATCCGCTTGATTTGATAGAACAATACGGTGCCGATGGTGTACGCGTTGGTATGCTGCTTTGCTCGCCTGCCGGCAACGATTTAATGTTTGACGTAAGCTATTGCGAGCAGGGCCGTAATTTTGCCAATAAAATTTGGAATGCCTTTAAGCTGATCAAGGGCTGGGAAGTTGACGACAGTCGCGAAAACCCAAATACCATTGCCATTGAGTGGTTTGAGAGTCGTTTTAATCAGGCACTTGGCGAAATTGAAGATAATTTTAAACAATACCGCTTGTCTGAAGCGCTAATGGCCACCTATAAACTTGTTTGGGACGATTTCTGCGCATGGTACCTGGAGATGATAAAACCTTCTTATCACCACCCGGCCAACGCCGACCCCTACCAGGATCCTATTGATGGTACAACGTACAAAGCTACGGTGGCATTCTTTGAAAATATATTGAAAGTATTGCACCCCTTTATGCCATTCCTTACCGAGGAGCTGTGGCACGACGAGATATTTGGCGAACGCACAGAAAAAGACTGCTGTATTGTTGCCCAATTACCAAGTATTGGGGAAATAAATACACAACTACTTGGCGAAGTAGAGATCGTAAAAATTGTTCTTACTCAAATCAGGCACGTTCGTAATAAAAATGAAATTTCGCCTAAAGAGGCGCTTGAGCTTTCTTATAAATCGAACTCGGGCATAAATTACCTGCAGTACGCGGCCATTATAGCCAAACTGGGTAATATATGCGAGTTTGCATCTGTTGCCGATAAAGTTTCAGGAGCGGTTAATTTTATTGCTTCAACCGATGAGTTTTTTATTCCGTTAAGCCAGAAGCTTGATCCTGTTGTTGAGTGCGCAAGGCTTGTAAAAGAAAAAGAATATCTTTTGGGTTTCCTTAAAGCTGTTAACGCGAAGCTGAGCAACGAGCGTTTTATGGCCAATGCCAAGCCGGAGATTATTGAGATTGAACTGCGCAAAAAGGCCGATGCCGAAGCCAAATTAAAGATCATTGAACAAAACATGATTGATTTGGCTTGCTAATTGCATGAATGAGCGGCTGTGGAATGCAAAACGGAAATAGGTTATCAATATCAATTGATTGGTTATAATACGTTTTAGCATGGGCAATGTGCTTTAATCATGAGTAAAGGAATAAGCTTTTTCAATTTTTCAATTTTCAGGATTTTATCAAAGGAACAGTCTTTCATTGATCAGGCACGTATCCGCCTGCTTTATTTTGGTTTTCCGTTAGTTTTTATCGCTTTAAGCGCCGTTTTCATGAGCGTTTATTTCCAGGGGCAAACCATGCTGGCTTATACGGCCGGCGCATTAATGGTTTGTATTGCGGGTTTGTTTAAGTTTTTAACATATCGGCCCAACTGGCGTTTAGTATGCCATTTACTGCTCAGCGTAGGCACTATAGTTAACATAAGCATAGTTTATATTACTTTGCAAAGCGTAAATATAGTTACGGTACAGGTAATTATATTGGTTATTGTATTTAGCTATTACATGCTGGGGCAAACGGGCGGCTTGGTTTACTCTTTATTGAATGCGGTGCCCGTATTGGTTTTCATGATTATTGAATTTACAAAGGGGTATGTTATTGGCATTAAGCCCGATAAAATAGATCAATCAACCATAATTATTACTCTTTTTGCCAATTTTATCCTGCTTATATTTATTCATAGCCATTTTTATACAGCTTTTTTAAAGAACATAAAACAGCTGAAAGAAAGCGGCGAAGACCAGGTTGCGCTAAACGCCCAGCTTGAAAAAGCAATTGAAAAAGCCGAAAAATCAACCCAGGCCAAGTCTGAATTTTTATCGACCATGTCGCACGAGATGCGCACGCCGTTAAATGCGGTAATTGGGATGAGCAACCTGCTCATGATGGGCAATCCACGGGCCGATCAGAAGGAAAACCTGGAGATCCTGAAGTTTTCGGCCAATAACCTTTTGGCCGTTGTAAACGATGTGCTCGATTTTAACAAGATTGAATCGGGCAAGGTGGTTTTTGAAAATATAAGGTTTAACCTTGTTGAATTAATGAACAATATTTGCGGCGCCCAAATGATTAAGGCCCAGGAAAAAGGATTATTGTTTAAGCTGGATGTGGATAGCTCCCTGTGCAACAAGATAATTTTTGGCGACCCCACCCGTATTACGCAAATTATTTATAACCTGGTAAGCAATGCCATAAAATTCACAACAAAAGGCAACGTATGGGTTAGGGTTACCTGTTTTGAAGACAGGCACAATACAGTTACAGTTAAATTTACGATAAAAGATACAGGTATTGGCATCGAAGAACATAACCTCACCAGCATTTTTGAGCCTTTTACCCAGGAATCATTAACCACAACCCGCCAGTACGGGGGCACCGGCCTGGGTTTGGCTATTGTAAAACGCTTGCTGGATTTGCAGGGCCTGCATATGGATATATCCAGCAAACCAGGTTCGGGCTCCGAGTTTTCATTTAATATGGAGTTCCCGGTATCAACCGAAATGGTTATTGAAAAAGCTATAGCTCCGTTGGTACAGGCGCAAGAAAAAAACGATGTAATATCGGGTATCCGCGTGCTTATTGCCGAAGATAACATGGTAAATGTAATGCTGATGAAAAAGCTATTATCTAAATGGAACATAACGCCCACTATTGCCGAAAACGGCCTGCGCGCAGTTGAACTGATGCAATATGGCAACTTTGATATTATACTGATGGACCTGCAGATGCCGGTAATGAACGGCCTTGATGCCACCATGGAGATCAGAAAAATGGCCGACCCTAAAAAATCGCATATTCCGATTATCGCGCTTACGGCTTCGGCATTGCTGGATATTAAAGAACAAATTTATGAGGCCGGCATGAACGATTATGTTTCAAAACCATTTAAGCCCGACGAGCTGCTGGAGAAGATGAACCTGCTGGTGCATGCTGCCTAAACAGGTTTGCAGTAAACGGGCAAATCTTCAATAAACTGGTATTTCCTCTCTTCGTGATTAATAGTGCAATAATAATGCTGCAGGCCGTTGCTTACTGCCAATAAGCATACTTTGTGCACCATGTTGTAGCGGGCTACCTGGTCGAAAGTCTTTTGGTCGATACTAACAGATGGCGCTTTGCATTCCACTATCAATATTCTTTGCCCGCTGCTGTTAAAAACAACTATATCTGTACGTTTTTGCAGCCCGTTAAGCTTAAGCCCGCCTTCGAGCCGGATGAGCGAACGCGGATAACCTTTTTGCCTGATGAGGTATTGTACAAAATGCTGCCTTACCCACTCTTCGGGCGTAAGGATGATGTTTTTTTTGCGAATCTCATCAAACAAGCTCAACAGCCCGTTATCATCACTTATTTTAAAAGGATAGGGCGGGAGATTGAGGGGTGGTAAATTCAAAGTCAAAATTAAAAAGTCAAAATTAAAAAGGAATATCCGAAACATCAGCCTGTTTTAGTGTTTAATTAAAAAAGAAGTCCTGCCGGCATCGCAAACCCGCCGCTTTTCAAATATTACTTTCCACATTTACATCATCATGCAACATTACCGTTTTGATTTTTTTAATTTTGAATACTCAACCAGAAAGTCATTTTTGACTTTTGATTTTTGAATTTTGACTTTTGACTTATGGGAGCTGCCGATATAATAAAGGATATAAAGAACCGTAAATACAAGCCCCTGTACCTGTTGCATGGCGAAGAGCCTTACTTTATTGATGTGGTGAGCAACTACATTGAACATCACCTGCTGCCAGAGGCAGAGAAGGGTTTTAACCAAACCGTGGTATATGGCAAGGATACCGAGATGATGGCCGTTCTTAACGCGGCCAAACGCTACCCCATGATGGCCGATTACCAGGTAGTAATGGTAAAGGAAGCCCAGGATATGAAATGGGGCAAAGATGATGACAGCAAAAAAGGTATCGACCCTTTATTGAGCTACCTTGAAAAACCCCTGCCAAGTACCATACTGGTGTTTTGTTACAAATATGGCAAGTTTGATAAGCGGAAAAAAACATACAAGGCAATAGAAAAAAACGGGCTTGTTTTTGAGTCGGCGCCTTTATATGATAGTAAAATACCAGCCTGGATAGAGGGTTTTATAAGCGATAAAGGTTATAAAATAAATCAACAGGCATCGGCCATGCTATCCGAATACCTGGGCAACGACCTATCTAAAATAGCAAACGAACTGGAAAAACTGATGCTAAACATAGCTGCCGGGCAAGAGATTACCCTGAAGCTGGTGCAGGACAACATCGGTATCAGTAAAGAGTATAATGTATTTGAGCTGCAAACCGCCCTTGGCAAAAAGGATGTGTTAAAGGTTAACCAGATTATCAATTATTTTGAAGCCAACCCTAAGGCAAATCCTATTGTGCTTGTATTAGGTAACCTGAATAATTTTTTCAGCAAGGTACTGGCTTATCATTATGTAAAAGATAAATCGCCCCAAAACGTTGCCCGCGAAATTGGGGTAAATCCATATTTTGTAAAAGATTATGAGCTGGCCGGCCGCAGCTACAACTATCCCAAAACAATGCAAATCATCAGCTTTCTGCGCGAATACGACCTGAAAAGCAAAGGTGTTGAATCAAACGCCCCCCACGGCGAATTGATGAAAGAACTGATGTTTAAAATATTGCATTAACCTTTCTTCTACCCCAATCAAGGCCTTGCGCCGGTTTGATAAAGTAACATTTTTGTTAGATGTATCATTCTGGTGCCTTTATCCGTACCATTGATTTTTCATACTAAAACGGCTGATACAGCGCAATTTAGCGTTTTTTGCCCGGTTGGCCTCCCAAGCCGGCTTGTTTGTAAAGAAGTATTTACATTGTAACAAAATTAACCGGTAATTTAATTTATTATGTTCACCTTGTCAAAAGTAACCTGCAGTGCTTTTGAGCCTCATCATACAACATAAATTATTTGAGATATGATACTTCTATTCTGCGGATTATCAGGAGCTGGTAAAACAACATTAGCTAAAAATGTTGCAAATGAATTAACCGGGCTTGGCATTAGGACTGAAATAATTGACGGCGATGAATATCGCAATGAAATTTGCCGCGATTTGGGCTTCAGCAAGGTCGATCGTTGCGAAAATATCCGAAGGCTGGGTTTTGTGGCCAGCCGTTTTTCGGCCCACGGAATTGTTACCATAGTTAGCGCTATAAACCCCTATAACGAGATGCGCCATGAGCTTGCTCAAAAATACCAGCATGTAAACATTGTACATATTGATTGCCCGGTAAAAAAACTCATCAGCCGCGACACCAAGGGGCTTTACAAAAAAGCATTTTTACCCGATGGGCACCCGGATAAGCTGAACAACCTCACAGGCATAAACGCGCAGTTTGATGTTCCGTACGCTCCCGACCTGTATATAAACACCAGTGAAAGCACGGTAGCGCAAAGCACCTCAACCTTGCTGTATTTTATCCTGAACAACCTTAATCCGCTTGATAAGGCCGAAAAAAAAGTAGCCCATAATAGTTAAATCTGTAGGTAACAGCTGTTAACGCCACCGCACGTTATGCAAAAACGAACCCTTATTATAGCCGGCATGCACCGCTCCGGCACCTCGCTTATAACGCATTGGCTTACCAGGTGCGGTATGCAGCTGGGTGAAAAGCTGGTTGAACCAGGCCCCGGAAATCCCGATGGGCATTTTGAGGACGTGGAATTTTTAAAGATGCACGAAGAGATCCTGGCCAATCATAACCTGCCCAGGACCGGCTTAACAGACGGGCGTGTTGATGCTTTTTCTGTTTATGAGAAAGAGAAAGTCAAATGCATTATCAAGGTTAAACAGCAGTTATATGACCAATGGGGCTGGAAAGACCCACGCACCTGCATGTTCCTTAATGTTTATAAAGAACTAATCCCGGATGCCCGTTACCTGGTTATTGTGCGCGATTACCAATCGGTAACCAGTTCATTGCTAAGGCGGGAATTTAAAATTATTGACAGAAAGTATCTGGGCCGTAAATATTTATCAAGGCTGGTATGGCTTATTTTTAGGCAGTCACGCAGAAAAAATGCGTTTTACCGCATAAATGCCGAAGCATATTTAAAAATTTGGATTAACTATACCCAGGATATTTTAGCATGCATTAAAAAGTTAGACCCCGAAACTTTTGTTGTAGTTAATTACGCCATGCTGAGCAAAGAAGATACCCGCGTTTTTTGGCACCTGAAAAACAAGTGGAATTTTTCGCTGACATACTCCAGGTTTAAGGATGTGTTTAAAGAGAACCTGATAGGCCAGGATATTGATATCGCCCCATATATCATTAATAAATCGCTGTTAAGCCAGGCAAAACAATTACAGGATGAATTGATGGCTTATATGGCCCTCACCCTAAATCCCCGGCCGAAGGAAGAGCTGGAAGAAATTAACGTTGAATTTTAAAATTGATGGTGTTGAGGATTATTTACTGTCTATCCATTCCTCTGCCTGTTCTACATCTGTAAAAAACTGTATCACTACCTGGCCGGCTAAAGTATCAACGCTTTTACGGGCCGATAGCTGGCTGAAAATACTTGGCGAATATATCCAGGCAAAGTAACGTAAGCCTGCTTTTTCCATCGCCGGGAACCATTCGGTATTACCCCAGTCTGCGGCTTCCGACCAATTGCCTAAAACATGGATGTTGCTGTTAAGCACTTTGCTTACTTTATTGTTCTTAAGCATGTCAAGCATTTTTAAACAACCACGCTGTACCGACTCCAGGTTTTGGAAACCCATCCAATCAACATCAAGGCGGTTGTGTTCGGGATTATATTTAATAACAATGGTATCATCCTGGTAATGGGTATCACTATCTGCAACCGGGTGTGGATTGGCAGTTGTGCCAGGTATCAGCCTGAAAAAGAAGGTTGAGCCTTTATCCGGAACGCTTTCTATCCAGAAGCTGCCATGATGCCTTTTTAATATCTCGGCCGAGATAAACAAGCCAAGGCCAAGCCCTTCAAAACGCATGGCGGTGTTATCAACCCGATAATAGCGGTCAAACAGGCGCATCAGGTTCTTTTCTTCGATACCGATGCCAAAATCCTCAACCGAAACAATGATACTGCCATCAGAATGTATGCTGCAATTCACCAATACTTTTTTGCCTTCGGGCGAATATTTGATGGCATTGCTAAGTAAATTATTTACTACCTGCTCCAGCCGGAAACGGTCGCCGGTGTAAATTACATCGTCGGCTTTTTCAAGAATGATCTGGTGCGATGTGGTAGCCTGCTGCACACTTTCAATGCTATCTTTAAGCATCTCCAGGAAGCTGAAGGGCTCCATATTATACTCCATTTTACCGGCATTGATGCGGGTTACATCAAGCAAATCATTTATCAGCCTCTCTAATCGTAACACATGCGATGCTGATTTTTGAATAAAGCCGTTAAGCTTCTGTATATCTGATGTACGTTGCATCAGCTGGTTAAAAGCCTTTATACTGGTAAGTGGTGTTTTTAGCTCATGGCTGGCTATAGATAGGAATTCATCTTTCTTTTGCTCATTATTTTTTTGAATTTCAATATTGGTATTTGTACCCAGCCATAGCCTGATATGCCCGTTTTCGATCAGCGGAAGCGCGCGGGCCAAATGCCAAACATACTGCCCGTCATGAAACTTAAGGCGAAACTCTACCATAAATTCGTTGCCGTTTTGCAAGGCGGCCTTCCATTTTTGCGAACTGAGCTGCCTGTCGTCAGGATGGATAAATTCCTGCAGGCTGCGGCCCAATATCTGGTCCATACTTTGGCCAAAATCGTCGCAAACCACTTCGTTCACATAATCAAGCGAGCCATCAGGGCGGGCTGTCCAAACCTGTTGTGGCATGGCGTTAAGCAAAAAGCGAAAACGTTGCTCGTTTTCTTTCTCTTTTTGGCGGGTAAGTACGGTTTCGGTTAGCTCAAAAGCGAAAACCAAAATTCCGTCAACAATACCATCGCCATCATACCGGGCCTGGTATATAAAATTAAAATACCTGTCTTCAATGGTGCCGCCTGCGCGCCGCGCCAGCGGCACTAAAAGTTCTTTCCCTTCAAAGGTATTGCCGGTGTAGTAAACCCTTTTTAATATATCAATAATAGGGGTACCGTCCAACTCGGGCAGCGCCTCCATAATAGGTTTCCCTAATAAATCCCTGCCAGGAAAAAGCTGCTGATATGCCGGGTTTACCAGCTCAAATATCATTTCGGAGCCGTCGAGCACACAAATGCCGGTTGGTACCTGCATAAAAAACCGCTTTAACCGGTCGCGTTCCCGTGCGGCCTCGGCCTGGGCGTTAAATAGTTCTATGTTACGCCGCTCAACCCTTTCTTCCAGTTCATCGTTAAGCATCAGCACGCTTTCCTGTGTTCTGAAAAGTTGCTCGTTAGTGGCGTGCAGTTCTTCATTTGCCGATTGGATCTCCTCGTTGGTGGCCTGAACTTCGGCATTGGCCCTGGCCAAATCATAATTTAACGCCAACAGCTCTTTCTCGTTTTGTTCCAAACGTTTTCTCGCCAAAACAAGCTCGGTTATATCATATTTAAAACTTAAAACAGATACTACTTTGCCATCATCATTGCGGATGGCCTGGTATACGTAGCTAAAATAGTGGTCTTTAACAGGGCCTCCCACTTCATCGGCCAATGGAATATTAATCTCGTTGCCGGCAACGGTGTCCCCTGTTTTGTATACATGCTGCAAAATATCCCATATAGGCTGACCGGCTACTTCGGGCAGGGCATATAGCAAAGGCTTGCCTAAAACTTCGCGGTTCGGAAAAAGGTCGCTTTTATATCGTGGGTTAATAAACTCATATTCCATATCGGCCCCCGTTACTATCGCTATCTGGGCGGGGATCTCGGCAAAAAGTTTTTCTATTTGTTTGCGTAATCTTTCGGCTGTAGCGGCTGCCTGGATTTCTTTATCCAGGCTGTTTTTTAAAGCGCGTTCGGCCAGTACGCGTTTGGTAACATCTTCGGTATGATGAATAATATAACAAATCCCGCCTTCGGCATCAAACACGGGCGTATGCGAAGTTTCCCAATAGCGCTCTGCCAATTGTTGCGGGTTATCACGGTCGGGTATATCAAACCTCGTAACCGGCAACTGGTGCGGCTGCAGGGTTCCTAAAACTTTATTAAGTGAAAAAGCAATCCCTCCCTCTTCTGACGACCAGCCGGGCGTTTTGGGGAATACATCAAAAAGATACTGTTCTTCAATTTCGATCCTGGTTTTATTTGTAAGCTGCAAATAAACATTGCTGGCCGTAAGCATATAAAGTTCGGGCGAAAGTATAAGATAGGGTTGAGGTAAGGTCTCAAAAACCCTTAACATTTCCGGGGGTAAGGCAGAACTGTGTTTTAAAGCCATTTAAGCTACGAAAAGATGCGTACAAGATTACTAAACGAATAGCAGATATTAAAATGATATAAAACCTGAAATTGTTTTAGAAATTGTTCGCGGGATTGGGGATCGGGGATCGGGGGTCGGGGTTCGGGGTTCGGGGGGTGGGGTTCGAGGGTCGGGGGTTGGGGGTTGGGGTTCGAGGGTCGGGGTTAATGGGGAAAATAGCTGGTAAGTTAGGCAATTCTGAAAACAGCGTAGCTATCTTGAGCACCCTATAAAAATAAACAACATGTGAAAAATTCCGGTTCAGACAAATTCTGATTCTGACGATTCTTATTCCGGCAAATACCCCGATATTTACCTGCATAGTAATAAAAACCAATGAGTGGCATGGCATCTTTTCCGAAGATTTACTTGTACAGGCGTATTGTACATGCCAGGCTTTTTATTGACGACCATTACTGCCAGGCCATTAACCTTGACCACATTGCCGATGAAGCCTTTTTCTCAAAGTTTCACTTTATCCGCTTGTTTAAAACCACCTATGGAAAAACCCCTCACCAATACCTGATAGCGGTAAGGATTGAGCAGGCCCGCCTGCTTTTGCAAAGGGGCACGCCTGTAACGGCGGCTTGTTATGCTGTGGGCTTTGACAGCGTTACTTCATTTTCGGCGTTGTTTAAAAAGATAGTTTCTTTGTCTCCATCGGCATACCGGCAGGGGGAACTTAAACGGGCGGCCGAGATGCTGGAAGTACCGCTAAAGTTTATCCCCAATTGTTTTGCACAGGAAAATGGCTGGGTTTAAAACAGCAATTTTGGATAGGTAAAGGCCGGGGGCAATACCCATATTTGAGGCAGATAAATAATTAGCGCCATGATTACAAAAATGAACCATGTAAGCATATTTGTCCTGGACCAGGACAGTGCTTATGATTTTTACGTTAACAAACTCGGCTTTAAAGTACACACCGATGCATCAATGGGGCCGGGGATGCGTTGGCTTACCGTATGCCCGCCGGAGCAGCCGGAACTGGAGATTTCGCTCATGGCTATTGCCGAGGGAATGATGTTTAAAAAGGATGCCGCTCAACAAATGCGTAACCTGGTGAGCCAGGGCACCTTTGGTTTTGGCGTATTTGAATGCAACGACCTGGTAGCTACGTACGAAGAACTGAAAGCCAAAGGTGTTGAGTTTAAAAAAGAGCCAACCAAAGAGTTTTACGGCTTTGAGGCATTGTTTAAAGACGATTCGGGCAATTGGTTTTCGTTGGGCGAAAAGCAAAAATAAACCGCTAATAATACCTGGCCGTAATAACTTGTATCATAATAACAGCCGAATAAACCGGGAATAACAAAACAACCGGTAATAGGATAGCTTTTAAACCGGCGAACCTGTTATTTATGGTATAACCACTTAACGCCAGCGCGATAAATGGAAAAATGGGAATGAGGTACCTGCCCTGCATACCGCCTAAGGTTGGCGATTGAAGGGCCGTCCAGGTTACATATTGGGCCGATATAACGGCTATAATGGTGATAATGCTGCAAGCCAGCAAAGCTATCCTGAGCCGGAGATTGCCCCTGAAGCCCAGGCTGATCACAATGCCTAAAAAGAGGCAGATATAAGCATTGCGGTAATAAATATTGGGCAACACCAGATCAAGCCAGGCCAATACGCCTACAAACATATCAGCTACATTTTTTAATGCGGGTTTATCAAAGTTTAAGAACATGCCCATGAACCTGAAGGGGTGGCGCAAAATATACAATACCTGTAATTTTGAATTGAACCTCATTTCGGCCGGCGCAAATTTAATCATGAAGCTGCTGTGATTAATAATGAGCCAAAACGCCAGGACCACAAAGGGCGTGACAATACTTATGGCCTTTTGCTTTGGACTAAGCTTTAAAAACAGGAACAAAAAAACAAAAATGATATAAGGCGGTTTGGCAATGCCGATGACGGATACCAGGATAACCATGGCATACAGGCTCCATTTGGGCTGATGTTTTTTATCGCCGAAAGAAAAATTATCTATAAACCCAACAAGTAAAAAACAGCAGCTGATTAAAACGGCATCCTGGCTTACCGAAGCAAATAACGATACCGTCATTGGGAAAAGTAACACAATGAATAGTAAAACATTACTTTGCCTGCCCAGCAGCAAGGCAAAAAAGCATAACGCCACGCATGACAAACCATTCAATATCCTGGAAAGGTATAATGTATTAAGGATACTTAAATGAAGCAGCTTACCTGCCGAAATGCCCAGCGCCTGCATTAAATAAACAACCGGGGGATAAATGGCCGTATTGCCAAAATTAAAATAGATGGTACCTGTATGCCACCCCAATTTTTTGGCGCTGTCTGTTTTTAACGCTGCCACTTTTATACTATCATGGCGGGCAAGTGGCTTGTAAATATCATCAAGCTGGTAAATGCCTTTATCAACGGTAAAGCCTCCTTTATCGGGATAAACCAGGGTTGGATCTTTGGATATGGGATCGGCGTGGTGAACCTTATCATACACAAATGTGGGTATCAACTCAAGCCTTGAAACCTGTTCGGCGCGGGCAAAATGGTTCGGCTCATCGGGGCTTTGAAAAGCGGGGGTCATTATGGCTATAATAACTACCAGCGGCACCGCATATAAAAGATATATGTAATGAAGGCGCCCCCGAAGGGCGTTGTAAAAGGCATTAAAAGTAACCATAGGTGTCAACACAAATCAACAGCGAAGCTAAGGATTATGTGCGAAGAAAAACCAGGTACTTACTATATCGGTCCTTTAACATCCTTGAATGCTTTCAGCTTTAAGCCTTTTACTTTCAGCTTTTTTATCAGGCCCACTGATCTACAATACTCCTGAGATCGATTGCATTGAGGGGCTTTACAATAAAGTCAGACACCAATTCCATCTTTTTGGCGCGTTTAAAATCGTCTTCGTCAATTGATGAGCTTACAATGTAAATAAGTATTTTTTTGCCAATGCGGGGTACCAGTTTTATAAATTCATCCAAAAACTGCCAGCCGTCAAGCACGGGCATGTTCAAATCAAGCAGGATCAAGTCGGGTAAACTGGCTATGGCTTCCAGGCCATCGTGAAAGAAATCGATTGCGACCCGGCCGTTATGAAAAAAAATGGTCTTTTCGGCAACTTCTGCTTTGGCGATAATACGTTTGATGGTAAAAGTGTAGATATCATCATCATCTATCACACAAAGGGTATTAATTTTTTTCATTAAAAGTTATTTTAAATGTGCTGCCACTGTTGGGCTTGCTTTTTACGGTTATTTGTCCTCCTTGTGAGTCAACCTGGGTTTTGGTTAAAAACAAACCAACCCCATGCGAGTCTTTGCGGTCATGAAAAGTTTTGTACAGGCCAAAAATCTTTTTTTCGTGTAATTTCAAATCAATGCCGATGCCGTTATCGGTACATTCTAAAACGGTATTGCCATTTTCGTCCTTATACGTTTTTAACAATACCTGGGGTTCGATAGCCGGCCTGCGGTATTTTATTGCGTTATTTACCAGGTTCATCAGGATGCTTTCGAGGTAAATTTTGGGAAAAGTAACCTCTTCAACCTCAAATTGCTGTGTAATCACCGCGTGGTTTATAGCTATATCCGATTCGATAACTCCCAAAATCTTGCCTGTTATTTCCTTGAAGCTTATCCGCTCGGCTTCTATAACCTCGTCCTTAATTTTGATGGCATAAGCTAAGTCTTCGAGGGTAGTATTCAGACCTTCCGAAATCTTTTTAATTTTTTGAAACAGTTCGGCATTCTCTTCATCCAAAGTGCTTTCATCAATTAATGACGATACCAGCGAGATATTACTGGCATGGTTACGAATGTTATGGGATAGGATGTGCGTGAAGTTTTTGAGCTGCTGGTTATTTTTAGTAACCATTTCTACCGTTTTGTTCAACGAAAGCTCATTAAGCTTGTATTTATCAATATCCATAAATACGCCCCTTAGTTTGGCGGGCTTATCATGCTCGTCGTATAGCAGCTCGCCACGGGCCCGTACCCAAATCTGGTGATTTTTAGCTGTTATCAGCTGCACCTCCAGGTCGTAGACTTTACCCATATCCCGGCACTCATTTACGGCGGTGGTCATTATGGTAAAATACGGTTCGGGGTAAAACTGACTGAAATTATAAAAAGTGGGGTCAAAATCATAAGGCAGTTCATGAATATCATAAATAGCTTTTGACCAGGTAACTTTACTGGTAGCCCAATCCATTTCCCAGCCACCAAATTTGCCCATCCGACCAGCCTCCAGCAGCAAAAATTCGCTGGCTGCCAGCTTTTCTTCGGCAATTTTACGGTCATTTATTTCTCTTTGAAGTTCGTCAACCGAGCGTAGTGAAAGCACTACAGGCACAACCCGGTATAGCGCGTATACCGTTGTTACCGATACAACACCGGTAATTAACCTTAACAGCGCACTCAAACGATATGCAGGCCACCAAAAAATACCGGCATCTATTAAATGTGTAATGCCACATAAAACAATAAATACCACAAATAACCAAAGTATTTTTGGGAAGGGAACATCCTTACGTTTGGTGAGCAGGATGATCAATAACAGGGGTATGGCAAAATAGGATACCGCTATTAACAGATCCGAAAAAATGTACAGCCAGCCATGAAATTCGCTCCATGTGCCGCAGTGCCACCGGGCGGGCCAGTTGCCGGTGTCAAATATCCCAGAAAAAAATTCCTTTACCTGTTGGTAAAGCCCCACCTTGGCAATTGCCGCATGCTGCACTTTGCCGCATTGGGCACCACAAACGCCGTGCGCTTTTGATGCTAATGAGTCTGGTTTAATCAATGTAAATTATCAGTTTTCGCAACCGACAATTTACATTTTTTATTTTAACTTACAATAGTTAAATAAAATTTAACTATTTGTTAATCAAGTTAATAAATTTACCATCTATGAATAAAAGACACCTGGCTACGGCAAAAATAACCGTCGTATTTACAGGTCTATTTTACAGGCTCGATTTCCTTTTTGTTGGCTACCGGCTTAGCAGCGGCTGTTTTGGCAGTTGTTTTGGCAACTTTAGCTACTGGTGCCTGGGTTGTTGCCTCCTTAACTATTGGTAAAGCGGGTGTTTTAACTTCAACAACAATTCCTTTGATTTTTTTTGCAGGAGCGGCTGGCGCGTCTTTTTTGTCGCTTATTTTTGCAGTAATTGACTTGGCTAAATTTTTTGAAGCTTTTTCAATTGCCTTGGTCAGGGTTTTTAAATCGGGCTCAAATTCGCTCACAATTGTTTTTAATTGAGTTGTAAACTTATCATTCAATTGTTTTTTCAGGGCCTTGCGGGCTTCTTTTGCTACGGATTTTACTTTTTTGTCTTTCATATGTTGGGGATGGGAAAAAATTCAGGTTGACTCAAGAATTTTAATTTCGGCACAAAGGTAAGTTAACTAAAAGCTATTTTAATATTATGTTTATGTTAACAACCATTGCCAATGTTAAGTAATTATTAATCAAAAATCCAAATATCTAGCTGATTTGCAGACATTTAATCAATACTAAAAGATATATCGCTCAAAAGCCTAAGCTTTATTTTTATTATATTATTAATGTGCCAGCCTGCTTTGTTCAACCATCATAACCTTTTTTTGTTTTTGAGTACACTATGCCATATCTCGCCGGGTTTTGCAATCTCCAGGTAGTTAAAAATTTGACGTATAAAATCTCCTTTTTTTGAAAGCGCTCAGGTTATTCATAACTTAGCAGGCTTAGATACTTCCTCAATCAAATGATCAAAGATTTAAACTCGCTTAACCAGGTTGCCGAATTTCACAGCACCTTTAAACATCCCATCATCGCCAATCCGCAAATTCCTTCAAAGGAGCGCTGCCAGCTGCGTATCGAACTTTTGGCCGAAGAGCTGAAAGAATTGCAGGAGGCCGTAAACGACAATAATATTATTGAAATAGCCGATGCGCTTTGCGATTTGCAATATGTACTGTCGGGCGCTGTTCTGGAGTTTGGCCTTGGCGGGAAGTTTAAGGAACTATTTGACGAAGTGCACCGGTCAAACATGAGCAAAGCCTGCAAAACTATTGAAGAAGCCAACCAAACCATTGAGCATTACCGCAATACGGCCGGCACCGAGTCGCACTATAAAGAAATTGATGGCCTGTTTTTGGTTTACCGTACGGCCGATAATAAAACATCGAAATCAATTAACTACTCGCCCGCCAATTTGGGCAGCATTGTAGGATAGTAAGTAAGCTTTAAGCTGAAGGCGGAAAGCTTAAAGCCAACGCCTTTTAAATTTATAAATTAAAATAAAATAACTTGTCCGAATCAGCCCCCAACCAACCCGAAGTAAAAGAATTTATGCACCCGCGTAACCGCCACCGCGAGGGTTATGATTTTAGGGCGCTGATGAAGGCCGCACCAAAACTGCGCCCCTTTGTAACGGTAAATAAGTACGATACCCAAACTATCAACTTTGCCAATCCGGATGCGGTGAAGATGCTCAATAAAGCGTTATTAAAGCTTCATTACGGCATCGGCTTTTGGGATATCCCCGATAGTTATTTGTGCCCGCCCATCCCCGGACGGGTCGATTACATCCATTACGTGGCCGATTTGCTGGCTACAGCCAACGATGGTGTTATCCGTAAAGGTAAAAAGGTGCGCGTGCTGGATATTGGCGTAGGGGCAAATTGCGTATACCCTATCATTGGCCACCAGGAATACGGCTGGAGTTTTGTTGGGGTTGATATTGATGAAGAAGCATTAAAATCGGCAGAAGAGATCATCAGCAAAAACGATGAGCTTAAAAATTCCATCGAGCTAAGGTTGCAAAAACACAAGGCCGATATTTTTACATTTGCCGTTAAGCCCGGCGAATTGTTTGACCTTACCGTTTGTAACCCGCCTTTCCACGCCTCTATAAAAGAAGCAGCCGAAGGCTCAAAACGTAAATGGAATAACCTCGGCCTTAAAACAGGCAAGGAAGAACCGGTACTTAACTTTGGCGGCCAGAATACCGAGTTATGGTACCCCGGCGGCGAGGCTGCATTTTTAAAACAAATGGCTACCCAAAGTACGCGCGTTGCCAAACAATGCCTTTGGTTTACTACCCTGGTATCAAAAAAAGAAAACCTGCGTATTTTATATAATGCCCTGCAAAAAGCCGGTGCTAAGGAGGTGCAAACCATCAACATGTCGCAAGGCCAAAAGGTGAGCCGCATTATGGCCTGGACTTACTTTACCGCCGACGAGCAAAAGGATTGGGTGAAGAAATAGTAGGGAGTGGGTAGTAGGGAGTGGTGAGTAGTTAAAATTTATTCTTTTGGGATTTGTTGCTTACTACTTAACCATATTCAGGCCCCTCTTTCCTGCGTAGCAGAAGAGAGGGATGTCGGGCGTAGCCTCGACAGGGTGAGTCTTCGCCGCCATGCGGTATACGCCATGCACTCCTCTTGCCACTCTATTTACGCATCGTAATCATTCTTTACCAATAGCATTTCAACATTTCCTGATCGTTTTTTACCATTCACGGTATTTCTGCAATGCCTATTGCATACATTAGCATGCAATTACAATCGATTGCGAATTGATTTGACTTTCTTAAACTTATAGTTCTCACCACTATGAAAAAAACTTTAGTGCTCGCGCTTGGCTGCCTGGTTTTGGCCGGCCTTACTTCTTTTAACCCCGATACCGGCTGGGTTAAGCTTATGGATAAAAAGATGAGCAAATGGACCATTTACCAAAGCTACAGGCTAACCTATCCGTACAAAGGCGAAGCACCCAAAGGCGCCGACGGTAAAACATTGCCACCCATCGGCTATGATAAAAATGAAGGCAATTTATTTTCGGTAGAGATGCAAAACGGCGAGCCTGTGCTGCATATTACCGGCGAAATATACGGCTGTATTTATACCAAACAGGAATTTCAAAATTATCGCCTCAAATTAAAAACCAAATTCGGCACCAAAAAATGGGAGCCGCGCTTAAACGAGCCTATGGATTCGGGATTGTTATACCATTCGCAGGGCGAGTGCGGCGTAGATTATTTTCATGCCTGGATGTTATCACAGGAGTTCCAGGTGATGGAGGGCGGTATTGGCGACTACTGGAATGTGGGCACCGCCCATGCAACCGTGAGGGCAGGCAAACCGGCAGGAGTGCCCAATTATGTATTTAATAAAAACGCGGATAAAGTTTTTATGGGTGTAGGCGCGCCTAACCAGGGTTTTTGCCAGCGCAGCGAAAACTTTGAAAACCCCAAAGGCGAGTGGAACACCATGGAACTGGTTTGTTATGGCGATAAAAGCGTTTACATTGTAAACGGCCATGTGGTAAACGCCCTATCAAATTTGGGCTACCAGGACGGTAAGGAAAGCAAACCACTAACCAAAGGCAAGCTCCAGCTGCAAAGTGAAGCCGCAGAAGTTTATTTTATGGATATCCAGATTAAAAGTATTGATAAAATGCCCGAGGAGTATGCTGGTTTATTTTGATCCGGTTTAAGCGATAACCGGGTTCCCATTTTGGCTGTAATTTATTACCTTTATTTTTTATATAGGATATATTAATTGATTTCATATTAGTTGATTTCATATGTATTCTTTTATCAAATAGATAATCAATAGGTTAGCTTAAGCTTTGTGCATTCTGCTTTTAGCTTCTATATAAGTAATAAATTATGATATTAAAACTTTGGTGGTTTATGCTGATAAGCGCTTTATCGTTATCGGCAAATGCACAAGTAGCCGATAAAACAAAACCACCAAAACACAAACGTAAAACTGTCATACCCAAAAAGTTCATTGATCCGGCTAATATGGATACTTCCATTAAACCCGGCGATGATTTTTTTGAGTATGCTAACGGAGGCTGGATCAAAAAAAATCCTATACCAGCCAATGAAAGCAATTGGGGCAGCTTTGCAATGCTACGCAAGCAAAATACTCAGAGGCTTGTAGGTTTATTAAACGAGGTTAGCCGGCAATCGGCAACTGCGCCCAGCGGCAGTTTAAAGCAACGCCTTGGCGACCTTTATGCCAGTGGTATGGATAGTGTCACTATCGAAAAACTGGGTTATTCGCCCATTAAACCCGACCTTGAGCGCATTGACAAAATCAAAAATTTTGATGACGTTATTAACGAGTTAGCTTTTGAACGTATTAATGGCAGCTCCCAACTTTTTAGATTGGGGATTGACCCCGATGATAAAAATCCAACAAAATATATTGTGAATCTTGGCCAGGGAGGCACTTCCTTACCCAATAAGGACTATTATTTAACAAATGACGAGCGGGCAAAAAAATTACAAAATGCTTTAAAAACCCTGATGGTGAAATTATTCACCCTGACCGGTAGCAGCCCGGCTGAAGCAAGTAGTAACGCGACGGCAGTTTACAACCTTGAAAGTATATTGGCAAAAGCGCAGCTGAGCCGTGTGGCCATGCGCGACCCGCATGTTATTTATAATAAATTCCTGGTGGCCGACTTTAATAAAGTTACCCCGCATTTAAACTGGAACAAGCTGTTAGCCAGGTTAAACGTCCCCAAACAAGATAGTATTTTGGTAGGCCAGCCGTCGTTTTTTAAAGTTGCCGATTCTTTATTAGCGGCTGCACCGGTTGAAAACTGGAAACTTTTATTAAAGTGGAATGCCATCAGGGGGTCGGCAGTATATCTAAGTTCGCCTTTTGTAAAAGCAATTTTTGACTACAACAGCGCTTTAACCGGCGAAAAAGAACAACTGCCGCGAAGCGAGCGTATAAGTAAGTTAGTTGACAATGCCCTGGGTGAGTTATTAGGGCAATTATTTGTAGAGAAATATTTTTCGCCATTGGCTAAAAAACGCGTAGCCGAAATTGTAAACAACCTAAAAACAGCCCTTGGCTACCGTATCAGACGCCTGGATTGGATGGGCCCCGGCACAAAAGAACGCGCGTTAAGAAAGTTGAGCGCCCTTGCGGTAAAAATAGGATATCCTGATAAATGGGAAACATACGATGGCGTAATCATTAAGCGTAACCATTATTTAGAAAATGTACGTAATATATCAAAATGGCGTTACAGCTTCGAGATAAGCCACCTTGGCAAACCTGTTGATAAAAGCCGTTGGGGGATAACACCACAAACCGCGAACGCCTACTACTCCACACCCAACAATGAAATAGTTTTTCCGGCGGCGATGCTGCAAATTCCTTTTTTTGATTTAGAGGCCGACCATGCGATAAATTATGGCGCCATTGGCAGCATAATAGGACACGAAATAACCCACGGCTTTGACGATAAGGGACGCCAATATGATGCGGATGGAATACTGCGCGATTGGTGGACAAAAAGTGATGCCGACAAATTTAAAGCACGTACCAACCAATTAGTAGTGCAATATAGTAGCCTCACGGTACTGGATACAATGCATGTAAATGGCCGGCTAACCCTTGGCGAAAACATTGCCGATTTGGGTGGCTTAAACATAGCTTATGAAGCCTTCCTGAAAACAAAGCAAGGCCGGTCGGCCAACAAGATAGATGGTTTTACGCCCGATCAGCGCTTCTTTCTGTCATGGGCCCAGGTATGGCGCAACGCTCAACGCCCCGAGGCTGTAGCCCAGCGCATTCTGACAAGCCCATACCCTATTGATCGGCACCGTGCTAATGTCACCTTAACCAATATCAGTGCCTGGTATAAAGCATTTAACATCAGGCCAGGCGATAAAATGTACAAAAAGCCGGAAGACAGGGTGGAGATTTGGTAGCTGTTAGTAGCAAGTATTGAGTATCAAGTATTCAAGACAGAGGCTGGCGAATGGCCGGGACGTGTCTTGACACTAAAAATTAAAAGCCATGTTATCGTGATAACCATCTTACAAAGTCATTGACGATCCATAATTTCTAATGCGTCGTTCCTGAACCCGTCTTATTGGTTTGCCCGTTTTTGTTGTAATTTAGCACTCTTGATTCATGTAAAAACTATGAAATTAAAGTTGGTATTTTGTATACTCCTGGGTGTTTTGTCATCATCGGTAAATGCACAAACAACCAGTAAAACAAAACATCCAAAATACAAACGTAAAACTATCATACCCAAAAAGTTCATTGATCCGGCTAATATGGATACTTCCATTAAACCCGGCGATGATTTTTTTGAATATGCTAACGGTGCCTGGATAAAAAACAACCCTATACCAGCCAATGAAAACAGTTGGGGCAGCTTTGCAGTGTTGCGCAAGCAAAATACTCAAAGGCTTGTAGATTTATTAAACGAGGTTAGCCGGCAGTCGGCAACAGCGCCCAGCGGCAGTTTAAAGCAACGCCTTGGCGACCTTTATGCCAGTGGTATGGATAGCATCACTATCGAAAAACTGGGTTATTCGCCCATTAAACCCGACCTTGAGCGCATTGACAAAATCAAAAATTTTGATGACCTTATTAACGAGTTAGCTTTTGAACGTATTAATGGCAGCGCCCAACTTTTCAGATTGGGGATTGACCCCGATGATAAAAACCCAACAAAATATATTGTGAATCTTGGCCAGGGAGGCACTTCTTTACCAAATAAGGACTATTATTTAACAAATGACGAGCGGGCAAAAAAATTACAGGATGCATTAAAGGCCCTGATGGTGAAGTTATTCATCTTGACAGGCAGCAGCCCAGCTGAAGCAAGTAGTAACGCGGCAGCAGTTTATAACCTTGAAAGTATATTGGCAAAAGCGCAGCTTAGCCGTGTGGCCATGCGCGACCCGCGTGTTATATATAATAAATTCCTGGTGGCCGACTTTAATAAAGTTACCCCGCATTTAAACTGGAACAAACTGTTGGCCAGGTTAAACGTCCCCGAACAGGATAGCATCCTGGTAGGGCAGCCGTCGTTTTTTAAAGTTGCCGACTCTTTATTAGCGGCTGCACCGGTTGAAAACTGGAAACTTTTATTAAAGTGGAATATGATCAGAGGGGCGGCGGTATATTTAAGTTCGCCTTTTGTAAAAGCGACTTTTACCTATAACAGTGCGCTAACAGGCGAAAAAGAACAACTGCCGCGAAGCGAGCGCATAAGTAAGTTGATTGATAGTGCCCTGGGTGAGTTATTAGGGCAATTATTTGTAGAGAAATATTTTACGCCATTAGCTAAAAAGCGCGTAACCGAACTTGTAAACAACCTAAAAACAGCCCTTGGCGACCGTATTAAACGCCTGGACTGGATGAGCCCTGAAACAAAGAAGCACGCACTTAAAAAGCTTAATGCCCTTACCGTAAAAATAGGATATCCTGATAAATGGGAAACATACGATGGCGTAATCATTAAGCGTAACCGTTATTTAGAAAATGTACGTGATATATCTAAATGGCGCTACAACATGAACTTAAGCCGTCTGGGCAAGCCGGTTGATAAAACTCTTTGGGGAATGACGCCGCAAACCGCGAACGCTTACAACTCTACAACCAACAACGAAATCGTTTTTCCGGCGGCGATACTGCAAATTCCCTTTTTTGATTTAAATGCAGACGATGCGATAAATTATGGCGCCATAGGCAGCTTAATAGGACACGATATGACCCACGGCTTTGACGATAAGGGCCGCCAATACGATGCGGATGGAATACTGCGCGACTGGTGGACAAAAAGCGATGCCGACAAATTTAACGTACGTACCAACCAATTAGTAGCGCAATATAGTAGCCTCACTGTACTGGATAGCCTGCATGTAAATGGCCGGCTAACCCTTGGCGAAAACATTGCCGATTTAGGCGGCTTAAACATAGCTTATGAAGCCTTCCTGAAAACAAAGCAAAGCCGGTCGGCCAACAAGATAGACGGTTTTACGCCCGATCAGCGCTTCTTTCTGTCGTGGGCCCAGGCATGGCGCAACGCTCAACGCCCCGAGGCTGTAGCCCAGCGCATTCTGACAAGCCCATACCCTATTGAGCAGCACCGCACTAATGTCACGTTAACTAATATCAGTGCCTGGTATAAAGCATTTAACATCAGGCCAGGCGATAAAATGTACAAAAAACCGGAAGACAGGGTGGAGATTTGGTAGCTGTTAGTAGCAAGCATTGAGTATCAAGTATCAAGACAGGGCCTGGAGGATAGTATTTTTTTATTCATGTCCGGTTGTAATGGCCATGTGCAAGAAGATTAGGGTAATAAATAATAAAACTAATTCATACATTGAACCCACATAAATAACTGAATTTTTAAAACCTTAAACCTGATATAATATGGGACTGGGCGCACCGGAAATCATCGTAATTATTATAGCTTTTAGTTTTTTTCTTGTCCCCGCTGCTTTGGGATACAGTGCGGGTTCAAAAAGAATGATCGGCCCGGTCGGAGGGTTATTATTAGGCTTGTTTTTTAATTTATTAGGGCTAATTATAGTTTATTGCACCAGGAGGATAGATGAAAAGCCATTTTATAACTTCTCCAATCAATCGCCTGCCGATGAATTGAAAAAGTATAAGCAGTTGTTAGATAGCGGAGCAATAACAGAAAACGAATATAATGTTCAAAAGGCGAGAATTTTAAATTCAAATTGATAGACTTTTGAGCTGTTTGCGGTGCAACGCACACGCACTAAACTTTACAGCCTCCAAACATTCGGGCCTTACAACATCTCTGCCAAACAGTTATCTTTGCGGCCGATATGATTATTCAGCAATTTTATGATAAAGGTTTGGCGCATGCATCGTACGCCGTTATCCGTACAGGTAAAATGATCGTTATTGATCCGGCGCGCGATCCGCTGCCCTATTATACCCTTGCAGCCCAGCACAATGCCGATATTGTGGGCGTTATTGAAACCCACCCGCATGCCGATTTTGTAAGCTCGCACCTGGAAATTCACCAGGTTACCGATGCCGTTATTTATTGCAGCAAACTTACCGGCGCTACCTATCCCCATGAAACTTTTGATGATGGCGATGTTATCCAGCTGAATGATGTGAAGCTGAAAGCCATCAATACCCCCGGCCACTCGCCCGATTCTATTTGTATTTTACTTGAGGACGAGGAGGGCAAAGAAACGGCCGTTTTTACCGGAGATACCCTTTTTGTAGGCGATGTTGGCCGCCCCGACCTGCGCGAGAATGTAGGTAACATTACTGCCAAAAAAGAAGAGCTGGCCAAACAAATGTACCTGAGCACCCGCCATAAGCTTATGACCTTGCCCAAAAACGTAATAGTTTACCCAGCGCATGGCCCAGGCTCGCTTTGTGGTAAAAACATGAGCCCCGACCTGCAAAGCACCATCGGCCGCGAACTACAGGAGAACTACGCGCTGCAACTGATGGATGAGCTTACCTTCATCAAAGCACTTATTACCGACCAGCCATTTGTACCAAAATACTTTGGCTACGATGTGGAACTTAACAAAGCCGGCGCTCCTAAATTTCAGCAAAGTATTGATAACATAGTAAAATTCGATGCCGACATTCAATTGCAGGAAAAAATCGCGATTATAGACAGCAGGCCTAAAACGCTTTTCGGTGCCGGCCACATTAAAGGGGCCATCAACCTGCAGAATGGCGATAAGTTTGAAACCTGGTTAGGCTCGATACTGCAGCCCGACGAAAAATTTTACCTGGTTGCAGAAGATGATGCTACTGCCGATTTATTGGTAAAAAAAGCGGCCAAAATAGGTTATGAAACCAACATTATGGCCATACAGCTATCGCCCCAAAATATCAGCGAAAACCTTTCTAACCTGGATCTTGAAGATTTTAAGGCCCGGCCCGAAAATTACACCATCATAGATGCCAGGAATACCAACGAAGTAAGTGAGGGTAAAATATTTAAACATGCCATCGACATCCCGCTTCCTGAACTGCGGGAACGTATTGATGAAATACCTGTAGATAAACCAATTGTTGTGCACTGCGCAGCGGGTTACCGCTCGGCTGCCGCAACAAGTATTGTAGCCGGGGCCATAAGTGAAGTCCCTGTTTATGACCTTGGGGAAGTTGTAACGGAGTTTAGCCCCACCCAACCCACTCCGCTGGTAAGCGGAAGGGCTTCAGATGATGCAGGAAAAGTCTCCCCTACCGGGGGAGATTTAGAGGGGGCCGAATGAATCATCAACTTTCAATTGTCACCACTGCCGATGGCTCAAAAACCATTTACAATGCCGAAGTAGGCGAACTTTACCACTCGCGCAACGGGGCGCTGCAGGAAAGCCTGCATGTATTTGTAAACGCAGGGTTGAATTATTTTCTGGATCAAAATGACACAAAGGAAGTAAGCATACTGGAAGTTGGCTTTGGCACAGGGCTCAATTTTTTGCTGAGCGCCGATGCTTGCACCACAAAGCAAATCAATCTTACTTATACAGGTATTGAAGCATATCCGCTTACAGCACAAATGATGAGCCAGACCGGTTATGATGATTATACCCCTGCCGAATTGTGGGAGTCGTACCTAAAAAATTACCCGGAGGCTTTGGCCGGTTATGTAAACATTAACGGTAACTGCCAGCTGCAAATTGCCCTCTGCAAACTATTGGATTTTCCATCCGGCCGGCAATACGATATCATTTATTTTGACGCTTTTGCTGCCTCCCGCCAACCCGAAATGTGGGAACAACAGGCCATTAGCCATGTTGCCGGCTTTGTAAAGCCTGGCGGCGTATTTGTTACCTACGCCATAACCGGCAACCTTAAACGGATGCTAAAAGCGCTTGGCTTTAACATACAAAAAATACCGGGCGCCGCCGGCAAGCGCGAAATGCTGCGGGCAATAAAACTTTAAAGCACTACTGTTAAGTCAACAGTACTAAGTCGTAAGTCCAAAGTTGATTTTTTTTGACTTCAGACTTAAGACTTTGGGCTAAAGACTATCCGCCACTTATCGATGACACGACACTACCAGCTTACATAAACCGGAAACCCACGTTAAATTTCAAGGTAAAACCATTATTGGTTGGCAACTCGCGGTAGGCAGCAAACTGGCCCTGGGTGTTGGCGCTCCTTGTTGCGTATAGGATAGGCCCACCGCAAAGTGTAAACGCAAAACGCGAATTTGTTGGCGCATAGTTTATAGATGGACCTACCATTAACCTGGCACCGCCTTCGGCCTCCTCGGTTTCCCAAAAACCTTCTAAATCCTGCCCCACGGCCTCAAAGCCGCCAAAAAAACGGCCGGTAATATGCCGGTGTACCCCAACACTTGTAACAATATCAAGGCCATCACGGTTAGTGGCAAAAGCTTTTTCTAACCGTACGTTGGCCCCTATCTTCCATCGCATAACATCGTAAGCGGCGGTTATCCTGCTAAATGCCACATTATCATTATTAAACTCATGCCTGAAACCCAGGCCTGCACCAATGCGGAAACCCAAAGGCTGGTTGCCTCCTATAAAATCGCGCAGCAATTCGGCCTGCTCCAAAGTATGTACGCTGCCATTGTTACTAAAACCAGTACCTAAGGTTGCCAAAAAGGTAAATTTTGAGCCCAGGTAGCCCTTTGCAGATATGTTTTGGTCTACACCATCAAAACCTAATGGGGTAACGGTGTGCTCGCCATAACCACCCGAGTAATTTACGCTCCAGTTCCGCCCAGATGGGTTTAAGGTGTTAATGGTAAATAAAAACGGCTGTGGCAGTTCAAGCGTGCTGTTTTGCGGCGTGGTTTGCATCAATTGCTGGGCCTGGCAACATTCAATTATCAGCATTAAAAAAAATAAAGGCAGGTAGATTTTCTTGATCATGGTTTTACAGTTATGAGTTGGCCAATAAAGTTAATTAATATTACCTTTAAATTAATACCGGGATAAGTTTGCATTAAAGATGTTATCATACCTTTGCAAAAAACATCGCACATCACTATGCCTTTAAAAGCCCCTGAAACTGCCCCTACCGCAACTATAGCCTTTCAACGCCTGCTGATTATCATGGACGACCTGCGGGCCAATTGCCCCTGGGATAAAAAGCAAACGCTTGAAAGCCTCAGGCATCTCACCATTGAAGAAACCTACGAGCTAAGCGACGCCATTTTGGGCGATGACATGCAGGAGATTAAAAAAGAGTTGGGCGATATCATGCTGCACCTGGTTTTTTACTCAAAAATAGCATCAGAAACCAATGATTTTGATATCACTGATGTATTAAACGGCGTTTGCGATAAACTCATAAACCGCCATCCGCATATTTATGGCGATGTTGAAGTACAGAACGAAGAAGACGTGAAACGTAACTGGGAGCAAATTAAGCTAAAGGAGGGTAATAAATCTGTTTTGGGTGGTGTGCCATCATCGTTGCCTGCATTGGTAAAAGCCTCCCGTATCCAGGAAAAGGCCCGTGGCGTAGGTTTTGATTGGGAAGAGAAAAACCAGGTTTGGGCCAAAGTAGAAGAGGAAATGCAGGAATTTAAAAATGAGTTTAACGCCGAAGACGAAACCACCATCGACCATGAAAAAGCCGAAGGTGAATTTGGCGACCTGTTATTCTCGCTTATTAATTATGCCCGTTTTATTAACATTAACCCCGAGAACGCGCTTGAAAAAACAAACCAGAAATTTATAAAACGTTTTCAATACCTGGAGTTAAAGGCAAAAGAACATGGCAAACAATTGCAGGATATGAGCCTTGCCGAAATGGACATTTTTTGGAACGAAGCAAAAAAACTTTAAAAATTAAACAACCGGCTGTAGCGTTTATATAGTTATATTCGTAATGACTACAAATACCCAAAATTATGAAGCGTAATTTATTTTACTTACTCCCTTTGCTATTAACCTTACTTGCGGCCTGCGCCAAAAATTCAGACACATCAGGTGTAATATCCACACCCACGGGAACTTTTAACGGCCAGTTCAGGCTATTAACCAAAAACTCGACTGGTAAATATGATACTTTAAAAGATTCGATAGTGTTGAAAATGACCAGTAACTATCATTTCGCGGTAACAGCTGATACTGCTGTAAAACACGCCGGCAGCCACGGCACTTTCGCTTTTGACGGTTACTATATCCAATTTAACGATAGTACTTTTAAAGCAAATGTACCGCGCACCAAAAATCATTTGGTTGGTGTTTACCAATATATTTACGATGGCACCAACTTTAAAATGTTACGCGCAAGCTCGTCTACCAGCCCTGATACTATAGGCCGTTATGACCTTGTAAAAACTGCAAATTAATTATTATTGTTTTTAACTGAAACGCCGTCGCCGATATTTTGGGGGCGGCTTTTTTGGTAAGCCGGGTACCCCTGCCTAATAATTTGCCAGAACTATGAGTCGGGGTTTATGGACTTAATAGAAAATATTTTTTATTTGTATCAATAGGGTTGTTTATTGCGTAAAGGCATTAAAAAACAACACAATATTTAAGCGGAATTAAACACACTTAATGCATCCACCCAAACGCATTACTGAAGAAGAGATCATCAGCCAATGCAAAAAAGGCAGCCTTAAATACCAGGAAATGCTGTATAAGCAGTTTTATGGCTACGCCATGGGTATAAGCCTGCGTTACAGCCTTAACCGCGATGACGCGCTGGAGGCTGTAAATGATGCTTTTATAAAAGTTTTTAACGCCGTGCATAATTACAATACAGATAAACCCTTTAAGGCCTGGCTGCGTACAATTGTAGTAAACACCGCTATAGACCGCCGCCGCAAAGACCTGAAATTCCAGTTAAATGTTGAGTTGGAGAATGCCGCGCCCATAAGCAGTAATATGGGCACGGTTGATAATTTAAATGCACAGGACATTTTAAAGATGATGAATGAGCTGCCTGCCATACAGCTTACCATATTTAACATGTACGAAATAGATGGTTATAATCACGATGAAATTGGCAATATGTTAGCTATCCCGGCAAGCTCGTCGCGCGTTTATTTGAGCCGGGCTAAAGAACGATTAAGAAAAATATTAAGGCAAGAAGCACAAAACCATGGATGATCAGTTGGATAACGACTTAAAGAACCGCATCAGGGAGGTGTTTGATAATTACGAAGACACCACTGCTGATGAAGGCTGGCTGCTGCTTAGGGAAAAATTCCCTGAAGAGGAGAAAAAGCGCCCCGTGATCTGGTTATGGTGGGCAGGCGCGGCAGCCGGCCTGTTGCTATTTTTAGCTATTGGCGTTTGGACGCTGAACAATAAACAAACAACCAACACCAATACCGCGGCCATACCACCGGTAAAGCACCACACCCGGCATCAAAAGGCCGCACAGGTTGATACCGTTGGCCAGGTAGCTGCTAATACAGGTACAGGCAGCAGTAATTCGGTTGATACCGCAGTATCAGCCCAAAACAATATTGCCCAAAATCAGGGCAACCCACATAAAAAGCCGGCAATAAACAACCCGGCTGTAAATGCTGCTGTTAGCCAAAATAGTATAGCAGTTTTCAGGCCATCAACCAAAATACCTGTAAATGCCCCTGCGGCTAAACAGCCACAGGTTAACCAAAATAACAGTGTAAATAGCACAGTTAACCAATTTGCTACCCAACAGCCCCCTGTTGCCGGTAAACAACCAATTGTCGCTGCCGCACCAGGTAATAAGGCAGATAGTGTTAAACCCACCGTTACTGACGCGGGCAAGCAGCAATACGCTGTAAATCCGGCTGTTGCACCAGCTACCAAGGCTGCTACAAGCGTTGCACAACCCAATGCAGTAAACCAGCAGCCTGCGCAGGCCAAACCGTCATCGGCCAATGCCATGGCAACAATGCTTGCGACTGATAATTTGCAAACGCCAAAGGCAAAAGACAAAACCGCCGATGATAAAAAGGTGAAATTTGGCATCTACGCGGCCACCTTTTTTAACTATGCCAAAGGGAGCGCCAACCAGGTAAATGCCGGGGCCGGTTTTACATCCGATATCAGGCTTAGCAAAAACCTTAAACTGTCTACAGGGGTTGCCTTAGCGCAAAACACGCTAAAATACAACACCAGCGTGCCGCCAACCGCAAGCGCCGCCAACGCTGTATCCTATGCCCTTGCGGCGCAGGATAACAAGCTGGTGCCGGCTTCGTCGTTCCCGGTGTTTAAAAATTATAATGCCAGTTTGGTGGGACTTGATGTACCTATCAATTTAAAATATGAGTTTAACCCCGAAAAAACAGATGCTTATTTCTCGGCCGGTTTAAGCTCGGGCACGTTTATTAATGAGGCTTATACTACCAGTTATGGTATCCCCCATAGCTCGTTGTTAAGCGGCACCACCCAGCAAACATCCGAAGAAACAAACCGCCAAAGTTTCAACGGCTTTTATTTTGCCAGAACGCTGAATATATCAGTGGGTGTAGGCACAGCTTTAGGTAAAAACCGCTTGATTATTGAACCTTTTTTGAAATACCCGCTCCAGGGAATGGGTGCGCAGCAGATAAAATTTGGCGCGGGCGGCTTAAATTTGAAGTTTAATTTTGCAACGGGAAAACGATAGAAAGCTAATTATTCCGCGAAAATATTGTTCGGTTTTTTGTATATTTGAATATACCAGCCAGGGCGGCTATCAAACACAGATAGCCGCCCTCACTTGTTAAAAAAGACAAGCAAAAACATACAAATATCGATATAAATAGTTATATATAAGATATTTAACTAAAAAACAAAGGAACCAAAAGTATCAGAAAAGTATTAAAAAGTATCAGAAAAGTGCATAAAGAGTGGTTGAAAAGTATGCCAATAGTATATGTAAAGTGTGGTGTTTAAATCATGGACAAAGCAGGAAAAAACCTACTTAAATCTGATAGCCTTCACCGGCGAAATCCGGCTCACGAGCATCGATGGTACAATAAGTACCAGCAGGCAAATTAGTAGCGTACCCAGGTTAAGCAGCAATATATCCCATGGGTTAAACTGCACCGGTACAAAAGTCATGTAATAAGACGCCTGGTCGAGTTTAAAAAAGTGGGTTTGCTGCTGAAAAAAGCCAAGGCCAAGACCAAGCGCATTGCCCAACAACAGGCCGAGGCCTATCAGGTAGGTGGCATTATACAAAAATATTTTCCGGATGTTCCAGTTTGATGCACCCATTGCTTTAAACATACCTATCATAGCGGTGCGTTCCAAAATCATAATTAGCAGCGCCGATATCATGTTGATAACCGCCACAATAACCATCAGCACCAGCATCACTACCGAGTTTACATCCAATAGTTTCAACCACTCAAATATGTTTGGATAATCCTCCATTACCGTTCGCGATTTTAACCTAACTGGTAAAATCTGATCCAGTTTATCCGCAGCAAAATCTACCTGCTCAAAATCGGCCACGCGTAGTTCGTACTGGCCAATTTCGCCGGATTTCCAGTCGTTCAGGCGGTTTATTAATGATAAAGAACCTATTACAAATGTTTTGTCAACTTCTTCTACTCCGATATTAAAAATGCCTTTTATTTTAAACGGGCGCTTGCGCAAATCCTGCGCAAAAAACATCAGTAGTTTGTCGCCTACCTTCAATTTTAACCTGTTGGCTGTTTGCTGCGATAACATGATCTCTTTTTGCGCTTCAACAGAATCTTTAAAGTCGATCACGTCCCCGGCAACCATCATTTTTTTAAAGTAGCTCCAGTCGTAGGTTTTGTCAACCCCCTTTAGCACCACGCCTTCAATCTCGTTATTAGCTTTAATAATTCCGGGCTTGGTTGCTGTTGGCATTACATGAGTGATCAGCGGACTCTTGAGCAGCCGCTTTACAAAATCAGGGTCTTCAATAATGGGCGAACTCTCGTATGAACTGTTCAGGTCGAACTTAATAACGCGTATATCGCCGGCAAAACCACGAACTTTTTCGCGTATCTCGTGTTTAAATCCTTTTACAATGGCCAATGATAATATCATCACCCCCAAACCAAGCATAATACCAATAATGGCAATACGTACAATCAGCTTTGAAAATGTACGCTTTGACTTGAATGTTATACGGGCTGATATAAAGGAGGCGAAACTCAATGCAGGATGATTTTTAGTACCTTCGCAAATATGCGGTTTTGCTATTAAACCTGCTACTTTTTAAATTGTTTCAAAACAATATTTTATGAAGATTACACCAGTTTTTTTACAAAACGCTTTAATAGCAATCCTAAGTGTTAACACTGCCTGCGCTAACCCGTCTTCAAATACCCGAACTACGCCGAACGAAGCTAAAAACGGTAAAAAAATTAATACAGAAATAATCACCGGCGCCGATCAAATTCCGCTGTATATTGACTATCTTAAGGAAAAAAATATCGGGATGGTTGTTAATCAAACTTCTGTTATTGGTAAAACCCTTGTGCCCAGTGTTGATAGTTTACTAAAACGTGGCATCAGCATCAAAAAGGTATTTGGGCCCGAGCACGGTTTCCGCGGGAATGCCAGCAACGGGGCGGTAGTAAATGATGCCATAGATACCAAAACCGGTTTGCCTGTAATCTCACTTTACGGGAATAAGCATTATAAACCAACAGCCGAAGATCTGAAAGGCATAAACCTGATGATATTTGATATACAGGATGTTGGCGCAAGGTTTTACACCTATATATCAACCCTGCATTATGTAATGGAGGCCTGTGCCGAAAACAACATCGAATTGATGATATTGGACAGGCCAAACCCCAATGGCTACCTGGTTGATGGCCCCATATTGGATACCGCTTACCATTCCTTTGTAGGCATGCACCCCATCCCTATATGCCACGGCATGACTATTGGCGAGTATGCACAAATGATAAACGGCGAACACTGGCTAAAAAACGGTGCACAATGCAAGCTAAAAATTATAAAAGTGGCCAATTACAGCCACAGCATGCCTTATAAGCTGCCGGTAAACCCATCGCCAAATTTAAACACCGAACAGGCAATTTTACTTTACCCCAGCACATGCTTGTTTGAAGGCACAACATTTAGCCTGGGCAGGGGTACTTACTTTCCGTTCCTGCTGTTAGGGCACCCCCTGTTAAAGGGTATTTATACCTATTCCTTCACTCCTATTGGTATCCCCGGCATGAGCGAAAACCCTCCGCAAAAAGATAAACAATGCTTCGGCATCGATCTTAAAAATTACACCGCAAACCAAATAAGAGCAATAGGGCATATTAACTTATCGTGGCTTATAGAACTTTACAAAGCTTTTCCAGATAAAGACCACTTTTTTAATGCCTACTTTAACAAGTTAGCAGGCGGCAAAGAATTGCAAAAACAGATTGCAGATGGCAAAACTGAAAATAAGATCCGCGCAAGCTGGGAACCGGGCTTAAAACAATTTAATAAAATACGTACCAAGTACTTATTGTACAATTAATATACCAAGCAATAAAATAGCATATACCATGAGAATTGTATTTATGGGCACTCCCGATTTTGCAGTAGCATCGCTTGATGCATTAATAAAAGCCGGCAGCGATATTGTTGGCGTTGTTACCGCCCCGGATAAACCTGCAGGACGTGGGCAAAAACTAAGCGAATCGGCAGTGAAACAGTTTGCGATAGCCAATGGACTAAAAGTGCTGCAGCCCGAAAAACTGAAAAGCCCTGAGTTTTTGGCCGAACTTAAAGCCCTTAAGGCAGATTTACAGGTAGTTGTTGCTTTCAGGATGCTGCCTGAAGCTGTTTGGACCATGCCTGCCAAAGGCACCATTAACCTGCATGCCTCGTTGTTACCACAATACCGCGGCGCCGCACCTATTAACTGGACATTGATTAACGGCGAAAAAGAAAGCGGTGTAACCACGTTTTTCCTGAAACATGAAATTGACACCGGTGATGTACTTTTTACCGAAAAAATAACACTTACCGGCACCGAGACTGCCGGCGACTTGCATGACCGGCTGATGAACAAAGGCGCAGGCCTGCTGGTAAAAACAGTAAAGGCGGTTGAAAGCGGCCGTTATCATGAACATCCGCAAGTACAGCTATTAACCGGCGAAGAACTTAAACACTCCCCTAAAATATTTAAGGAAGATTGTAAGATAGATTGGCTGCTACCAGCCGAAGCTGTATACAACAAAATCCGTGGGTTAAGCCCCATCCCTACTGCATATACCGATTTAAATGGTAAGATTTTAAAAATCTATGCATCAGAACTTTTGATTGATGAGCCGGCAATACAACCAGGCGGTTTCCTTACCGATGGTAAAACATTTTTAAAATTTGCCGCCAAAGGAGGTTTTATTAGTGTAAAAGATGTGCAGCTGGAAGGCAAAAAACGCATGGGTATTGAGGATTTTTTAAGGGGGATGAAATTGTGATGGTAATTGTCTTTTTTTCTTTTTAAATTTATCAATATGAAACTTGCCGAATTAAAATCAGATTTCCATAGTCTAATAGATCAAATAAATGATCCGGAATTGCTATCGCAATTTTATGATATAATTAGCCAACACGTAAATGTCGATAATTCAGACTGGCAGTCATTATCTCCAAAACAGCAACAAGAGCTTTTGGATGCTTATGAATCAAGTGAAGATGAAGATAATTTAATCCCGCTATCTGTTATAGAAGCAAAATACAAACAATGGCCCTTGAAGTAGTTTTTACTAAAGAAGCTGAATTTGATTTTGACACTATTCTCGCCTATATACTTCAAGACTTTGGGGAAGCAGCAGTTATTCGGTTTAAAAACCTCACATTAGACTTTGTTAAGGTTCTTCAAAACTTTCCCGAACTCGGAAGGCTTTCAAACAAAAGAAAACCAATGCGTTTTTTTGTTGCGCACAAAAGACTGAAAATATATTACAGAATAAAAGCCGATAAAATTATAATTCTGAGATTGTATGATACCAGGCAACATCCAAATAGAGTTTAATTACTCTTTTTTTGATACTTCTTTGCCAACTGCGTTGTTTTAACCCTTAAATGTTGCGCTTCATTGGCCAGGTTGGCTGTACTAATAATATCGGGCATGTTTTTGTCCTGGTACTTTTCAATAACGGGCAGGGTTGCAACTATTTTTAGCACAGCATGGTAGTCGCCAATTTTTATCTGATTGCTGTCGATATGCGCTTTTAAGCTTGTAAACCTGCTTATTTTATCAACGTATTTTAATTTGCTTTCGGCAATCAGCGCGCTAAGCTGTGCCCGCAAAATGGTATCTTTTATGGCTGTTAATGATTCGTTTGCCGAAAAGTAATAACTATCTGATTTTGCATCGTAATCATCAAACGCTTTTAAACTGTCGGCTATGCCGCCATTAAAATGAATTAATTGCTCTTCCAGGTTTTGAAGTTCCGGGTCTTTTTTTGCCAGCTCGGCATAAATATCATCCATTAACGATCCCCTGGACATTTTTTTCAGACCAAAACCAGATGTTTCATCTCCCAATGCCTCCGGCACTTCATTTTTTGATGTCGAAGTATCTTTTGAAGGTGAAGAGTTACATGCCGAAAAAAACAGGAGAATCAGCAGGGTTGATATTAAGGCGGTTGCTTTCATAATTGATTATATGTAATAGGATAAGGAATATTTAGTATTGTTACTATTATGGCTAACGATATTCTAATCAAGCCAAAGTCAAAAATTACAACTTAACGTTTTTTAACACCTGTTATTGCTACTTTTGCCGCCATAATATACTGAATACCCCATGGCAGATTACAGCGAGCGCATAGCACTACTAAAAACACAGATAGAGCCTTTACGCGATCAACTAATTCAACACGAATTATATAAAAACATTAACTCGTTGGATGAATTAACCGTTTTTATGGATCATCATGTATTCGCCGTTTGGGATTTTATGTCGCTGTTAAAATCATTGCAACAAAAACTTACCTGTACTGCCACACCATGGATGCCAACCGGTAATGCCAATACACGCTACCTGATTAATGAAATTGTAACCGGCGAGGAAAGCGATGTTGACGAACAAGGCAACCGCACCAGTCACTTTGAACTATACCTGCGCGCTATGCAGCAGGCCGGCAGTGAAGCTATTGCTATTAACAATTTATTTCATGAATTAAACTTCGGCAAACATATTGACGAGGCTTTAATTATTGCTGACATCCCCCTTGCGGCGCGCAATTTTATGCTGCATACTTTTGATGTTATCGGCACCAACAAAAACCACGTACAGGCCGCGGTATTTACCTTTGGCCGAGAGGATTTAATACCCGATATGTTTGTGAGTATTGTTAAAGAGCTCAGCCGCCAACTGCCCGGCAAGGTTGATATTTTGCTTTACTACCTGGAGCGCCACATTGAAGTTGACGGCGACCACCACTCCCACCTGGCCTACGAAATGACCGCCGAACTTTGCGGCGACGACGATTCCAAATGGGAAGAAGCAAGCACTACAGTTCAGGAAGCGCTACAAGCACGTATTGCACTTTGGGACGGTATTTTAGCTGCTATTAAAGCGCCGGTAGCCGTGCAGTAGTGGTGTGAGATCATCACTAATAACGACATTCATTATTATTACTACTGCATGCAGTAGTAGGGTCAATATCACCAGCAAATCAATCTTGATACTTGATACTTACTACTTGATACTTTTTTTACAACTTATTCAGCTCGTCCATCAAAACCTTACTTACCCTGTTAAAATAGCGCCTTACGCCAAAGCCCATTACGGTTTGGATACCGCGGGTTGCATTGGTTAAAAACACCTCATCGGCCTCGTAAAGAATGTCGGGGTTTATCTGGGCTTCGGTAATATCTATGTTGTTATCCTGGGCAAGCTTTATCACCACCTGGCGCATTACACCTTCTACACAGCCTTCGCTTAGTGCCGGGGTGTACAGGTGATTTTGATAGTGGATAAATATATTTGAACTGCTGGCCTCGCATAAAAAACCGCTTTGATTGAGCAAAAACACATCATCAAGTTTATTTTGCGTTTTATAGATGCCAGCCATTACATAAATAAGCGAATTACAGGTTTTGATGTTGGATAGGTAATTGGATGGCTTGGGCAATTCGGTAAATACATCCATGATCAGCCCCTTCTCGTTCAAAAAGTACCGCGGCTCGTCGGATGCTGTAAGCTCCAGGCAATAGCCCATTTTATTTTGTGTTGGGGTATACAAACCCTCGGCGTCGCGGTAAACAGTTAGGCGAAGGCGGCCATGCCTAACCTTGTTACGCCTGGCAAGTTCTTCCACAATATCCTTTAAAAACCAGGTATCCATCTGCGAATAGCCATCAATTTTAAGGGCTTTCATGCCGCGTTGCAGGCGGTCGGCGTGCAAATCGGCAAATTTAAGCTGTCCTTTCATCAGGCGCATACTCTCAAACAATCCGTCGCCATATTTAAAAGCCCGGTTTGCCACGCTAAGCAGCAGGCTGCTTTGAGGAAGTATTTGTCCGTTAAAATTGATTAACACCATTTTAGATATGAGATGTGAGATTTGAGATATGAGACCTGGTTATTTCGCAAAAGGTATCTTTCATTTTGGTTTTAGTTTATCGCCATTATATCAACGTTTAATTTGGCAAACCGGGATATCGCACACTGATTTAAGATGCATGTTTAATTAATCTATCTAACGGTCTCCTACTCACCACTCACTCCTCACCACTCACATTCGCCGTATACCTGCGCCATTTTAGCAACACGCTTTCAAAATCGGGTGGCAGTGGCGATTCAAACAAGATTTGCTTTTTCTGGGTTGGGTGTAAAAAGCCCAGGGTTTGGGCGTGCAGGGCCTGGCGGGGCATCAGTTCAAAACAATTCTCTACAAATTGCTTGTATTTACTGAATACCGTTCCTTTCAAAATCTTATCTCCGCCATAGGTGGCATCGCTAAACAAGGGGTGGCCAATATGCCGCATATGCGCGCGAATCTGGTGAGTGCGGCCGGTTTCCAACTGGCATTCTATCAGGGTAACATACCCCATACGTTCCATTACCTTGTAATGCGTTACCGACCATTTGCCTTTCTCCGGGTCGTCATAAATAGACATTACCCGCCTATCGGCAATGCTGCGGCCAATATAGCCCGTTACGGTACCATCTTCAACCAAATCGCCCCAAACCAGGGCTATGTATTTGCGGGTAATGGTGTGGTCAAAAAACTGCTTGGCCAGCCAGCTCATGGAGCGCTCATTTTTGCTGATGAGCAACAGGCCCGAGGTATCTTTATCAATGCGGTGAACCAGGCCCGGCCGGCCATCATTGCCAGGCAATGTTGGCAATTGCTGAAAATGGTAAACCAACGCGTTTACCAATGTACCTGTATAATTATTATAACCGGGATGCACCACCATGCCGGCAGCTTTATCAACCACCAGTACGTCATCATCCTCGTAAACAATGTTAATGGGGATATTTTCCGGATAAACCTCCGTGTCGCGTGGCGGATGGGGTAAAACAACCGAAATTACATCCAGCGGCTTTACCCGGTAGCTGCTTTTTATAGGCTTATCATTTACCAGCACATTACCCAGTTCGATAGCATTCTGGATGCGGTTACGCGATGCATTCTCAACCCGGTGCATCAAAAACTTGTCAATGCGCAGCAGCGACTGACCCTTATCAACCACAACGCGTAAGTGTTCAAATAAATCCTGTTCTTCCTGCTCTATCAGCTCGGGTTCGTATGCCATTTGGGCGCAAAAGTAATCGTTTTTTGTGGTAGGTTAAGCGTAATATTGCAATAGCATTAAGGGCAGGTTATTTTTATGAATATTGATCTCGAAATTTTTAGTCCGGTACATCAAATTACAAATCTGTTGTTTGATGAACACGAGGTTAAAGTTTTTTTGAAACGGGACGACCTCATTCACCCCATGATATCGGGCAATAAATGGCGCAAGCTTAAGTACCTGCTCAAATCGGCTCAAAACCAGCACAAAAATCACCTGGTAACATTTGGTGGCGCATACTCCAATCACCTACTGGCGACAGCGGCGGCGGCAGCTAAATTCGGTTTCAAATCTACAGGTATTGTACGCGGCGAGGAGGTTGACAATAACACCCTGTTTTTATGCAAACTGCATGGCATGCAACTGTTATTTACCGATAGGGATAGCTACCGCGATAAGCTGGCGTTGTTCCAAAAATATTTTGGCAATAATGAGCAGGCTTTTTTTATTGACGAAGGCGGCTCATCCGCAGAAGGCGCCCAGGGCTGCGCCGAACTGGTAAATGAACTAACGGATAGCTACGACCATATTTTTTGCGCCTGTGGCACCGGAACCACTGCGGCGGGCATTATTAACGGCTTAACCAACCATCGGCTTACAACAAAATTCAATGCTATACCCGTGTTTAAAAACGGAGGTTTTATCAGGGACGAGATTAACCGTTTTCTAACCTCGCCGGTCAGTTATGACCTGCATACCGACTACCATTTTGGTGGATATGGAAAAGCAACCGACGAACTTATTGGTTTTGTAAAGCATTTTATTACTGCCACCGGCATTGTTATTGAACCTGTATATACAGGTAAAATGATGTACGCTTTATATGACCTTATTGGCAAAGGGCATTTTAAACCCGGCAGTAAAATACTGGCCATCCATAGCGGCGGAATTTGGGGATTATTGGGAATGAAAGATAAGTTTTAAGGGCGGATGGCTAAGAAAATAACTACCGTCATTGCGAGTACATATCAGGATGATCCTGAAAAAAACAGGGATTACATGTTGGCTTTAGAGCCCCACAACAACCATGTCATGCAGTGCAGTTGATCTGATGTGATGTGTTTGCGAGCGTAGCGCGGCAATCGCGAACTCTGCAAGTCCACCCTGTATAGTTCGCGATTGCTTCGTTCCTTATAATGACGCATTTATAAGTTATTGGCTATCAGTATAAAATACCCGTCATTGCGAGGCACGAAGCAATCCCGGACTATGTGAAACTTAACATGTCGAGAATTGCTTCGTGCCTTATAATGACGTCCATGTAAGTTATTGATAATCAATAGCTGTTTTTAAACGTCATAACGTTTTTTTTCAGGGATACCCCTGATGGGTACTCGCAATGACATAGATTGTATTAAAAATACAGTCTTGACAATCAGTTATTTATAACCATGTCATTATAAGCGATAGCGTGGCAATCTCATCGCATGCATAGCGGATTTGCATAGTTCGCGATTGCTTCGTTCCTCGCAATGACATAGTTTTACATTTTTTTTTAAAGCACCTTAACCGCCTGCCGGGCCAATAACTGCCATTCTTTGCCATTTTTTACCCAAACCAACAAAACACCCAGCTTAACTGTGCCCGGGCCTTTGCCTGCATCATTGGTAGCTGCCGATAATGTGTGCCTTACAATAGCTGTATTGCCCAATATGGTAATCGTTTGACCTGTAAAATCAATAGCTGTAAAAACCGATGCGCCGCTGGTAAAGCTGTGTATAAACTCCCTTTTGTTTTGCAGTTTACCACTGGAGTGGCCGTAGCTCAGGCTGTCGGCTGCAATTTTATCCAGGGATACGCTATCGGCACTTATCATCGTAAGGCGCAAGCGTTCAATTGCTTTGGCAACGTCTTTAATACGTGCGTCTTGTTGGGCATCTGCAGCCTGTGGGTTAATAGTGCTTATCATCATTAAAAAAAACAAAATTTTAATACTGTTATATATTTTCATAATTGTCTAATTGGGTAAACACATTTTTATTTTTCATTTCTTGACCTGGGCTAACAACCAGGCCGATATATCATTTGCCGCCTTATCATTTTCAAATCCGGCAGGCAAGCGCCCGTTGGTGTACTCATTGTAAAGCCATGGGTCGGCTATAGCCAGTACCGTTCCTTTGCCAAATTTAGCCTGGGCTATCAAGGTTATTCCGTTTTTTACCAAAGCGGGTTTTGCCGGGGCATTGGTACTTATGGAACAAACATCCTTCATAAATATTTTTTGCGCGGTTTTAAAAAGAGGGTTACCGGTGGTCATAATAGCGCCATCCTCAAAATGGTTATCGTCAATTACGTGATTTTGCAAATCGTTATTAAAATTCATTCCAAATTTATTGGCCAGGATGTTAAAGTGGGGCAGCTCAACATTGGCGCTATCATTTGCAAGCATCACTAATACGCCGCCTGCCTTTACCCATTGGGCAATGGCGCCTGCATCTTGTTGGTTTATGTAGTTGGGTTTAGGGCTCTCTTTTTTTGTATCAGGGTCAACAATAATATAAATGGAGGTACCTTTTAAATTATCCGCTGAAGGCGCAGCGGGGAGCGAATCTAAAGTAGCCCCGCATTTTTTAAAGGCCTCGCCCCAAATAGAATAACCGGTGTTTTCCTTTTCGTCCCATAAATAATGGAACCGCTTTGACTCACCTGCAACGGTATGCACTTCGCGGTTAAAATAGTAATCTAACCGCACAACCTGTGCTGTTGCTTTGTAGCCCTGGCAAATCATTAATACACCTATTAAACCTTTTGCAAATAACCGGTAACGCATAATTGTATAATTTAAAAGCCAATATAGGCACAAAGTATAACTGGTTTTCAAATGTATTGCCGAATAGACCATTTTATTCGATACAATAAAGAAATATTTACTACATCGATATAGTTATATCGAAGCTAAAAGCAGAATGCATAATGCTTAAAGCCAATAATAAAAGTTAGCGGCCAGCCCGTGATGAATCGCGGATACAAACCTGGGTGGGTAATACAACGGTTTCAAATTCAGTTACGGGTCGGCGGCTCTCAATAAGGCCGATGAGCATTTCGGTAGCCTTTTTTCCTATTTCAAACCCTGGCTGATATACCGTACTAAGCGATGGGTTTAAAACATCGGCCAATTGGGTATTGGTAAAACCCAACAGGGCTATATCGCCAGGTATTTTAAAGCCCAGTTTATGCAATAACATTAGGGTTGTGGTAGTTATCCTGTCAGATGCTGTAAAAATTGCATCCGGGCGGTTGGGCGAAAGGAGTAATTCGTTAAGTGCATTTTCAATCTCGATGAGGTCTTTACCGCCATGAAGGCAATATTTTATAAACCCGTCGTTTTGCTCCAGGTTATTTTGGGCAAGGGCAGCCTGGTACCCTTTTAAACGCTCGGCCGTGATAGATACGTTTACCGAACTGGTTATATGTGCTATTTTGCGATACCCGGCCTCAATTAACGATTGTGTTGCTTTAAAAGCGCCCTGGAAATTATCGGCAATTACTTTGTGGGTATCAATTTCGTCGCTTACACGGTCAAAGAAAACAATGGGCAGGCCTTTTTCATGCAGATCTTTAAGATGGGATACATCAGCAGTTTCTGTTGATAGGGATATAAGCAAGCCATCAATTGCCCGGTACATCAAATGGCTTACGTTTAATTTTTCAAGCTCGTACGATTCATGTGTTTGGGTAATAAACACATTATAGCCATTACTATGGGCAACAAATTCGATACCGTTGATCACCTGCGAAAAAAAGTGATTATCGATGGTAGATACAACTATACCCAAAGATTTACTGCTGCCTTTTTTTAAGCTGCGGGCCATGTGATTGGGCTGATAGTTAAGCCTTTTTGCACACTCACGTACAAGTGCTTTGGTTTTTTCGCTTATTTCATAACTATCCTTAAGCGCTTTAGATACCGCCGATGTGGAAATCCCCAGCTCTTTAGCAATATCTTTTATGGTAACAACCGCGAAATTCATATCCCTTTTTAGCTTTAACGGCAAGTTTAATTACAATTGTAATTTATTGCAGTTAACAAACCTAAAATAATTGAGATAAAATTTCGCGGTAAAAAGAAGTGCGATTAAATTGTTACACGCCGCCAAAAATGGAAAAACCGCCATCTACGCAGATCATGGACCCCGTTACAAATTTAGATGCATCGCTTAACAGCCATACCAATGCACCAATCAACTCATCCGGGTGGCCAAAACGTTTAAAAGGCGTTTGCTTTATCACCAGTTGGCCACGGTCGGTATAGCCGCCTTCGGGTTTGGTAAGCAGATTCCGGTTTTGCTCAGTCAGGAAAAATCCCGGCGCAAGGGCATTCATCCGGATGGCATCGCCATAACGGTTAGCCAACTCAACGGCAAACCATTGGTTGTAACAATCAACCGCTGCCTTACCAATGTTATAACCCAATACCTTGGTAATAGCCCGCTTTGAATTCATTGACGAGATATTAACAATGCTGCCCTTACCGGTTTGCGCAATAGCCTCGCCAAATACCTGTGTTGGGGTGATGGTGCCCCAGGTATTTAAATCCATTACGGTTTTCATGCCGGCTATATTCATTTTAAAAATATCCTCATCGGGCTGTAAAACGCCTTGCGGCATATTGCCCCCTGCCCCATTCACCAGGCCATCCAACCTGCCAAATGTATCCATCAGTTTGGTTTTAGCGGTTTGCAGTTCGTCTTCGTTTAAAACATCGGCAACCAATGCCACCGCTTTGCCGCCATTTTGATTAATGGCATTGGCACGTTCTTCGGCTACCTGCGCATTACGGCCTAAAATACCTACAGCGCCACCTGCCTCAACAATACCATTAATAAAGGCGTTGCCCAATATGCCGGTGCCACCGGTTACTACAATTACTTTGCCGGCTAAAGAGAATTTATTTTCCAATGTATATTATTTTATTGATGATGATTACCTGAGATCTGTAATAGCAATGGGATCCATATCGGTATAATCCAGGTTTTCGCCTGCCATACCCCATATAAAACTATAGCTTGCTGTGCCACTACCCGAGTGAATGCTCCATGGCGGCGACACCACGGCGTCGTAGTTATCCATAGTGATGTGCCTGGTTTCGTTGCCCTCGCCCATATAATGGAATATCTTTTGGCCCTCGGGCACATCAAAATAAAAATAGGCTTCCATCCGGCGGTCATGTACATGCGATGGCATGGTATTCCATACGCTGCCATCGTGCAAAATGGTAAGCCCCATAACCAACTGGCAGCTTTGGGTGCCTTCCAGGTGAATGTATTTATTAATAGTGCGATGATTAGCTGTTGATGCCGAACCCAAGGTAACTTTTACAGCATCAGCATGGGTTAACAAAGTAGTTGGGTACGTTGCGTGGGCCGGGGCCGAAAGCAAGTAGAAAACCGCCGGGTCGTCACCATTTTTACTGGCAAAATGCACACTTTTAGTTCCCTTTCCTATATACAGGCAATCAAGTTTTTTTACATCATAGGCAATGCCATCGGCAATTACAACGCCGTCACCGGCCACGTTGATAATTCCTATTTCACGGCGCTCTAAAAAATACTCCGCACGCAGATTTGGATAATTTGGCAACAGCAATTGGGTGTCTGTGGGGTTGGCAAAGCCAACTATCATACGGTCATAATGGGTATAAGTACAATTGATTGCACCTTTTTGTACCTGCTTATCTATCAAAAAACGGGACCGTATGGTAGCGGTATCATATCGCTTAAAATCCTCCGGATGTACACTTTGTATTACTTTCAATGGTATCATTTATTAAAGTTAATCGATGCAATTCTACAACCCAGGCTATTAATTAAAAAGATATCCTAAGCTTATTTTTACTTCAACGTTGTAGTAAAGGTATAAATATTATCATTTGCTAACAGACAATAGTTTTAAAACAGGTGCGGACAAGCGATCGCTCCGATGCTATGTTAAGTGCTGGGTCTTGAGTAAAAAATTAAATATTTTTTTGACTTAATACTTTTTGCCAAAGGCAATCCATTGCGCCAATAACATAACACTAAGCGCTATACGTCCTTAAATTAAGCCATTAAAAGTCCTCTACTGAAAATTATATCTCCTTAATAATTAATATTTTGGATAAAATATTTCTAATACAGAAAACTTTTTTCAAAAAACTGAGTTTTTAGCATTAATCATTAAAATTCTTAATGAGTTTTATTAATAAATTAAAACTATGAACTATTCTACATTAAAGAAATCAGTCGCATTGTCGTTTGCTTCTTTGATGGTAGTAGGTATGGCTAATGCCCAAACCGACTCCACCAAAACAACAACTACTGCTACAACAGCTACCGCGACTGACACCTCTACTGCCAAGGTATTTGGTGGTATTGGCCAGTACAACACGTTTAGTATTGGTGCAAGCGCCGGTATAACTGATGGGCTTGTTCCGTTTACAATTAACACCACAAACAAGTTTAAAGTTGATTTGGGTTACGGATTGTATCTAAGGCAGCAACTATCACACACTTTTAGCTTGCAGTTGGATTATTTAGGCGGCAAGGTACATGGCATTGATGAAGCCGGTAAGCCGAAGTTTGGTATTACCGAGTACAAAACCAACTTCAACGCGGTTTCATTAAGCGGTGTATTCAACATTGCAAGTGTTAGCTTTTTACACCGTAAAAACAGTGTTAACTTTTATGGGTCTGCAGGTTTAGGTTTAAATATGTACAAACCTAAAATGTACGTTACAGATGCAGGTGCGACAGTAAACGATCCTTATGGCAGCGACCATACCGTAAAAGAATTATATGCCCCGGTAGGTTTGGGTGTCAAATTCAAACTTAATGACGCATTAGCCCTTAATTTAGGCTACACTGTTAGCTTTGTACAAGGTTACAATTTCGCCGGAAAAAGCACTTATCCAACCTTTAGCCATTACTCTTATACCTATGGTGGTTTAGAGTATACTTTTGGTCCGAAATCAAAACAGAACCTAACCTGGGTTAACCCGGTTGCTCAAATGTATGATGAATTGTACGATGCAGCCTTACGCCAGGAAGTTGAAGCTTTAAAAGGCCGTGTAACCAACGTTGAAACCGCGGTTACCGACCTGAAGAAAGATTCGGACGGCGATGGTGTTGCCGATCAGTTTGACAAATGCCCGGGTACTGCAGCAGGCAGCGTAGTTGACGGTTCTGGTTGCGTTATCGTATTCCCTAAACCAGATTCATCTGCATTAGCAACTCAGGCGCCTGCCACCCCTTACTCAAACATCCAGTTTGAATTTGACAGTTCGGTATTGCGCACTTCATCTTACCCTGTGTTAGATGCAACATCTGCCGATCTGCGTTCTACCGGTAAAAAGGTAGAAGTTGATGGCTTCGCTTCATCTGAAGGTACTGCCGCTCATAACATCTCGTTATCAAAAGATCGCGCTAACTCGGTAAAAACTTACCTGGTTAACTCTGGTGTTGATGCCAAGAAAGTAAAAATTAAAGGCTATGGCGAAACCATGCCGATTGCTGATAACTCAACAGAAGAAGGACGTGTACTAAACCGTCGTGTTCAGTTCAAACAAAAATAATTTTTAGATTAAACATTATTTGCGAAAGCCCCGGATAACCCGGGGCTTTCTTTGTTTTGACACGATTTAAGGATTTTACAGGATTGACAGGATTTTCTCCGTTCAATCAGTTATTCACGCTTTGGCTGTAAATATTCAAGCGGATCATATCTTAAATTAAAAACTTAAATACATTGCATCGGCTTACGCCATTTCAGGCAGATTAAAATTAGATTAAACAATTTAAAATCAAAAAAAAGCACTTTGCGCCGCTATACTATTTTGGGCTTTGGTACAAAAAGTAACTTTAAACAATTTAAACATACTTTTTATTCAATCGGTTCAAAAACCGCCTAAATTTTGTTTTTGAGGGGTTTTTAGTAGATTTGTATAAACCAAAATTGATATGTACAACCTACTTGTTTCACCCCAAAACGTTCAGGCTTCATTACAGAAGCACGTACTTGCCGATGGCTTCGACCTCACTTTTGACATGGAAAAAAGTAAGGGCGTATATATTTACGATTCAAAAAACGACAGGACACTCCTTGATTTTTTTACCTGCTTTGCTTCGGTTCCATTAGGCTACAATCACCCCAAAATGGTGAACGACGAAGAGTTTAAAAAAAACCTGATGTTGGCGGCCTTAACTAACCCGTCCAACTCCGATATATATACTACCCAGTATGCGCAGTTTGTAGAAACATTTTCAAGGGTTGGAATTCCCGATTATCTCCCACACGCTTTTTTTATAGCCGGCGGTTCATTGGCCATCGAAAACGCGTTAAAAGTTGCCATGGATTGGAAAGTACAAAAGAATTTTGCCCGGGGCTATACCAAAGAACGTGGGTTTAAAGTAATTCATTTTGAGCACGCTTTTCACGGTCGGTCTGGCTATACCCTGAGCCTTACCAATACCTTGCCCAATAAAACCAAATGGTTTGCCAAGTTTGATTGGCCAAGGGTATCGGTACCGTATATGAATTTCCCATACAGCGACGCCAATCACGAAGACCTGCTTCAACGCGAGCAATTATCGGTGGCCCAGATCAGGAAAGCTTTTGAGGACAACAAGGATGATGTTTGCGCTATTATTATCGAACCGGTACAATCAGAAGGCGGGGATAACCACGTACGTAAGGAGTTTTTAGAAAAGTTGCGCGAGCTTGCCGATGAATATGAGGCTATGCTGATTTATGATGAAGTACAAACAGGCGTTGGCCTTACCGGCAAATTTTGGTGCCATGAGCATTTTGGCCCAAAAGCCCGCCCGGATATTTTAGCTTTTGGAAAAAAAATGCAGGTTTGCGGCATATTATGCAGCAACCGGGTTGACGAGATTGAGAATAATGTATTCCATGTTTCATCGCGTATTAACTCTACCTGGGGCGGCAGTTTGGTTGATATGGTAAGGTCATCAAAAATAATGGAAGTGATTGAGGAGGATAACCTTTGCCAAAATGCCGCCGAAATGGGCGACTACCTGCAAAATCAACTCAGTGAAATTTCGGCGAGGGTTCCCATTATCAGTAACGTGCGTGGTAAGGGCCTGCTTACAGCCTTTGACTTCCCCGATAAAAACAAACGCGATACGTTTATCAATAAAGGATTAGATAATAATATGATGTATTTAGGCTGCGGCGATAAGAGTATCCGCTTCAGGCCGGCCCTTATTATCGAAAAAAGCCATATAGATACCGGGCTTGAAATGCTGGAAAAAATAGCCAAAACCTTATAATAGGCGGTATTATAAATTAAAGAATGTTTTGCCTGCAATGAATGCTTAATATTTAATATATGTTTTGCCAATTGTTGATGGCAAAAAGGAGCTAAATATTAACATAAACAACTTTTTTACCAAAATACACTATATTTTTAATTATTATTCCCGTTAGATTTGACAATTCCTGTTAGAATCAAATCTAGTTCATCATGAGCAAACATATAGAGAAATTAAAAAAACAACTTGTTGAGGTAGCAGAAGTTGTAAACTCATTTCAGTCGGAAGCTGTGCAGGTAAGAATTATCGACAGACTACTGGATGTAATGATTGAGTCGGAAAAGGCGGATGCCGATGGATCTGAATTTTTTAGCAAAAAAGGGCGTAAAATGCGCCCAGACGATGAAAATTTTGCTATTTCGGGTCGTAAAAAGCCAGGTGCAACAAAAATATTAAACCAATTATTAAGCACCGACTTTTTTGATACCCAACGTTCTATCTCATCAATAGCCAACTATTGTAAAGAGCAGTTTGATTCAGATTTTAAAACTTCGGAGTTATCCGGCATCCTTTTAAAACTGGCAAACGAAAATAAACTGAGGCGAGAAAGAAGCAATGAAAATAATCGCTTTGAATATATCAAAGCTTAAATATTTAACCAATATTATAAAATAAGCCAATATCTTAAAAAGACATTGGCTTATTTTATTTTTAGTTAAATAATATATTATTTTAAAGCAAATAAATTATCTACCCCTAAAATTTTCCTGCTGGTGTAACCTTCTGCATATTTAGCACCAATACTTTTACCAAATTCGCTGGCACGGGCGGCAACTACGTTTATAAATTCAGGAGTTGATATATAGGTTTGGGGCTCATTTTCCCATTCGGGGTTGTAAAACTGCGAACCATAAGCATAAATACTCTCCACCTTTTTGTCCCAGTATTCGGTGATGTCGATTAAAATATCGGGCTTTATATAGTTATCCTGTATAAAGTGCAATACCATGTTTGGCCGCCATTCTTGTTGCGGCTCTCCATTTTCAAAAGTTTCTATTTTACGTAAGCCCGATAAAAATGCCGATGCCTCTACCAATTCATTAGCGCGGCCATGATCGGGATGCCTGTCATAGTAAGCATTGGTTATTACAATTTCAGGTTGATACTTACGAATAGCCGCAATCACTTGGAGTTGATATTCGCGCGTGTTTTCAAAAAAGCCATCCGGAATAGCCAGGTTATCCCTTACTGCAATGCCCAATATTCCGGCGGCAGCGGCAGCTTCCTGTTCGCGGATCTCGGCCGAGCCACGGGTACCTAATTCGCCACGGGTAAGATCAACAATGCCAACTTTGTAGCCCAGGGCAATATGTTTTAAAATAGTGCCCGAGCATCCAAGTTCAGCATCGTCGGGATGTACCGATAAAACTAAAATATCTAATTTCATTATTGTATGGTGTTAATGGGCCGCCGCTAAAAGGCGCTCAATTTTTTTCCTGATTTTTGAAGATGTAGGCTTGGTAAAGGGGAAATAAAAGTCGGTAACGTGTCCTTCCCTGTCAATCAAAAATTTATGAAAGTTCCATCTTGGTACCGACTTAAGCTTGCCATTTGCTTTCTTATCAGCAAAAAACTGGTACAAAGGATGTGCAAAAGGCCCCCGGACCCTGATTTTATCAAATATAGGATAGTTGGTGCCAACGTTTTCGCAAAAGGCAGCTATAGCAGCGCCTTCCAATGGCTCCTGCCCGCCAAAATCATTTGAGGGGAAGGCGAGTATCTCGAAATCAGCATCCTTAAACTGGTTTTTTAATTCGACCAGGTCTTTAAGTTGTGGTGTAAAGCCGCATTGGGAGGCGGTATTAACAATTAAGAGTACTTTATTTTTATAAGCCGACAGGCTGATATCATCCCCGTTTAACTTTTGAACGTTAAACCTGTAGACGCTTGTGTTATCCATTATCAGTAGTTAGTGGAATTATATCCGGCCTGGGTAAGTATGGCCTCGATATCTCTCTGCTCTTCAGGGTCGTAAGTTTCTTTAAGGTTGTGGCCAAATATACTGGCTACAGACTGGAACATAAATGCTTTAAAACCACCTTTAAGTTCTTTAACCATAGTATAACTTGTTTGCCCGGTTTCGCGGTCAATCAACTTGATCAGAACTTCACCCTGACTAATTGTCAGATTTTTAATTTCCTTATTGAACAATGTTTTAATTTCGGTTTCGCAATTACCTATTAATTCTTTCTGCTTCTTTTTATCACCGGTTAAGGCCAGGTCGCGCTGTAATTTTGCGTACCGCTGGCCTGCAAAACGCGCGTAAGGCAACACCTTCATCACATTATATCGTAAACGGCGGTAATTATCCCTATCGGCATCGCTGGCAAATATGCGGGTATCAACAATTCTTATTGGCGGGCAAACTACCCAGGGTATCAGTTCTCCGTCAACATCGGTAACAGCCACCCTTATGGTATCATTTTTGCCCAGTACCATAGGTGCAGGTTTATCTGTTTGGGCCCTTACCTGGCCCACTAAGCAACAAAACATCAACAGAAAACCAATAAATTTCATATTTTTACTTAAAACAAAATTAAAGGAAATTTTTGTGGTATTTTAATATAATCTGTAATAATAATTTTCAATTACAAGTTTATCTTATTTATACCACCTATATCATATATGAAAGAGATAGAGATTGATCTGGAAGCCGAGAAGAATGAGATACTAAAAAGATATCGTGCTTTGCTGCGCGCCTGTAAATCTACCCTGCAAAAGGGTGATAAACGGATGATACGCAAGGCGTTTGATATGGCCCTTGAAAGCCATAAAGACATGCGCCGTAAAAGCGGCGAACCCTACATATACCACCCTATTGCCGTTGCCCAGATAGCCGCCGAAGAGATTGGCCTGGGCACTACATCAATAGTGTGCGCCCTGTTGCATGATGTGGTTGAAGATACCAACATGACGCTTGACGAAATTGAAATGGAGTTTGGTAAAAAGGTAGCCAAAATTATTGACGGCTTAACCAAAATATCGGGCGTATTTGATACCAACAGCTCGTTACAGGCCGAAAACTTCCGTAAAATGCTGCTTACCCTGGCCGACGATGTACGGGTAATACTCATTAAACTGGCAGATAGGCTGCATAACATGCGCACCATGGAGTTTATGCCGCGCGATAAGCAGCTTAAGCTATCATCAGAAACCGTATACCTGTATGCCCCCCTGGCCCACAGGCTGGGTTTATATGCCATAAAATCTGAACTGGAAGACCTATCCATGAAATACATGGAGCGCGAAACTTACCAGTTCATCAAAAAGAAACTGAACGAGAAAAAAGCGGAGCGCGAACGCTTCATCCGCGATTTTATTGAGCCGGTTAATAAAGCCCTGCAGGCCCAGGAAATTCACGCTGATGTTTTTGGCCGGCCAAAATCCATCCACTCCATCTGGAATAAGATGAAGAAAAAGTCTATCCCCTTTGAGGAGGTGTATGATCTTTTTGCGATCCGGATAATTTTAGATAGTGCCCCCGACCAGGAAAAAGCTGATTGCTGGAAGGCCTACAGTATAGTTACCGACCAATACCGCCCTAACCCCGATAGGTTGCGCGACTGGATCTCGTCGCCTAAAGCAAACGGTTATGAATCATTACACACCACAGTTATGGGCCCGCGTGGGCAATGGGTGGAAGTACAGATACGTACCAAGCGCATGAATGAGATTGCCGAGAAGGGTTTTGCCGCACATTGGAAATACAAAGAATCATCAACCGATAGCGGGCTCGACCAATGGGTGCAAAAGGTGAGGGATATGCTTAAAAATCCCGATACCAATGCCCTGGATTTTATCGACGATTTCAAGATGAATTTGTTCAGCGATGAAATTTTCATTTTTACCCCAAAGGGTGCACTTATCCAGCTGCCGCTTAACGCCACCGCACTTGATTTTGCATTTGAGATACATACCGACGTAGGCGCCAGTTGTATAGGCGCCAAAGTGAACCATAAATTGGTGCCCTTAAGCTACAAACTACAAAACGGCGATCAGGTGGAGATCATTACTTCGGGCAAGCAAACGCCTAAAGAGGATTGGCTGAACTTTGTGGTTACCGCAAAGGCCAAGGCCAAAATAAAATCGGCCTTAAAAGAAGAAAAACGCAAGGTTGCCGAGGATGGTAAAGAGATACTGGAGCGAAAAATGAAATCGCTTAAAATTACCTACAACTCCGAAAACCTGCACAAGCTGAGCTACTTTTTCAAGCTGCAATCAACCCAGGACCTGTTTTATAACATTGCCAAAGGTGTTATAGACATGAAGGACCTGAAAGAATACCAGGCTTTTGAAAAAAATGTGGAGAACAAGCCCCAGGATAAAATTGAGCAGGAGCAGGTACAAAACCTTATTCGCAACCTGAAATCGAAAGACAGCGACATGCTGCTGATTGGTGAGGATATGCAGAAAATTGACTACAAACTGGCCAATTGCTGTAACCCTATCCCCGGCGATGATGTGTTTGGTTTTGTTACCGTGAGCGATGGCATTAAAATACACCGCACCAACTGCCCTAATGCGGCCAAACTAATGGCCAACTACGGCTACCGGATTGTGAAGGCCCGCTGGACCAACCAGCAGGAGCTTGCATTTTTAACAGGCTTAAGAATAACCGGTATCGACGAAGTAGGGTTGATTAATAAGCTTACCACTGTGATATCAACCGATTTTAAGGTAAATATCCGTTCTATCACTGTAGATAGCGACAACGGCATTTTTGAAGGCTCCATAATGGTTTACGTAAATGACACCGACCACCTGGAAAACCTGATCAAAAAAATAAAACTGATTAAAGGCGTTACCGGTGTAAACAGGTTTGATTCGGTGATTGAAAAAGCATCTTGAAAAAGAAGCAAGAATTCGTGAAGAAGAAGCAAGAATTAAGAGTCAAGAATCAAGACGGGAAAAAATACATTTACCAAAAAAGTCTTAATTCTTGATTCTTGACTCTTGACTCTATCTTAACCAAATTATTAATAACTTTGCCTGCTTAACAGACTATTATGCCCCAACCGGATACTATAGCATTGGTTAAAAAAATTTTTGAGGCTTACCTTGAAAATAAAAACCTGCGCAAAACGCCGGAGCGTTTTGCAATACTCGAAGAAATTTACTCGCGCTCGGATCACTTTGATGTGGAATCTCTTTATATCCACATGAAAAATAAAAAATACCGTGTTAGCCGCGCTACGGTGTATAATACGCTTGAATTACTGGTATCGTGCGACCTGGTTACCAAACACCAGTTTGGCAAAAACATGGCCCAGTTTGAAAAATCATACGGTTACAAACAGCATGACCACATCATTTGCATCGACTGCGGCAAAGTAGTTGAGTTTTGCGACCCGCGGATTCAGCAGATCCAGAGTATGATGGGCGACATTTTAAAATTCGAAATTAAACACCACTCGTTAAACCTTTACGGTAACTGTGCTAAACTACGTGAAGGCAATTGTGACAGAAGAGTATAAGCCATGGACAAACCTATTTTAAGCAAACAGGCATTTTGGGATGTTGATATGGATAGTATCGACTATGAAAAGAATGCGCGTTTTGTTATTGAAAAGGTGGTTGACCGCGGATCTTTTGAGGATTTCATCGCTCTAAAGAAATTTTATGGTGATGATAAAATCAAAAAAGAAATTGTAAATGCTAAGTGGATTGGCGACAAAGAAATTTATTTTTGCTGTGCCGTTTTCGATCTTGAACCTAAGGACTTTAAATGTTATATAAAGAAACAGTTGAACCCGCAACTTTGGGTTTACTGACAGAATTAATGACTCTGCCAGAACTGGAGCAATTCAGACTGGTTGGGGGTACAGCACTATCTTTACTTTTAGGTCATCGGGCATCTATCGATCTTGATCTTTTTACCGACGAACCCTTTGATAGCGATTTAATTAACTTTAAGCTATCCGGCAATTTTCAATTTTTCTCAAAAGAAAGAACCAGCCCCCGTTTGTTGTTCACTTATATAAATAACGTAAAAGTAGATTTTGTACATACGTTTGAAAAGTTCACTTTTGCCAGTAATACTATAGAGGGTATTAGGTTTGCCTCCGTGGAAGAAATTATTGCCCTGAAATTAAACGCAATAGCAGGACGAGGGGCAAAAAAGGACTTTTGGGATTTACACGAATTATTGGAACATTTTTCGTTTGATCAAATGTTTTCATTTTATCAAGCCAGGTATCCAAATAATTCAACGATAATGATTATTAAATCTATCACTTATTTTGTTGAAGCAGATTTGGATTCAGATCCTTATAGTTTTAAAAAATTAAAGTGGGATAAAGTCAAAAAAGATATCATACAAAAATTTAATAGATATATTCAAACGATAAATTAATGGCTGTTGACGTATTATTAGGCCTCCAATGGGGCGATGAAGGTAAAGGAAAAATTGTTGATGTGCTTAGCGCAGGTTATGACCTGATTGCACGTTTCCAGGGCGGCCCTAATGCCGGGCATACTTTGGAGTTTGACGGTAAAAAATTCGTATTGAATACCATTCCTTCAGGTATATTTTTTGAAAACACCATGAACCTTATTGGTAATGGCGTGGTGATTGACCCTATCACCCTTAAAAAGGAAATAGATAAACTGAAAGATGCAGGGCACGACCTGTTGGCAAAAAAGAACCTGCTGATTGCCAAAAAAGCACACCTGATACTACCTACCCACCAGTTACTGGATGCCGCATCTGAAAAGAAAATGGGCGAAGGTAAAATCGGTTCAACCTTAAAAGGTATCGGCCCTACCTATATGGATAAAACCGGCAGGAACGGGTTGCGTATAGGCGACATAACTTTACCCGATTTTAAAGAGCGCTACCAGAAGCTGGTTGACAAACATACCGCAATGCTTACTGCCATGTATGGCGAGGTGGCCGATTTTTCTGAACGCGAGCAATTGTTTTTTGAAGCCATTGAGTTTATCAAGCAATTCCCGTTGGTTGATTCGGAGCACCTGGTAAACGACTATATTAAAAAAGGCAAAAAAGTTTTGGCCGAAGGCGCACAGGGAGCCATGCTGGATATTGATTTTGGAAGCTATCCGTTTGTTACCTCATCAAATACCACAGCTGCTGGTGCATGCACCGGTTTAGGAATAGCCCCACAACAAATTGGCGATGTGATAGGTATTTTTAAAGCTTATTGCACCCGTGTTGGCGGCGGCCCCTTCCCTACCGAACTGGAAGACGAAACAGGCGAAGAATTACGTCGTATAGGCCACGAATTTGGCGCTACAACAGGCAGGCCCCGTCGTACCGGCTGGATTGATCTGCCGGCTTTAAAATACGCCATAATGCTTAACGGCGTTACCCAACTGGTAATGACCAAAGCTGATGTATTAAGTGGTTTTGATAAAATTTATGCTTGTACCCACTACAATTATTTAGGCGAAACCATTGATTATATGCCGTATGATATTTGCTCGGTAAGCCCCGAGCCTGTATTAAAAGAAATTGATGGCTGGAACGAAGATTTAACTGGGATCACCGAATTGAATGAAATACCTGCCAAACTGCAATCATACATTGATTACCTGGAAGCAGAGTTGGGTGTACCGGTAAAATATTTATCTGTAGGGCCAGACAGGAAGCAAACTTTAGTATTGCACTAACATACATTCTGAATTTGTGAAAACACAAATTCGAAACCAAAGTATAAAAAGGCCGGCCATCCGGCCTTTTTTCATTTACTTGGTTATTTTTGCAGGGTGATAGTACAGGTAGATGATCTGCAAAATTTCAAGTTTAAAGCTCTCCAATGGGCATCCTCATATAATTCGGCATGTTACCTCGACTCGAATGGTTTTGATGACCCATACAGCAAGTTTGATACACTGATTGCCATTGGCGCCAAAACAGCAATAACAGCGGGCACAGGCAATGCATTTGATAAACTGGAAGCTTTCCGCAAAAAGAATAAAGACTGGCTTTGCGGTTTTTGGGGCTACGACTTAAAAAATGAGATGGAAAACCTATCATCCCAAAATCCGGATAACCTCCAATTTCCTGATCTGTATTTTTTTGCGCCGGAGCATCTTATAATTATTAAAGATGATAAGGCCGAGATCATTAGCGATGAGCCGCAATGGGCTTTAAATACCATAAATGAGCAAGTGCTGATTGAAGCCTTTGCCCAACCGCCAATAAATCTAAAAAGCAGGTTTAGCAAACAGGAATATATTGATGCCGTAACTGCCATCCAGAAACATATTACACGGGGCGATATCTACGTAACCAATTTTTGCCAGGAATTTTACGCTGATGACGTACGTATCAGTCCGCTTTCGGTGTTTTTACAATTGAACAACATCTCCCCCAATCCATTCTCAACTTTTTTTAAGTGGCAGGATAATTACATATTAGGGGCTTCGCCCGAACGTTTTTTGGCTAAACGGGGCAGCAAAATCATATCGCAACCCATAAAAGGCACGGCCAAAAGAGAAACAGATTTACAGGCCGACGAATTGGTTAAACAAGAATTACGCAACCACCCTAAAGAACTACAGGAAAACGTAATGATAGTAGATCTGGTGCGTAATGACCTCACCAAATCGGCCAAACAAGGCACAGTAAAAACAGAAGAGCTTTTTGGTATTCACAGTTTCCGCCATGTGCATCAAATGATTTCGACAGTAGTATGTGAACTGAAGGATGAGGTATCCGCCATACAGGCCGTCAAAAACACTTTCCCAATGGGGAGTATGACGGGAGCGCCCAAAATTAACGCCATGCAACTGATGGAGCAATATGAACGCAGCAAACGTGGGATTTATTCAGGGGCCATTGGCTATTTTAGCCCCAATGATGATTTCGATTTTAATGTGGTGATCCGGACATTGCTGTACAATGCCAATAACGGATATTTATCGTTCCATGCTGGTAGCGCTATTACTTATCATGCTGATGCAGAAAAGGAATATGAGGAATGTTTATTGAAGGCGAAGGCGGTGCTGGAGGTTTTGGGAGGATAGCCTCCGTATATTAACGTCCTGCTCCTCTGGAGCAGGAAAACAGGTTGGGGTTTTTCTACCAAAAGCTTTTGTTCCTCTGGAACAACCTATCAACGTGCAGCCGCCTATCTAATTTTTCGCGTTTGCAGCCTCAGAGAGGCTAAAGCTTTGTAGCAAACACAAGCTGTAATTTTGTGTTCCAGAGGAACACCACAAAGCCAGCCCATTTTAGAAACATCATTATTGTTTACCCGATTTGTATTGGTATTTTTGGTCAATGAGTCTAAAGTATATTTGTGATAATTTGGGCAATCGAACGGCAGTAGTTATTCCTATCGACGAGTGGAATAAAATTATTTCTGCGTATAGGAATTTAAAAGGATTAGAAAGTAATGGTAAACCGACAAGTAATCGTAAGCCATCAGATTTTATTGGTATTCTGTCCAAGGAAACAGCGATAAAAATGCTATCGGATATTGAAAGAGATCGTAAATAAGATCAGCAGAAATAATATGACTTCGGTAACTGGTACTCTGCCCAATTACTATTTCACCACAATCTTATCCCCCATCCTCACCTTAATATCCGATCCAACGGCAAAAAAAGCCGAAACCGGTTGTTTTTCTAAGTAAGGTTTAAATACCTCACCATATAAACCAGCTACGTCAGCATCAAAAACATAATCTTTAACCTTACCCGTTTGCCATGATACATGCTCCACCTGGTATTCCATGGTGCTTGTGGCCGAAAGTTTGTTGTATCCCCAATAATGTTCGAAAATAAATTCCTCGCCGCTGCCGGGTATTATATCTTGCAATTGATTACTGGCGGTTGCGCCAAGCCTATTCCATTTGCCCTTAAATTTCCATTCGTATAAAAATTGGGTGTGATCTCCAACTGTAATTATACTGTGGCGCATGGGCATTGCACTATAGTGCTCTTTGTATAAATTATTGGCAATAACTGCTATTACTGGCTTAGGTACTATTTCACTTACAAAAACGGCTCCACGCTTCCACTCCGTTCCGTTAAAATGCTTTACGTAAAAACGAAGGTTCACTTCTTCAAAATTCACATGCCATGGCCATTTAACGCCAAGCACCTCTGTATCTAAAAACATAAAACCTACCATACTTACCAAAGCCTTACCCTGCCATAAGTCAAGTTCGGTGCCGGGTGGTAAATAAGGGTCGAGAATATCGGGATCCACCTCGTAATTTATCATTACAAGGTTTTTCCATTGCGCTTTTAAGAATTGAGGTTTAGGCATTTTGGTGAGTTGTGAATGGTGAGCGGTGAGTTGTGAATGATGAATAGTGAATGTATATCAACCTGACGAACCATTCACCACTCACCACTCACTATTTTTTATAATACTTCATAGCCTCGGGTATCAGGTTTTGAATATTGGCTATCCGGGTAGCATCGGAGGGGTGTGTACTTAATAATTCAGGGGGCGAACCTCCTTTATTTTGGGCAGCCATACGTTGCCAAAATGCAACAGCGTTATGCGGATCGTACCCGGCCATCGCCATAAAAGTTAAACCCAAACGGTCGGCCTCTGATTCCTGGTCGCGCGAGTATTTTAACAACACAACCTGGGTGCCCACGCCATACGCCTGGCTAAAAAGGCCTTGCATTACCTGCGATTGTTTTGAAACAGCTACGCCCGCAAGCGAGCCTCCAAATTGGGCCAACGTTTGCTGCGAGATCCGCTCGGCAGAGTGCCGCGCAATAGCGTGACCAATTTCATGGCCCATTACAACCGCCAGGTAGGCATCGGTGTTGGCCACCGGCAATAAGCCACTATAAACAGCCACTTTGCCGCCAGGCATACACCAGGCATTTACCTCGGGGCTTTGAATAAGGTTAAACTCCCACTTAAAACTGTATTGATCGCCATAACCACTGCTTTTCAAGTAACTTTCAATGGCTACAGCCAGGTTGTTGCCTATGCGTTTTACACGCTGGGCGTCGGTACCGCTGTTAATTACTTTTGTTTTAGGGTCTGATAATAACTGGCTATAACTGGCAGCGGCAGATTGATTTACTTCGGCGTCGCCAACCAGGCTTAATTGTTTGCGGCCGGTAAGTGGCACTGTTGAACAGGAGAACAGGGCAATAACCATAGTTATTGCTAAAAATGCAGGCAGAAACTTTTTCATAATGATCAGGCAGTTTTTTTCTTTAAAAAATTCACTTTCGATTCGGTGCCCTTTAATAAGCGTTCGATATTTTTTTGATGGGTTACCAATATTAGCAAGCAAATACACATCCCATAAATTACAACAGACCTTATCGACGTAGGGAAAACAAACGAGACCCCTATTGGATATGTAAAGGCTGCTGCAATTGAGCTAAGCGACACATATTTTGTTAATAGCAATACCACCACAAATACCAATACACAAAGTAAAGCGGCATGCAGATGAATAGCCAAAATCATTCCAAATAAAGTGGCAACTCCTTTGCCGCCCCTAAAACCGGCAAATATCGGGAACAAATGGCCCATAACCGCAGCTACACCTAAAGCCAGCGCATAATTCATATAGCTTGCAGAATTGTAGGCCCCGGTGGTAGAAACCCCGATAAAGAAAGCAAGGTTGGTAGCTGTCCACCCCTTTAAAATATCAAGCAACATTACAGGAATACCGGCCTGCTTACCCAATACCCTGAAGGTGTTGGTTGCGCCGGCATTACCGCTGCCATACTCCCTTACATCGATATCATAAAACGCCAGACCAATCCAAACAGCCGTTGGGATAGACCCGCAGAGATAGGCAAGGATGAGCGCCGAAACTGAGTATACGTTGATCATTTCCCTGCAATATTACAAAATTGATACCGTACTAAAACTCTAATCATAATTTAAACGCAGTGCTTTATAGCCAGATTCTGATAGCCAGGCCTTAACTTAAATGTTAAAACAAGGATACACCATAAATTTACTTTACAGCCTTTAAACTAAGGTCGAGGCTTTTTACCGAGTGCGTGAGCGCGCCAACAGATATATAATCAACCCCACAATCCGCATATTCTCTTATAGTATCAATTGTTATACCACCAGATGCTTCGGTTATAAACCTGCCATTGATGATATTAACCGCCTGCCGCAATTCGGCAAAGCTAAAGTTGTCTAACAAGATACGGTTTATGTTGCCGGTTTGCAATACCTGTTCCAATTCTTCCAGGTTGCGTACCTCTATTTCAATAGCAAGCTTTTTATGATGATCTGTAAGGTATTGATTTGCACTCTCGATGGCCTGCCTTATACCGCCCGCATAATCAACATGATTATCTTTAATCAATATCATATCATACAAACCAAAACGGTGGTTCACTCCGCCCCCTATTTTTACCGCCCATTTTTCAAGGTAGCGTAAACCCGGCGTTGTTTTACGGGTATCCAAAACTTTTGTATTGGTACCCTTCAACAAATCAACTATCTCGTGGGTTTTTGTAGCAATTCCCGACATTCGCTGCATACAATTCAGTACCAAACGCTCGGCAAGCAGTATACTGCGGGCGCTGCCTTCTACTTCAAACGCTACATCTTTGTACTTTACAGCAGCCCCATCCTGCAAAAAAATGGTAACTTTAAGATTGGGGTCAACTACTTTAAATATCTCAATAGCCAATTCAACACCGGCTAAAATGCCTTCATCTTTTACCAAAAGCTGTGCTTTGCCTACGGTATCGGCGGGAATGGTTGACAGCGAAGTATGATCACCATCGCCAACGTCCTCTTGTAAAGCATTAATTATAAACTGGTCAACAAGTTCTTTATCCAAGATAATTAATTTTTTAAGCCCCAAAAGTAACGTTTTTTTTAATTTGAGAATTTGAAGATTTGAGAATTTGAAAATGAAAAAAGTAAATTAAATAATAAAAACCTCCGATACACTAATCAGTGTTAACTTAAAGGCAGATAGTAACAAAAAAAGGTCGACTGCTTAGTAAAATACCCATTTTCAAATCTTCAAATTCTCAAATCTTCAAATTCAAAAGTTCTACTTTACTTTTTCGTCTTCAATCCCAAATTCGATGATGCGCATGGTGCCGCCTACATCTTTTAGGGTAAAAGCGATGCGATATTCCTGTTTATCGGCAGTAGTTAAAATATATACGCCAAGCTGGATAGTGGCGCTGGAGTTTACTTTATGGAGTAACTTTATTGTTTGAGGTTTATGTTTCGCAAAAAAATCGCCGAGCATTGATGTGGCCTGGGTTTGCGAATACGATTGCTCTTCGGCCATTATAGTCATCTCAATAGTGGGGGCAAATAGTTTGCCTACCTCTTTACTGTTGCCCTGCTTTATCAAATTAGCAATATTATCCATAGCATCGGCCACTACCATGCCAGGCATCAGCAACAAAAACACAAACGACGATAAGTAAAGCAACTTCATATCATAAATACGTTATAAGGTGGTTTAAGGTTACACTCGATAAAAAGAAGGACATATGTTTTTTTAGGCCGATGCTTAGTTATAACTGTTTTTGCCCCCAATTATTATCCTAACAATCGGCAGTGAGCAGGTAGAAATCTAAATTCAAAATTTATAGCCATAAGTACATTGTTGCATTTATATTTGCAATGTGGAAAATAAAAAAAAACTTGCATTAATTATCCTTGATGGCTGGGGTTACGGCCGTAACGACCAATCGAACGCTATACTTGCCGCCAACACTCCTTTTGTTGATTCGATGCTGCAAACCTACCCAAATTCTAAACTGGAAGCATCGGGTACAGCGGTAGGTTTACCGGCAGGGCAAATGGGCAACTCCGAAGTTGGGCACATGAACCTTGGCGCAGGCCGCGTGGTTTACCAGGAATTAGGCCGCATTCATAAGGCCGTTGATGATAATGAATTACCCACCATTCCGGTTTTAAAAGATGTATTTGAGTATGCCAAACAAAACAATAAGGATGTTCACTTCATCGGTTTAGTATCTGATGGTGGTGTACACTCACACATTAGGCATGTAAAGGGCCTTTGCGATGCAGCAAAACAGCTAAATGTAAACAACGTGTTTATTCATGCTTTTTTAGACGGACGCGATACCGACCCTAAATCGGGCTTAGGTTTTGTTACCGAACTGGAAGCGTATATTGAAGGCACATCAGTAAAGATAGCCACAGCTATCGGCCGCTACTATGCCATGGACCGCGACAACCGCTGGGAACGCGTTAAACTGGCTTATGACCTGATGGTAAATGGTGAAGGTGAAGCCACGCAACACATAACCGACCTGATTAAAAAATCATACGAAGATGGCGTTACCGATGAGTTTATTAAACCTATTGTAAAGGTTGATGCCGATGGTAAGCCTTTAGCCGTTATAAAAGATGGCGATGTGGTAATCTGCTTTAACTTCCGTACCGATAGGGGCCGCGAGATCAGCATAGCATTAACCCAAAAATCGTTCCCCGAATATAACCTGCACCCGTTAAATATCCGTTACATCACTATGACGCCATATGATGAAACATTTAAAAACGTGCAGGTGGTTTTTAATAAAGAAGACCTGACCAAAACATTAGGCGAAATTTTGCAGAACGCGGGCAAAACGCAGATCCGTATTGCCGAAACAGAAAAGTATCCGCACGTAACCTTCTTCTTCTCAGGCGGAAGAGAGCGCGAATTTGATAACGAAAAACGCTTGCTGGTGCCCTCGCCTAAAGTGGCGACTTATGATCTGCAGCCAGAAATGAGTGCGGCTGGCATTCGCGATGCCATCATTCCCGAACTGGAAAGCGGCTGGCCCGATTTTGTTTGCCTGAACTTTGCCAATACCGATATGGTTGGTCATACCGGTGTTTTTAGCGCGGTTGTTAAAGCTGCCGAAACAGCTGATGCCTGTACAAAAGCGGTTGTTGAAGCCGGCTTAGCCAATGGCTATAGCTTTATCATTATTGCCGATCACGGTAATGCCGACTATATGATTAACGAAGATGGTACGCCAAACACAGCCCACACCACCAACCTGGTGCCTTGTATTGTAATCGACAAAGATGTAACCCATGTAAACGATGGTAAACTGGGCGACATAGCCCCAACAATTTTAAAAATCCTGGGGGTTGATATCCCCGCGGAAATGACCGGTAATGTATTGGTATAAACTGAAACTGACTCCTGTTGCCACCCTATTGGGTGGCTTTTTGCTTTTATCGGGTTTGCAAGCCTGCAGGCCCGATAAAACGCAATCAAATGGCACCTTAAAATATTTTGATATAGCAGGCTATTTTAAAGCCGATACCGCCAGGCTCACCAAACTAAATCCACGGGTTGATAAGACAGTGACCCACAACGGCGTTACAGAAAGCAAAACTGTACAAATTCCAAACTGGGGGCAGGAATTTAACCTTTTCATCCTATCAGATATTAACCGCCCCGCCTGGAAAAATAGCTATAGCGTTTTAAATACCGATTCGCTGATTATTTACAAGGCCAAAACACCTGATTTACGTACAACCGAGGTTGTGATAAAAAAAGAGGGTGATAACGTAAAATGGATTGTAATATTTAACCATACTAAAAACCTGCTTTACGAAACCCACGAAAAATTAAGCTACTTTCCCGATTCAGTTTACCAGATAGAAAAATCGCAGCAGGTGAGGTTGATGGGGAAGAATTTGTATAGGATAAGAGGGGTATTGAAACGTTGAAATCGGTTTCAGCTTGCAAACGACTATGAAATCCGTCATTACACAAGGCAAATGGTAATTAATCGGAAACCTTCTTATTTATCAACTCAAATACTTTGGGGCTTTTTCTGTTCACTATTTTAGAGCCTTCTAAAATATCAAAAAAGTCATCCTTACTGTAGGGAAATAATCTTAAAAGATTCTTAACAATAAATTCGGGAATAGGATCTATGTGATTTTGAAAAACGATAGGCCTGTTCAAATCCGCTCGGGTATACTGGCAATGCCCTTTTTCATTCTTCTTAAACTGACAAAGTGCTAATTCTAAAAAAGATTCAAATTGAGATATCGAAATATTACGCAAATGACGAGTACTCATTTTCTATAAAGAAAGGGCAAAGTCAGTAGTAGACCTAAGAATGCCGGGCATATTGATCAACTCTTTATAGGTTTCATTATCTTCTAAAAGTTGTTCTTCTCCGGGTGCGTGTAGTCGTTTTTTCTTTTTATTAGTTGTCCAGCCAAGCCTTTCCAACTCTTCAAATATAGTTCCTTTGTGTAGTGTATATTTTATAAAATCTTGTAAAACGTACTGAAAAGATTGCTCTGCTTCATTTTTAGTTTTACCATATCCCGTCAAATCCAACTGTGGAGAATACTGATAAAAAACATTATCCTCTTCCCACAATATCAAAGTAAGCCCTACTTTAACATTATGATCCCCGTCGTTATAATTCGCCATAAATTCAAATCAAATTTAAATATAAATATGATAACATATCTATAATTGTCGCGTAAAAAAAGACAATCGGGTTTAATGTTTTGTAGCTGCCGTTGAACTTGCCTGGTTCAGCTTTTCTTTTGATTGATCGATAAGCGCTGCGATATCGTTACGGCCCGGGTTGGCATTCAATATCTTTTCAAGATCGGCTACAGAGGCTTTTAATGAATTTATACCGCGGCTTCTGTCATAAAAGCGGGAGTTTGTTTGCAACTTGAATATGCCATATTCGCGATAAGCAATCCCCCTGTTTTGGTAGTATTTGCTATCGCTCGGATCGTCGTTGATAGATATGGCTTTGGTAAGGTCGACAATTGCGCCTAATAAATATAGTTCTTTATCGGCATCCTTTGTTTGGTTATCTCTGCCTAAATAGCTTTTTGCCCTGGCCCTGTAATAGTAAGCCGTAGCATCTGCCGGTTTTATGGCAATTACGCGGGTGTAAGCAGCTATTGATTTTTTGTAATTGTCGCTATGATAATAAGAATAGCCCAGCATCCACAAAGCGTTGGCATTGGTAGAATCGGTGATACAGGCTTTTTCGAGGTGGGCTACTGCGGATCTGAAATCGCCATCCATAACAGCTTGCTGCCCCATTTTTACATAAGCGCTTTGCGCCAATGTAGTTTCAATGGTTGACAGTAGCAGGAATGGTAAAATGACTGAAAGCCTCATCAACGGATTAATGGTGAACAAATTGTATATCATTAACTAACATTCCTTCGAATTATTATGCCAAAATTAAATTTATTAAAAATAATTCCATCAGGTACGTTAATCGGGAAAGCGATACTATGACTTTTTTTCATCTTTAACAACAAAATCCGGTTAATTTGAAAAATAGGTGTTAAATTTACAATTACCATATAATCAAAACATTACAGCACCAAATCAATTGTTATTCTTTATTAACACAACTTGGCACAGCTCTTGAAACATAAAGCAGCACAGGTTTTAACCATCAATTACCTGTATATTACACGCCCTGCAATTTTATGGGCTGACAACATGACGTTATTTTCTACACAAAAAATATATTAATGAGTTTCGATCCATTCGATTTTAAAAACGCTTTACCGGTTATAAACGAAGACTCAGAGTTTTTTCCTTTAATGTCTACCGAAGACGAGGAGGAAATGAACAACGAGCAACTGCCTGATGTACTGGCTATACTGCCACTGCGCAATACTGTGCTGTTTCCCGGGGTTGTTATCCCGATAACTGTTGGCAGGGATAAATCAATCAAACTTATCCGCGATGCCAATAAAGGCAACCGGATGATTGGGGTAGTTGCGCAACAGGATGTGGGTATTGAAGACCCCAATTTTAGCCAGTTGAACAAAGTAGGCACCATTGCGCTCATCATAAAAATGCTGCAAATGCCAGATGGTAATACCACCGTTATCCTACAGGGAAAAAAACGTTTTGTTTTAAAAGATGAGGTTCAGTCAGAACCCTATATTAAAGCAACCGTTGAGCCTTTTTACGAAACCAAAATAAAAGAGGATAAAGAGTTTAAGGCCATGGTATCCTCAATAAAGGATATGGCCATGAATATCATCCAGCTATCGCCCAATATCCCCAGCGAAGCAGGTATAGCCATCCGCAATATTGAAAGCACTTCATTTTTGATCAACTTTATATCATCAAACATGAATGCCGATATGGCTGCCAAGCAACGCCTGCTGGAGGTTGCCAGTTTACGCGAAAGAATTAACCTGGTACTGGAGCACCTTACGCTTGATTTGCAGATGCTGGAGTTAAAAAACCAGATCCAGAGCAAAGTACGGGTGGACCTGGATAAGCAGCAACGCGATTACTTTTTAAATCAGCAGCTTAAAACTATACAGGAAGAACTGGGCGGCAACTCTCCTGATTTAGAGATAGACAGTTTACGGCAACGCGCCGTTAAAAAGAAATGGGCCAAAGAGGTTAAAGACCATTTTGCCAAAGAATTGGAAAAACTTGCCCGCACCAACCCTGCCGCGGCAGATTATTCGGTACAGATAAACTACCTGGAGTTATTGCTTGATTTACCCTGGAATGAGTTTACCAAAGATAACTTTGACTTAAAACGCGCCCAAAAGGTTTTGGATAAAGACCATTTTGGATTGGATAAGGTTAAACAACGTATTATTGAGTACCTGGCCGTGCTTAAGTTAAAACGCGACATGAAAGCCCCCATCCTTTGCCTGGTTGGCCCTCCCGGAGTTGGTAAAACCTCGCTGGGTAAATCTATCGCCAAGGCTTTGGGCCGCAAATATGTACGCATGGCTTTGGGCGGCATCCGCGACGAAGCGGAGATTCGTGGCCACCGTAAAACCTACATTGGCGCAATGCCGGGCCGCATTATCCAATCGGTAAAAAAAGCGGGCGCTGCAAACCCTGTATTTATTTTGGATGAGATTGATAAAGTAGGGAATGATTTTCGTGGCGATCCATCGTCGGCCTTGCTGGAAGTACTGGATCCTGAACAGAACAGCACTTTTTACGACCATTATGTGGAGATGGATTTCGACCTGTCCAACGTAATGTTCATCGCGACAGCAAACTCGTTAAGCAGCATTCAGCCTGCCTTGCTGGACAGGATGGAGATTATTGAGGTGAACGGCTATACCATCGAAGAAAAAATAGAAATTGCCAAACAACACCTTGTACCCAAACAACGCGAGGCGCATGGTTTAAAATTAAAAGATATCGCCCTTAAAAGCGACATCCTGGAAAAGATCATTGTTGATTATACCCGCGAATCGGGCGTTCGTTCTTTAGAGAAAAAAATAGGCTCAGTTGTGCGTGGCGTTGCCAAAAATATTGCCATGGAAGAGCCCTACAATCCGGCTGTAAATAAAAAAGATATCGAAAAAATATTGGGAGCGCCCATATTTGATAAAGACCTTTATGAAGGCAACGATGTAGCCGGTGTTGTAACAGGCCTGGCCTGGACATCGGTAGGCGGCGATATCCTGTTCATTGAAGCAAGTTTAAGTCCCGGCAAAGGCCGTTTAACGCTTACAGGCAGCCTGGGCGATGTGATGAAAGAATCGGTAACTATTGCCCTGGCATATTTAAGGGCGCATGCCGGTTATTTTGACATCAATCCTAAGCTGTTTGACCTTTGGGATGTGCATGTACACGTGCCAGCCGGCGCTACGCCAAAAGATGGCCCATCGGCCGGTATTACTATGCTTACAGCCCTGGTTTCGGCATTTACGCAGCGCAAAGTAAAACCAAATTTGGCCATGACAGGAGAGATAACCTTACGCGGCCGTGTTTTGGCTGTTGGTGGTATCAGGGAAAAAATACTTGCAGCCAAACGCGCCAACATCAAAGAGATTATCCTCTGCAAATCAAACCAGAAAGATATCCTGGAAATTAAAGAGGACTATATTAAGGATTTGAATTTCCATTACGTAACCGACATGCGCGATGTAATTAAACTTGCCTTGCTGGATGAAAAGGTGAGCGAACCGCTTGACCTTTCCGTTAAGGAAGAAACAAAACCCGTTTTAAACTAAACAAAAAAGGCGCCTCATCTGGTGCCTTTTTTGTTTGTAAGGGGTGCCGTATATTTTAACCAATTTACCGCCGATATTTGATTTCCATTGTTTTTATTCAACTGGTAATCAAACCAACTCCATCGCTTACACCCACGGGTCGCCGTTTTTGAAACCTTTTATTTCCCTTTAGCGTAATACAACATGAATTGTATATTAATTCAACTTACCTAAATAATGAAGAAATTTTTTACGCTCAATGGAATTATTCTTACGCTGTTCCTATTGTCTGGACTTACCGCATCTGCACAAATTGTTGAGCCCAATATGACGGATACCGTTAAAAGATCACATCCAACCGGTAACAAAACAGTGGTAATAGATACCACGAAAGTTGATTCGACAAGCACTGAACCAGAAGGAGAGCGCGCCCAAACAGCTTTTTTTGAAATTGGCGGGCCTGGCCTTGCTTTAACACTAAATTACGATATGCGCTTTGGCCACAAGCGTACCGGGCTAGGCTTTAGGGCCGGTGCAGGTTATTTTGCAACTGACGGCAATAATGTTTTTTCTGTTCCGATACAAATAAATTACCTGTTAGGGAAAGGCAACAGCCTTATTGAACTTGGCGGCGGCACTACCTTCTTAAACTCGCATGGCAACAGCAATGGCAAAACATTTATTTTCGACAGGATTACAGGCTTTATTGGCACAGCTACAATTGGCTACCGTTACCAGCCCCAGGAACGGGGCATCAATTTAAGAATAGGTTTTGTACCGATATTTTGTGATGAAGGCATTATTGCTGCCGGCGGCGTTAGTATAGGTTACACATTTAAATAAATTTTCCGGAAAATTTGAATAAAATATCATCCTGATTACTTCAGGATCTTACTGGACGACAGACGCCATGTTGCCCAACTTCCATATAGCAAACCTGCACTTGGGATGCCGAAACAAGTTCCCGATGAGGTGTTTCGTAAATACTTTTTGTCATCCTGAGTGATAAAATTTCGCGAAATTCTGAAGAAGTAATGAGATCACAAAAAGGGCTATTACTTAGGGTGACGGGCCTGCGCACCTTGGAAACCCTATACGTCATGGGCAAGACGACGTCCAAAAAATAAATCCGAAATTGAACATCCGAAATTCCCAATCCCTTACAACCTCACATTAACTCCCACATTATAATTCCTTAAAGGCGAAGCATTATAGTACCTGTTCCCTACGGCGTTTAAATCATTCCCAAGGCTGTATTTTTGGTTCAGGATGTTATCCGCGGCAGCAAAAATCTCTAACCGTGTTTTACGGCCTATTGTTGGTTGCCAGCTAATCCTGGCCTGTAACAGGTTATAATGCCCGGCGTATACTGTATTGGCATCATTCAGCGGTATTTTTGAAGTGTAGTTATGTTGTGCAAACAGCGAAAGATCTGCCGAGAATTTCAGTTGCAGGCTGGATACAAACACATGCCTTGGCACGCCGGTTAGCCTGTTGCCCGAATAGCTGGTGCTGGTAACCGTATAATCGCGAAAAGTAAACCCGCTGTAAGTATATGATTCATTAAACTGAAGGCCCCGGATAAAATGGGTACTATTCTGGCGGACAATCCAATCTGTGAACGATAGCTCAAAACCAGGCTGATTGGTGCCGCCGGCATTAATATAGTGTTCTGTTTCGTTGGCATTTAAACGGCGTACAATGGCATTGCTGATGCGGTAATAAAATACCGATGCGTCAAGCAGCAAAGTTTCGTCCTGGTTACGCAGGCGGAAACCGGTTTCGTAGTTCCAGCCGGTTTGGGCATGCAGGCTGGTATTTACAATATTATCAGTAGGCCGCACCTCGGCAGTGGTTGGTGTTGAGTAGCCGCGGCTTACTGATGCCCGCCAAATAAAGTTATTGGTAAGCTGGTAGCTTAAGGCCAGCCTTGGCATTAACTGTGGCGTAAAATTGCGGTTGGTAAACGCGCTTTGGTTAAGCGGGTATATATTTTTAAAATCAAAGTCATACCAATTCAGGCTCAGCGCAGCTTCCACGTGCAGGCGTTTAAACAGATCTGCCGAATAGCGTCCGAAGATAAAATGCTGGTTGGTGTGAATATTATCGCTGGTTTGGGTAGTGTCCTTTACCCCCTTTTTATTGCCATAATTACTGATCTGCGAATTGGTTTGCTGCCACTCTATCCCCAGGTCGGCCTTCCAATCCAGGTTTTCCTGGTGATTACCGGCCAGTTCAAAATAAGTACGCAATCCATAAGTATTTTCCTTACGTTGCTCATAATTGGTAATAAATGGGTTTGCAAAATCAACATGGCTGCCAAAAACAGATAGCACGTTCCTGATCCTGTCGCTTAAATGGTATTCGTTAGTCAACCCGCCTAAATACAATTTAGTAGTAATACCAATTTGCTGTTGTATTGCGCCTGGCAAAGTCGCCGTTGGCTGCCGCGCCAGTGTAGGGTTGGCGGTAAACTGCGCCAGGTTTAAGCCGCCGGGGGTTTGGTAAGCCAGGTTAGAGTATAACCCCAGCACCTTTAACTCATTTTTACCGCTATAATTCCATTTGTCGGCCAGTTGAATATAGTTGCGGTGCATATCGCTATGCTGCCTGTAACCATGATAGGTTTGAAAACTTTGGCTGATATTAAACAGATTTGCCCCCGAACGCTGCTGAAGCGCAACTTTCTCGTGAAACAGGCCATAACTGCCGGTATTGATACCTGCCGATAAATAACTGTCATCGCTGTAACGGTTAACAGGGCTTAATAAAACTACTCCGCCGGAGTTGGCGCCAAACAAACTGCCATCGGGGCCTTTTAGTATTTCGATACTGCCTATGCTGCCTATATCTATAGCATTCAGGTAAGTATTACCCCCGGCATCCGTTAAGGGAATCTCATCAAAATAAATTTTTACATCCCTCACCCCAAATGGCGACCGTAACAAACTGCCGCGGATGGATAAACGATAACTCCCCGGCGAACGCTCCTCGGCCCTGATACCCGGAACCGTATTTAACGCCGTAACAAATGAATTATCGGGCTGTAGCTTTAGTTGTACGGCACCCAATACGCTCACCGAAGCCGGTACACTCAACACCGGCTGTTCGCTCAGGTAGCCGCGTACGGTCACTGTTTTAAGACGCGTGGTATCTTTCTGTATGTTTTTTTTACTTTGGGCGGTGGCATTTATAGCTATAGTAAGGGTCAGAAAGCAACTCAGGTACAATTTTATCATATAGTTATATAGGTAGGCAAAAGTAATTGTTTTACCTCTAAATCTGCGCGCTGTTTTTGGTAACAAGTTGGATGAAAAGGAGTAATTACCCGGCAGCCATCATTGCTTCGTATTCCTTTACCAGTTTTTTTGTTGCTCGCGCACGATAGGCAGTTATCAACAAGGTTTTTACGTCATCCGGAGATACTGTTTCAAGGCATACCAGCATGTATTTATAATTGAGATAGTGCGGAGTAATAAAGAATGTATGCGGATCGCGCTCCATCCATTTTTCACGCTCGGTAGTGTGGATACCCAAAAGCTCTTTCCCCAATTTTACGCTGGTAAAAATTTTACCATTTACATAAAAGGCTGGATCTTCAAAGCACATTTTCTCGGTGACACCGGGCAATGGCAGTAAAAAACTACGCATAAATTGCATGAAGATAGACATATCTGTAGCCATAATTAAAGTTAAGGAATTTTCATATTATTCTTAATTTTCGCCATGCAAAATCAGCTTCAGCAAACATTTGGCAATATTGATATTTACCTGTTCGATCAGTTATTGAAAGGCCGGTTTGACAGCTGCAAAACTGTATTGGATGCCGGTTGCGGCGGCGGCCGTAACCTGGTTTACTTTTTACAAAACGGGTTTGATGTTTATGGTGTTGACCAAAGCCCCGCGGCTGTTGATGCGGTTAAGCAATTATCCGCCACGTTAGCGCCGGCTAATCCCCCGTCAAACTTTGCGGTATCCGGAGTTGAAGATCTGCCTTACCCTGATAACACTTTCGACCTGGTAATTTGCAGCGCGGTTTTACATTTTGCAAAGAGTATTGAACATTTCGACAACATGGTACACTCGCTTTGGCGGGTGCTTAAACCCGGCGGTTACTTTTTTGCCCGGCTGGCATCAGATATCGGGATTGAAAACCTGGTGAAGCCTGTTGATAACAACAACCGTTTCCTGCTCCCCGACGGTTCTGAACGTTTCCTGGTAGATGAACAAATCCTGCTGCGCTATGGCTTTGCGCTAAACGGCACGCTTTACGAACCCATAAAAACAACCAACGTTCAAAACCTACGGTGCATGACTACGTGGTGTTTGCAGAAAATATAAAACCTTATACCTACGAATACAGTTGACACACTTTTAGTATACTTTTAACTACTTTTAGTTTACTTTCCTGACACCCTTCTATCACTTTTGGCACCCCGTTAAATTTTTAATTTACTTATTTTCAAACACTTAAATCAAAAAAAAGTCTCATAACCTTTGTTTTTTTAACAAACGAGGGCGGTTATCAACCAATGATAACCGCCCTGCCGGGATACACTCAAATATACAAAAAACGGATGGACTAATCAAATAAAAATGATACAGGCCACGCTGTTAAAGCCAAAAATTAAACAGCGTTGGTTTAAAACCCCGCTGTTCGACGAGACTTCGAATCACTATGTCTGTAGTTCAAAACTACAATGGCTCAACCCAGCGCGATGAAAACAACATAACATTAATACTTTCTCTCACAATCCTGTAGTCTGGAGACTACAGGCATAATGGTTCGAAGAGACTCGTACAGCAAAGGACTTCAAACAGTTTAGAAACGAATAATATCGAACACTGAATTTCGAATGTCCAACGCCGAGTTTTTCCTTCATTATTCGATATTGGACATTCGGTGTTCGATATTAAATCGACTTTAACTCCTTAACTTAAACTTAATGACATTGATCGATAACCGGATAGAGGGTGCCGCCCGCCAAAGGCGGGCCGGCGGGTGAGTCTTCGCCTTACTGCAATTTTTTTTTCTCCAATTAAAAAAAGTACCTATATTCACGTTTTCAAAACAGGTGTTATTCTTACACTTATTATAAACTAATTTACTACTGTTCAATATGTTTAAAATGTTACCCACCTTAAATGCAAAAATAAAACAATCGATTGCGTTGTTTATTTTGCTGGCAGGCGCTATGGCCACAATTACTGCAAATGCTGCTGTTAAATCCTTTAAAAAAGGAACAGACGGCGTTACCTTTTCGTTAGATAAAGGCCTGATGAAGGTGCTTGTGCGCAGCGCCGACATCATCGAAGTAAAATATACCATTTTTGATGCCTTTGAAACCAAGCCATCGCTGGTGGTGGTTAACAGTTGGAAAACACCCACTGCCTACCAGGTAACATCAACCAAAACCGAGGTAATAATTACCACGGCAAAAATGAAGGTAAAAGTGAACAAGGCCACCAACGCCATTACTTATACCGACTTAAAAGGCAACGTAATTACCGCCGAAGACAACGAAAATAAAACGATAACACCCGCAACTATTGCAGGTATCAGTACCTATAATGTAAGCACACAGTTTACCTCGCCGGTAAACGAGGCGCTTTACGGTTTGGGCTGCCATCCACTGGATTCTTTATCCATCAACTATAAGGGCCGCAACCAGGAGTTGCTTATCAAATACCTTACCGGTGCCATCCCTGTCTTGCTTTCAACCAAGGGTTATGGCTTACTTTGGGACAACTATTCGGCATCAAATTTTTATGGCGCCGAGGCTGATAATACCAAATTCAAATATGTATCTGAAAGTGGTAAACAGGTAGATTATTTATTCTTCTACGGCCCTTCTTTTGATCATATTATCGATTCATATCGTATAGCAACCGGCCGTGCGCCAATGTTTGGCAAATGGGCTTACGGGCTTTTCCAATCGCAGGACAGGTACATGAGCGAGAAAGAGATCATAACCGTGAAAGACAATTACCGCAATAACCACATCCCGGTTGATGTAATTGTACAGGACTGGTATTACTGGGATCCGTTGCCAATTGGCTCGCACGTGATGAAGCCCGAGCGTTACCCTCACCCAAAACAAATGGTTGATGAACTGCACAAGGCAAACATCCATGCCATGATCTCGATATGGCCCGTATTTGGCAAAGGTACCCCCAACTATGATGCCCTTGAAAAAATGGGCGGCTTAACCGATATTACCTGGGATAATGTGGTTACCCATACTTTTGATACCTATTACGACGCCCACAACCCTAAAGCCCGCGAATTGTATTGGGACCAGGCTCGTGATAGCCTGGTAAAACGGTACGGTTTTGATGCCTGGTGGATTGACCAGTGCGAGCCTGATAACGGCGCTTTGCAGGATGCCCGCCGTCAAAGTAATTTCAGCATAGGCAAGGGGATTGACTATTTTAACACCTACTCGTTACAACATACCAAAGGCGTTTACGAAGGCTGGCGCAGGGATATTCCAAACAAACGCGCTTTCTTTTTGGTAAGGCAGTCATTTGCCGGCGAGCAGCGCAACGCGTCTACATTATGGTCGGGTGATATTGAGTGTACCTTTAAAGATTTCAAAAACCAGGTGCCACAGGGTATCAATGCCTGCGCATCTGGCTTGCCTTACTGGACATCAGATATCGGCGGTTACCACTTCCATTGGAAAGCTGCCGATTGGTCGCTGCCAGAGAAGCGTGAACTGTTTACCCGCTGGTTTCAGTTTGGCGCGTTTTCCCCTATCTTCCGCATCCACGGTAAAGGCGAGCGTGCATTATTTAGCGACAACTGGGATGCCAATACCAAAGCCATCCTGTTAAACTTTGATAAACTGCGTTACCGCCTGCTGCCATACATCTACTCGCTGGCCGGCAAGGTAACTACCGAAAACTATACCATGATGCGTGCCCTGACATTTGATTTCAGGAACGATGAAAAAGTATATGGCATTCCAGACCAATACATGTTTGGCCCTGCCTTTATGGTTAACCCGGTTACCGAGCAATTGTATACATCATCAAATGCTGATAAAAAGGCTAAAGCACGCCAGGTTTACCTGCCCGCTGCAACCAAATGGTACAACTTTTGGACAGGCGAAGTACTTGATGGCGGCCAAACCATCAGTGCTGCAGCCCCTATCGAGATATTGCCGCTTTATGTAAAAGCCGGTTCTATTATCCCAATGGGCCCACACATGGAATACGCCACAGAAAAACCTGCCAATAACATCGAGCTAAGGATTTATCCTGGTGCCGATGGTACATTCAAATTGTATGAAGACGAAAACGAGAATTACAATTACGAAAAAGGTGCTTTTGCCACCACCAACTTTACCTGGAACGATAAAGCCCGTAAACTAACCATATCTGATACCAAAGGCCACTTTAAGGGCATGCTCAAAAGCCACACATTTAACATTGTGCTGGTTAAAGGCGCACACGGATCGGATGTGGAAATAACAGGCAAAGCCGACAAAGTGGTTAAATACAGCGGTAAGGCGATGGTAGTTAACTTGTAAAAAAGAATCAAGAGTTAAGAATCAGGAGTCAAGACAGAAAGCTCTTGTGGTAATTGAAAAGGAAATTATTTCTACATTAATTCTTCTCTCTTAATTATTATCTTTCGGAAAAATATACCAGCCTGCAATAAAATGCAGGCTGATTTGTGTTTAAGCATTTCGAAAAATAAAATTAAAATCTGTTGAAGCCAACCAAACGCCTGTCGCCCCTTCAAATTATATTGTTATTGCTGGTTTTTTGTTTTGCGCCGTTTACTTCATCGGCACAAAAAAAGAATTCAGCATTTCAATATCATATCCGCAAAACATCGGCACCAATAACTATTGACGGGGTTATGGACGAGGCCTGGCATACAGCCGATTCGGCGGCCAGCTTTTTTATGGTAATGCCTATGGATACCAGCCTGGCCAGGCTGCATACCGAAGTACGGATGACCTTTGATAATAATAACCTGTACATTATAGCCACTTGCTATACTGCCGGGCCAGGCCAGTATATGGTAGAATCGCTGAAACGCGATTTCGCTTTTCAAAAAAACGATAATTTCATATTTTTTCTGGATCCCTTTGATACCCGTACAGACGGCTTTAGCTTTGGGGCCAATGCTGCAGGCGCCCAATGGGATGGCACCATGTACGAGGGCGGCAAGGTAGACCTGAGCTGGGATAACAAATGGACCTCGGTGGTAAAAAACTATCCCGATAAGTGGGTATTTGAAGCGGCCATCCCCTTTAAAAGCATTCGTTATAAAAAGGGCGTTGGCCAATGGGGCATTAACTTTAGCCGGAACGATTTGATAAGTACCGAAAAATCGAGCTGGGCGCCGGTACCAAGGCAGTTCCCCACCGCATCATTGGCTTATACCGGGTTATTGGTTTGGGACGAATTACCGCCCGATGCAGGAACCAACATCTCGCTTATTCCCTACGCGCTTACAGGCATATCAAAAGATTACATAGCCGGAACTAAAACCGATTGGAAAAAAGAAATAGGCGGCGACGCCAAAATCGGCCTTACCTCGTCGCTTAACCTCGACCTTACCGTTAACCCAGATTTTTCGCAGGTTGATGTAGACCAGCAAGTGGTTAATTTGAACAGGTATGAACTGTTTTTCCCCGAAAAGAGGCAGTTTTTTCTAGAGAACGGCGACCTGTTTGCAAACTTTGGCTACGCCGATATCCGGCCGTTTTTTTCGCGGCGTATAGGATTAAACGCACCAATCCGGTTTGGCACCAGGCTTACCGGCAAACTGGATAAAGACTGGCGGGTTGGGTTGATGGATATACAAACCGGCACATCTAACGATGCCCTTACCCCTGCCCAAAACTATGGTGTGCTCACCATGCAGCGACGCGTTTTTGGCCGCTCCAACATTGGGTTTATGTTTATCAATAAAGACGCCACGGGCACCTCAACTCCGGGCAATGCCTATAACCGTAACTTTGGTGTGGAATACAACCTGGCCTCGCCAAGCAATTTATGGACCGGCAAGCTTTTGGGGCTGAAATCATTTACACCCGGCTTAAAGGGGCACGACCTGGTTGCGGCTGCCCACCTGCAATACTTAAGCAAGTATTGGACGGTTTATTTGCAAGACGAATATGTGGGCAAAAATTATACCGCCGGGGTTGGATACGTACCAAGGGTTGGATACAACAAGATCAGTCCGCTAATTTTGCATAACTTTTTTCCCAAGGGCGGCGATGTGCTGATGCATGGCATTCAGTTAACCAGCAACTATTATTTTAACGAGAACTTTAAGCGTACAGATAACGAAAGCACTTTAGCCTACATAATGACGCTGCGGAACAAAAGCACGTTTACGGTATCGGGCATTAATACCTATATCAAACTATTGGTTCCCTTCGACCCAACCAATACCGGCAAAACGCCATTACCCATTGGTTCGCAACACCACTGGAACACGGTTGACATGCAATTTGTATCGAAGCCGCAGGCGCTATTTACTTATCTTTTAGAAGGGCTGCACGGCGGCTACTATGACGGAAACCGCACCAGCCTGATTGCTCAACTTGGCTATCGCTTTCAGCCTTATGTTAACCTGTTTGTAAACTCCTCATTTAATGATCTGCGCCTGCCCCAGCCTTATGGCGATACCCAATTTTGGCTCATTGGCCCTAAGGCAGACATCACATTAAGCAACACTCTATATTTTACCACTTATGTACAATACAACGGTCAGGTAAAAAACATCAATACCAATGTGCGCCTGCAGTGGCGCTACAAACCGGCATCAGATTTTTTTATTGTTTACGGGGATAACTCCATCCCCTCGCCCTATACCGTTAAAAACCGCCAACTGGTAGTAAAGTGGACTTATTGGTGTAATTTGTAATGGGGTTCGCGGGCGAGGTTCGCGTTGCGAGGTTCGGGAATTCAGATGTGTTGTCTGAACCGGAATTAAACGAATTGAGGAATTTTTTGAATTCTGTCAATTCATTAATTCGTTTAATTCCGGTCCAGAACAAAATTTTTCACATTTTCAAATCTTCAAATTCTCAAATTTTCAAATGGTCTATAATCTGCACATCAATGCCGTTTACTTAAGGAAAAGGTAAAAAAAGATTAGGATAATGAGGCTATTTTTCGTAAATTGATATCATAAAAGGATTTCCGGGAGCTATTTCTCAAGGAAGTAAAATCAACAATCGAAAATGAGTCATTTATTAACAGAAGCCGCTCAGAGAGCGGTAAAAAAGGGTTTTGTCGCAAGCGAAAGATTCATTT
>NZ_JBFUCY010000034.1:0-82631 GCF_056404995.1 Mucilaginibacter sp. P2_A5
CCAGTGCGCTCAATCACTATTGAAAAGTAAAGATAGTGCCATCGGTAGTTTTATGAGAAAGCTTCGCGGCCGGAAAGATTCGGGAATAGCCATAAAAGCAGGTGCCAGAAAGCTGGCTATAGCCTATTACAATACATTAACCAAAGGAACCGCGTACGTGGAGGAGGGAACTAAGCGTTATGAAGAGCAACTAAAGAAAAGAGAGATGGCATCATTGAAAAGATTAGCTAAAAAGCACAATGTGCAACTGATTGAAAATCAAACTGCTGCATAATGTGTCAATGGCAGTAAGTTTTATTTGCGCACAAATAATGGCATTGCAGATGACAAATTTTGGCATTGATAATCAGTTAGTTATAAATGTGTCAATGGCAGGAACGAAGGATCTATCAGCAGTGCATGACCGATAGAAAAGTTCGCGAATAGATACTTCGTTCCTCAGCATGACAACCCCTTTTTTCGATGTCATTCCTTATAAGATACGGACAATCCCCGCCTTACAGGGTGGCAAGCATAAAACCAAATAGCCCCATCCCAATTATGCCTGGAAAACCAGTAAAGGAACAGACAGGTGGGCAACCATTTTTTTTGTATGACTTAAGTTAAGAATATCGCTGATAACGCTATAAGGGCCATGGTTCATGGCCAGGATATCTACCTGCCCATGCTCACATAGCCAGGCAAGGCCTTTTTCGGCATTGGTGTCCTCCAGCGCACGGTAATAAATGTGGGGATAATCGGCTTTGTTAGATAGCTCGGTCATCAACAGGTCTGTCAATGGTTGCATAACTGCAGTATCGTGCTTGCCGGTATAAACATGCGTCAGCAGAATCTCGGCTTTGAGCGGCCTGGCCAATGCTATTAATTCATATATTGATTTAAGGTCTTTCCCGATTTTGTTAAAATCAGTAGCAAAGGCAATCTTTTTCACCATTTGCACAGGCGCCTGCGGCGGCACGATTAACAGTGGTTTTTTGGCAGCGTCAATTAGGGCACCGGAATGATTTCCTAACAAAAAACTACTTAAAGAGCTGTTACTATGTTGCCCTATCACAACCAGGCCAACATTGGCAGATGCGCTGTGGGTGTTCACTACATTGGTAACAAGGCCTGCTTCATTTACATAACCCACTTCGGGCCTGAAGCTATCGGTTTGGTCAGTAAGTTCGAGATGGGCTTTCAGGCGTTGTAACTCATCGGTACTGTCATCTATCAGCAATTCGCTTTCTTCCGCCATGCAGCTTGTAAACCCGGTTTGCGGCATTTCTGCCGGTACAATTACCGCATTGCACAGTAATACTTTAGCTCTCATCTGTTTGGCCAGGTAATAGCCGTATTTGACAGCATGCCTTGCATTGGCCGAAAAATCGGTAGGAATTAATAATGTTTTCATTTTTTGCCGTTTTAACCGGGAGTAAAATTGGCTAAAATAGCCGGCCAAAAGTATGACGATGGTCACGGCACAAAATGATATGCGCTACAAAATCAAAAGGAGTAACGGGTGAAACATGGTTCACCCAATAACTATCAAAAATATTGATGGATCGGGGTTATAAAACCTCCATTAAATGAAAACCAAAGGGCTCGATGATCAGGTATCCGCCACTACCGGCTATGTCGTATTCATTGCCGGTCCAATGGTCGGTTAACGGTGTTGTAGTACCCTCATTTAACCCGAAAGCCGCCCATGCAAGATAGCACACCTCGTTACTGAAATTAAATACCCCGTAAAAGGTTTTGTTTTCATAAGTCCTGGCGTAGCCTGCCACATGAATGTTATATGGCTTAAACCAATGCAGGTTATTATGATCGGCCACGGCGGATATTTTTTTGCGGATGGTGATTAACTTTTGGGTGCCCGAAAAAATAATATTTTCAACTGTTCCTGGGGTGTTTATAAGCTCGTTTTTGTGCCAGTCAATTACCGGGCGGTGCATCCACCGGTTATCGTAACTTTTAGCTTCATCGGTTAAATAGGAGTAGTCGTTAGTATAGCCGGCCTCATCGCCATAAAAAATCATGGGTATGCCGCCAAGAAAAAAGCTGTGCGCCTGCATCAGTAAAATTTTTTGAATGGCCGTGTTTATTGCACCTGCATCGTTACGTTGTATGGCCTTTTCAAGGCCGCATAATGAAGCCAGCGAACCGCTGATGCGGGCATCGCCTGTTTGGGGGTTAGCCGAAAATAAAGCACCTGCCGACGGGCTCGACACAAAATTGCCTGTATAATAATCCTGCAAAAACCGGCGATGGCGATAGGGATCGTAGCCCGCCTTCCTGATCATTTCATCATCGTAACCTAAGCCAATATCGTCATGGCACCTGGTATAGGTAATCCATGAGGCGCCGTATGGTTTTTGTAACAACTGGTTTTGGGCGGCAAGCATTACACGGGTATCGCCGGTGGCCAGCATATCCCATTGCAGCGCCATTTGGGTGGCGTTGTAGGCAAAGTCGCACTCTTTAGCGGCAAACCGGCCATTGCCAAAGTATTTCATGATCTCGCCGGGGGCCACAATGGCTTCACCAAGCAGGGCCATCCCCGGCGAGGCTACCAATACGCATTGCTTAATAAGGCGCAATAATACATGGGCCTGCGGCAGGTTTTGGCAATTGGTGCCCAATTGCTTCCAGATAAAAGCGGGCGCGTCAATCCGCAGGAGATCTACACCCAGGTTTGCGTAAAAAAGTACGATATCAAGCATCTCCAGGAACACAGCGGGGTTGGTATAATTTAAATCCCACTGGTAGTGATGGAAAACGGTCATTACCCATTTATTACACTCCGGTACGTAAGTAAAGTTCCCGGGCGAACTTTCCGGGAAAATTTCGGGCATGCTTTGGTCGTATTGATCGGGAATTGCCCTGTCATCAAACATGTAAAAATAGTCCTGGTATTTGGGATCACCATTTTTTGCCTTTAACGCCCATTCATGTTGGTTGGATGTATGGTTAAGCACAATATCCGTCATGAGGTACATTTGTTTGGCGTCCATTTGTTTGCGCAGCCGTTTTAAATCGGCTAATGACCCAAACCGCTCATCTATCTTTCTGAAATCGGATACCGCGTACCCGCCATCACTTGCGGCGGGCGGGCTTTCAAATAGGGGCATCAGGTGCAAAAAGTTTACGCCGAGTTTTTCAAAATAGGCCAGTTTACCGCCCAGGTTGCTCAATGTGCCGCAAAACCTATCTACATACAGGCTCATCCCGGTAATTTGGTTACTTAAAAACCAGTTGCCCTTTGCAGCTTTTGCCTCGTCTTTATTTTTAAACGCCGCCGGTCTTTTTGAATAGGCTTTGATGATATTTAAGAACAGTTGTTCAAATACAGGTGCAGCGGCCGCGTGGCTGCCGTAAATCTCCTGATAAAGATCTTGTATGGTATCGGCGCTGGTCATCAGCCGTATGTAAAATGCATTGTCGGTACCGGCAATGTCAATATTGTATTGGCTTAAAATGCTGTTAACCCGCTGATGTAATTGATGGTTGTACACGATTATAAATTTTTATCCAAAAATGAGTTGATAAAACAGGTTATTCACTAGTTAATGTACTGCTCCTGCGGGTACTATTACCTCGTCTGTTATTCTATCTTTTTTAATGCGTATGGTTGCTGCGGCTGCAATTAATAACAATACCCCCGCAAAAGTGATGGCATTTAAGGGGTTATCGCCCAGGAAATTTTTATAAATAAAACCAAAACTGATGGTTTGTAATATCATAGGCACAACAATCATCATGTTGATGATGCCCATGTAAACGCCATACCGCTCTTTGGGGATGCTGCCTATTACCATAATGTAGGGTACGCCCATCATACTGGCCCAGGCTATACCAAAGCCTACCATTGGTGCAAATAGCAAATTTCTGTCGGTAAGGTGCGGGAATATCAGCAAGGCGGCACCGGCCATGAGCAGGCAGCCAATATGCACATATTTTGCGCTGAACTTGTGCGCGAGCCAAACCAGGCCGAATGCCGAACAAAAGGTAACTATATTATAAAATCCGTTTACTTTACCGGCCCATACTACGGCCTGCTCATACAATTCTTTGTTACCATCGGGCGTGGTATGAAATACCGATTTAGCTATGCTTAACGATACAAACTGCCAGTAACAAAACATGGCATACCATTGAAACAGGTATACCAATGCCAGTTTCCACATAATGCCGGGCATATCTTTAATGGCCGCAAAAATTTCTTTTACGGGTTCAAAAAGGCCTTTCTTTCTACCCCTTAGCTCGGCCAGCTCAGCTTCGGTAGGAGGGATCTCGGGCGTAGTGGTAACCGACCAGACAACTGAAACAATAGAACAGATGGCGCCAATAAAAAACGACCCGAAAACCCAGTAGGGAATGCCCGATTGCCCATCACTGGTTTTTGTACTGCCCTGGATGATATTTTTGAAAAAGCCAAGCGATAAGTTGGCCAGGGTAATCCCAAGGCCGGTAAAAAAGCTTTGCGTTAAAAAGCCAAAGGCCCGTTGTTTTTCGGGCAGTTTATCGGCTATAAAAGCCCGGTAAGGTTCCATGGCGGTATTATTGGCGGCATCTAATATCCACAGTAAACCAACGGCCATCCATAGCGCCCGGCTAAAGGGGAACGCAAACAGGCAAAGGCTGCAAAAAATGGCGCCTATTAAAAAGAAAGGCTTACGGCGGCCCCAGCGCGGGTGCCATGTTCTGTCGCTCAGTGCGCCAATAAGCGGCTGGATGAGCAAACCGGTCATTGGCCCTGCTAAATTCAGCAGCGGGAGGTCTTCGGGCCTGGCGTGCAGAAACGTATATAATGGATTTATAGCAGTTTGCTGAAGCCCGAAGCTATACTGGATGCCAAAAAAACCGACATTCATGTTAATGATTTGCCAGAAACTTAAACGGGGCTTTAAAATGGACATGGATGGTTGTTAAATTGTGATAAGTTAAGAAAGTATAGCATATTTAAGCTGATTTCACATAACGGCCGGCTTCATCAAATGAAGCTTTAAACAAAGTAACCCCATCCGCGTCATCGGCAGGTATATTAAGCCGGGCCTTAACGCGCATTTTATAAACATAGATGGTATTGGCCGAGTATTCTAAAATGCCGGCTATGGTTTCGCAATCGGTAATGCCGAGTTTCATGAGGGCAAAAATTCGGAGTTCGGTATTTAACTGCCCGATGCGTTTGGGCCATATCTGGTCTTCCTTTTTCAGCATCGCGTTAAATTCCATAACAAAATTAGGGAAGGCTTTTAAAAAATACTTGTCAAAGTCGCGGCAAAGCGATTTGCGTTCGTATTTAACGTCTATGTCATCAAAACAGGGAAGTATATCGCGGTAGTTTTTTACAGCTAAGTGGCGTTTTACGCTCCTGTGCAGTTTTTCAAATTTGGTAATATAGTTTGATACCAGGCAAACAAAGTGCCCTATATGATCGGCCTTGCTTTGCCCGTTCTGCTCTATTATTTCATTTAAACTAAGCAAGCGCGATTGCTGCTCCGTTATAATATTCTGCTGAAACTTTATTTGTTTTGATAATGCATAAGCTCTTAGTATACAGGCAGCCGATACCAATACCGATATTGCCAGGGCTATAGCGATGCCGGCATTTATTTGCGGCACATGAAACATAAGTTTTGGAATATCTTTTAAAAAAGATGTTCCGCTTATCTCTAAAAGATGCGTGTAGCAAAAAAATACAAAAACGGCGGCAGTATGGTGTATGCTCATCTCTTTGGTAATTTTGACTGGCAAAAAAGGAAACCGGGTTATAATTGGTAATACTTTTTAAAAGTAGGCTTTAGCTTTCATGTTTTATACGCACTACAAGCAAAATAAGATTTGCAACTGCCTGCAAACGTTTGCGATAATGTTTGTTGTTGAAAAATAGTTAAGTAACACCTGGCTTAAGCGTTGGCTAAATAGAGCGATAAACTGAATATGGTTATTGTTTAACAGGATATTAGCAATAAGCAGCACTGTTTAAAAGCAGGCGCATGAATGGTAACAAAAAAATATACTACTTTTAATAACCGATTACCAACAACCAATGCCATGCCCGATATAACTTTAAAAAAACTTGCCGAAATGCTTAATTTAAGTATCTCAACGGTTTCGCGGGCACTTAAAGACCATCCTGACATCTCAAAAGAAACCAGGCAGAAGGTTAAAGAACTTGCTGCCGTTGCCGAATATGAACCTAACACCTACGCAATTAACCTTAGGACCAACCAAAGCAGGGAATTGGCGGTAATTATACCAACAATAGCCAACGATTTTTATCAATCGTTCATCAGCTCGCTCGAAGAGGAGGCGCGGTTGTATGGGTATTCGTTAATTATGCTGCAATCTGGCGACGATCCGCTTATTGAGCAGCAAAATCTTAAAAGGTGCAGGCAGGGGAGGGTTTCGGGTATATTTATTTCGATAACTACTAAAACTACAGATATCAGTAGCTTTTTTAAACAAGGCGACCATCCAATCCCCATTATTTTTTTTGATAAGGTGCCCGCGGTTGAAAATTGTATTAAAATATGTGTTGATGATATGATGGCAGCAACCATAGCTGCCAAAACACTGGCGATTAAAAATAAAGAGAATATTTTGGGCATTTTTGGAAACGTGGAATTGTCTATTACCAAAAAAAGGCTGAATGCGTTTACCAAAACATTGCAGGAGGTTAACCCAGAAGCCAGGTTAACCATTCATCACGCGGGCTCAATAAATGAGGCTTTTGATGTTGTAATGAATACTTTACCCCAGCAACAGCCAGATGCTGTTTTTTGCATGAGCGATGAGGTGCTGATAGGGGTAATGAAGGCTATACAAACGTTGCAGTTACGTGTACCCGGCGATATAGGTATTATAGCTATAAGCGAGGGCCAGGTACCTACATTTTATTATCCGCAAATTACCTTTATTGAAACTAGTGGCTTTAAGCTGGCAAAAAGCGCTTTTGTAAAAATGATGGCCTGCATAGCCGGAAGTACCGGTATGCAGGAGATGAAAATTAACTCCATCCTTGTAGAAGGCGGCTCGCTTTAATATAATACCCAACAGTTCCCCCATTGTTTAATTATGTTAATAAAGTAAGCCATAAAGACTGCTCCTTTATATATCTTTGAGATATAAACCCGTAATTTCAAACTCTTAGCAGTAAAATTTAAAACGCTTCTTTAAATGGAAGCCAACCGGCTCTTTTAATTGGTTAATGATTAATATAAGCATGGAGTTTACCAGGGTATTGTTTATAAACGGTTCGCCAATTTGTTTTAAACCTTTGAATTATATAAGCATGAAGTATTTTTTCTGTTTTTTATTGTTATTAGCGTCTTTTTCAACATTTGCATCTGATACAACAAATAATTTACTTGAAGAATTAAAAACGGAGATAGGGAAAAAGGGTACTTATGAACATACAAAACAACTGCGGATTAACAGGCTGAAATTATACAGGTCAAGGCTGTCCCAGGACGATTATGACAGACAGTTTTCTGCATTGAACAGCATTTATAGCGAATACAAAGGGTACCAGTTTGATTCGGCCTATGTTTATGTTGATAAGATGATAGCTTTAAGTAAGCAACGGGGCGATAAGCAGGGAGAATATTACAGCTATGTAAAAATGGCATTTATCCTGCTGTCATCGGGCATGTTTCATGAAGCTTTTGATTATCTGCATAAGGTTGATGTTAAGGTTTTGGAGAACCCGGCCAAAATTGATTATTATTTTTTTTTGGGCAGGTGTTATTACGATATAGCTAACTATAGCAACGACAAGTATTTTACGCCTGGTTACATTACAGTGGGCAATAAATCTATCGATTCGGCAATATCCTTCTGCGGCGATGACTTTGTGAGCCGTAATTACCTGCTGGGTTTACAAAAACTGCAGGAACGTAACTACGTTCAGGGTAAAGTTTGGTTTGGTAAACTGCTCGAAAAAGATATGGTGATAACCATGCACTTAAGGGCAATGGTTTCCTGCTCCCTGGGGATGATTTATTTACAGGAAAATCAAAAAGAGGAGGGTATTAACCTGATGATCCAATCGGCCATAGCCGATATTAAATCTTCTACCCGTGAAACGGTTGCGCTTTATACCCTGGCCGATCTTTTATATAAGGAAGGAAATATAAAAGACGCTTATAGTTTTATACAATTGGCCAAAGGAGATGCTGATTTTTATGGTGCAAGGCAACGAAAAATACAAATAGGATCAATACTGCCAATTATTGCCGCGGCCGAACTCAACAATTCCGAACATCAAAAGAACCGCTTCCTGATCCTGCTGCTTACATTAACTGCCCTGGCATTGTTGGTGGTATTTTTCCTGGTGATGATTGTAAAACAGCTTAAAAAACTAAAAACTAAGGAAAAGATAATTGAAGGAAAAAATGCACAGCTTAACGATATAAACGGCAAGCTCCTGGTAGACGCCAAAATTAAGGAAGAATACATCGGGCAGTTTTTTAAAGCCATATCCGGTTATATATTAAAACTCGAAAACCTGAAGGTATCTATAGAAGCTAAAATTTCGATGAAAAAGTATGACGCCATCACGCCGATCATCCATCATATAGATATTAAAAAAGAGCGCGAAAATTTATATTATAGTTTCGATCACATTTTTGTGAAGATATTTCCAAACTTTATCAACGTATTTAATAGCCTTTTTGACGAGAAAGACCAGATTTGGCCCCAGGAGGATGAATTATTGAATACCGATTTAAGAATATTTGCACTTATCAGAATGGGCATTTCTGATAACGATACTATTGCCAAAATATTAGAATATTCTGTTAATACCATCTACGTTTACAAAATGCGTATCAAGGCGAAATCGTTGCACCCCGAGCAATTTGAGCAACGCATCATGAATATCAAAGCATTTGACCTTAATTAAATTGGGGGCGCCGGAATTGGCGTTTGCAAAGTTTAGAAAGCATTTTCCAGATAATTTAGTATCACAAATTGTTAAAATAAGGGTAATAAAAGCTTTATATTTTTATCGATGTCGTTTTTTTTAAATAGCTGATAATTAGTATTTTAATTTATAAAGGCATCGTTTTTTTTTATATAAATTTAAAATTATCCACATTTTACCATTCTTATGTCCTGCATCACTTTTTTCTACTGCTTTAATAACTAAATTGCATAAGATTTTTAGGTGTAATATCATAAACCATTACATTTTCAGTAGCCAGTATTGTTAGTTAAGTTCTTCGGTAAGCCGTTTTTTTGGTGTTTTGACCCAGGTGATTTAACTTTTATTTAAGTATTTTTTTCGTTAAATTTCATGAAAAAATATTTAAGATACGCTGGCTGCTGCGAACGTGGAAGGTTATTTTATCTGCCAAAGTCTAAACCAGTTAATTAAACCAATTCAACTAAATCTCAGTAATTATGCAATTTAAACACTTACTCAAAGTATGTTTCTTTGCTGTTGTGGTATTTTTTTCAGTGCCTGTTCTGGCGCAGAACAAAACTATTACCGGTAAAGTAACCGACAAAAAAGACGGCTCCTCGCTAATTGGAGTCTCGGTAGTGGCAGCCACAGGAACAGCCGGAGGCACGGTAACCGATGTGGATGGTAATTATCGCATTACAGTTGCCGGTAACGTTACCGCGCTGAAATTCACTTATGTAGGGTATATCACCCAAACGGTAAATATTGACGGCCGTACAGTCATTAATATGAGCCTGGATGGCTCAAGCAAGGCCTTAAATGAAGTAGTGGTAATAGGCTACGGAAGTCAAAAGGTGAAAGATGCGACAGGCTCGGTGGCATCATTAGGCACCAAGGATTTTAACAAGGGCGTTATTGCAACTCCGGAGCAGTTGCTGCAAGGCCGCGTAGCCGGCGTACAGGTGACACCCGCAAGCGGCGAGCCCGGTGCCGGTGCTACCATTAACATCCGTGGTGCAAGTTCCATTCGTTCAAGTAACAATCCTTTATATGTGGTAGACGGTGTACCGCTTGATAACGGTGGAACCGCCGGCGGTTATGATAGTGGTGCAGGTAGTTCTTCGGCACGTAACCCGCTGGCATTTATTAATCCTGCCGATATTGAAAACATCAGTATATTAAAAGACGCTTCTGCCGCAGCGATTTACGGTGCTCGTGGTGCAAATGGTGTTATTTTGATTACCACCCGTAAGGGGCGCAAAGGTTCGGGCATTCAGTTCGGGGCAAGCACCAGTTTGGCAAATGCAGCTAAACGTTATGATTTGCTTGGCCGTGACGCGTTCCTGAAAGCGGTAGCCGCTGTAGGCGCCGATGCTACTGCTGTTGATTTCAAGGGTAGTACAGATTGGCAGGACCAGATATTAAGAACTGCCGTATCTCAAAATTATAATATTGCCTTTGGCGGCGCTAACAATACCGGGAATTACAGATTTTCTGCCGGGTACGACGATCAGCAGGGTATTGTTAAGAACACAGATCTTAAGCGTTTTAATGCACGCATCAACGCTTCGCAATCTGTTTTTAGTGGCAGGGTTAAATTTGATCTGCAATCATCGTATTCAAATGTAAAAGATCAGTTTGCACCCATTACCAACAATGCAGGTTTTAACGGTAGCTTGATAGGTGCGGCCCTTCAAACCAATCCAACCATGCCGGTTTATGATGATCAGGGCAGGTATTTTAACCTGAACGGATATGATGGCAATGGTTTTCCTAACGGTAATAGCTTCAGAAATCCGGTTTCGATGTTAAACCAGATCGACGATAAGGACAATATTAACCGTTTCCTGAACAACTTAACGCTTACCATTAAATTATTTGAAGGCCTTTCATATAAGGGAAACATTGGTGTCGACGTATCAAGGGGTTTAAGAAAAACATTCTATGATCCACGAATAGTTGGCTTTACTGATCAATCAAATATCAGGGACTTTAATGTTCCATCGGCAACAGGCAATGGCCGGGGTATTTTGCAGCACACCGAGTTGACGAGTGCCACCACAGAACATACCTTAAATTATGATAAGAAATTTGCAGATAACAGCAGTTTAACTGCTTTGGTAGCCTATTCGTACTCTAATTATAAAAATTATAGCCGGAATGATTTGGGATGGGGCACCGCTACGCCAGGTCAGTATGTGAAAAACTATAACGAATTTAAAAATCATTTGGCTTATCCGGTAGGCGATAGCAGCAGCTATAAATTGCAATCTATTTTCGCCCGTGTCAATTACTCTTATAAAGACAAATACATTTTCTCTGGTATTATCAGGAGGGATGGATCAAGTCGCTTTGGTAATAATAATAAATACGGTAATTTTCCGGCTGGAGGCTTTAAATGGCGTATCAGCAATGAAAGTTTCGCGCCGAAAAATTTATTTGATGATTTAAGCTTAAGGTTAAACTACGGGCAAACAGGTAACCAGGAGTTTCCGTCATATGCTTCGCTTGCATTAAGGCAGCTTAACTACTACGGCACCTCAAGCACTCCGCTTAACGCAGCAAATCCTGATTTGAAATGGGAAACTCAGACAGCTTATGGCGCGGGTATCGACTTTACCATGTTAAACGGCAGATTAAGCGGTACAATTGACTATTTCAATAAATCGCAAAAAAATCTGTTGTTCCTGCAGGATTTGGCTCAACCGGCAGCAAATACCCGGTATTGGGTTAACCTTCCCGGTAACGTGCGTAACACAGGTTTGGAAGTTGGCTTACTGTTCCAGGCTATCCAGGGTAAAAAGTTTAGCTGGGATATTAATTATAACATGACTTTTGTTAAAAACCGCATCGAGAATTTCGGAAACCGTAACGTAATTACCGGTAACATTGACGGCCAGGGTTTATCAGGCGCTTACGCACAATTCTTTGGAAATGGTTATCCACTGTATGAATTTAATGTAGCGCAATACAACGGCTTAGATGCCAACGGCTTTGGTATATACCCTGACGGTATTGACGCTGCTACCCCGCATGGTAGCCCGCTTCCAACATTCCTTGCCGGTATCAATAACACGTTTAACTATGGCAACTGGAGTTTAAGCTTTTTCATAAACGCACAAACCGGCTTTTATATCTACAATAACACAGCCAACGCCTTCTTTTACAAAGGCAACCTGGTTAGTGGCCGTAACGTGACCACAGCGGTTGCTGCAACAAACGAAAATCCGCTAAACTCTGGCGAGGTGTCATCCCGTTTCCTTGAAAAAGGCGATTTCATTAGGATGAGCAACGCATCTTTAGGTTACACCTTTCCTGTAAAAGGAATGGCAATCAAAACCTTGCGTGTAGGACTAACCGGCCAAAACATATTCCTGATTACCGGTTACAGCGGTCTTGATCCGGAGATTAACACCAATAAAGAAAGAAACGGTGTGCCGTCACGTGGTATAGATTACACATCATATCCAAGCGCACGTACGTTCACATTAAGTTTAAATGCGAGTTTTTAATATAAAATTAGTATGAAAAAAATTACATCAATAGCAGTTACCTGTAGTATCCTACTTTTGAGTACTATGGGCTGCAAAAAGTTAGACGAGACCGTTTACGGTTCAAAGTCTATTGACAATGGCGGAGCGGCAAGTGCTGCCGACCTTAACGGCGTTTATTCACAGTTATTTGGGCAAGCGGATCAGGCAAATACATATGCCCTGCAAGAGCACCCGACAGATGAAATGATGGGGCCTACACGTGGCACAGATTGGGGTGACTTTGGTACATGGCGTAAACTGCATACCCATACCTGGACACCTTCACACAACCAGGTTAATGATACCTGGGACCAATTGAATATTGGCGTGTTTCGTGCTACACAGGTTTTTTCGAGAGCAACAACAGATCAAATAAAAGCTGAAGCAAGCTTTCTGCGCGCCTATTTTATGTTCCAGATAGTGGATTTGTATGGTCAGGCTCCATTTCGCGATCCCGATGCATCAAATTCATCTATCCCTAAAGTTTATACTCGTTCTCAGGCAACAGATTTCATCATAGCCGATCTTGTGTTCGCTGAGTCGAAATTAGGTGCATCTGCAAATATTGGTATAGCAAGTAAAGCCGCTGCTGACGCTCTTTTAGCTAAGGTTTATCTAAATAAAGCGGTATACACAGCCACTACAGTTGGCGGGCCTTTTACTTTTGCAAAGGCCGATATGGATAAAGTTATTGAGTATGCAAACAAAGTTACTGCTGCCGGTTATTCATTGGAACCAGCCGGTAAGTATTTCCAGGATTTTGCCTGGGATAATACTACCCAGTCGCACGAAAATATCTTTGGTATCTATAACACAGCAGACAAAGTACAAGGCTCGGCCAAAAATCGTTGGAAGATGGGCTTGCATTATAACCAAACACCCGATGGATGGAATGGGTTTACTACGCTGGCCGATTTTTACAAATCATTTGAAACCACAGACGAGCGCAGAGGTGTTGATTACCCCGGCCTTACCGACAAAGTTGGTTTAAAGGCAGGGTTTGCTGTTGGTCAGCAATACGGACCTAAAGGCGTAGCCTTGAAACAACGTGGTGGTAAACCGCTTGTTTTTACACCTGATGTCAATCTTAACTTTTCAACAGAAGCACAAGGTATTAGGGTATTTAAATATTTCCCACATCCAAATGCTGATGGAACGGTAACTGATAGCGGCGAAGACAATGACTATGTAATATTGCGTTATGCCGATGTTATGCTTGAAAAAGCAGAAGCCATTATGCGCGGCGGTTCCGATCCAAACGCGCAAACAGCCTTGGCTATTGTAAATGCTATTCGCCTTCCACGTGGTGCTTCTCCATTGGCCAGCGTTGATGCTGCGGCTATGCTGGCCGAACGCGGCCGTGAACTTTATTACGAAGGCTGGAGAAGGAATGACCTGATCCGCTTTGAAAAATTCAATGATCCGGTTGATCAGCGTCCTTTAAAGACTGATAAATCACGGACTTTATACCCTATCCCTCAGCGTGCTGTGGATACCAACCCTAACCTTAAACAAAATCCAGGTTATTAATATATTGGGGTTTATTTGATTTATAACAGAACGTAGCGGAAATTTTCCGCTACGTTTGTTTTTTGTTGATGATATGATGCTATTAAAAAAGTGGTCCTTTGTTTTTGCCGGAATTGCATTATTATGGAGTTGTAATGGTGGCAAAAAAAATACGTTGTTTTCTTTACAACCCAACGATGAAACAGGCATAACTTTTATAAACCAGTTAACCGACCAGGACCGTACCAATGTGTTTAGCTACCGCAATTATTATAACGGCGGCGGGGTTGCCATTGGCGATGTTAATAACGATGGACTTAATGATGTTTACCTCACCTCAAATATGGGCGGTAACCAGCTTTTTATAAACAAGGGCAACTGGAAATTTGAAAACGTTACGGCTAAAGCAGGGGTAAAGGGCACCAAATACTGGAGCACCGGCGCAACCATGGTTGATATTAATGGCGATGGCTGGCTGGATATTTATGTTTGCCATAGCGGCAATGCCCGCGGTAATGAAAAAGGGAACGAATTATTCATTAACCAGCACGATGGTACGTTTAAAGAAGAGGCCGAAAAATATGGCCTGGTAGATAATGGTTTATCAACCCAGGCCATATTTTTTGACTATGATAACGATGGCGACCTGGATTGCTTTGTACTGAATAACTCGTTCAGGCCAATTGGCTCTTTCGATTTTAGCAAAAACCTGCGCGAGGTGGTTGACCCACTGGGTGGCGCGCGTTTGTACCGCAATGATGGCGGCCATTTTATCAATGTAACACAACAAGCCGGTATATTTTCAAGCGATATAGGTTTTGGCCTTGGGGTATCCGTGGCCGATGTTAACCAGGATGGCTACCCGGATATTTATGTATCAAACGATTTTTTTGAACGTGATTACCTCTATATCAACCAAAAAAACGGAACTTTTAAAGAAGATATCCAGAACGAGATGGGCCACCTGAGCGTGGCATCAATGGGGTCGGACATTGCCGATATTAATAACGATGGGCAGTATGATATTTTTACCACCGAGATGCTACCCGAAGGCGATAAACGCCTCAAACAAATGACCTCGTTTGAATCGTACGATGTGATTAAGGCCAAACAGCACGATGGCTATTATAACCAGTACATGCAAAACTGCCTGCAGGTAAATAATGGCGATGGCACCTTTTCCGAAACCGCATTTTACTCGGGCATAGCCGCTACCGACTGGAGCTGGGGCGCGTTGATGTTTGATATGGATAACGACGGCTGGAAAGATATTTTTATCTCCAACGGAATTTACAAAGACCTTACCGACCAGGATTATATCGAATTTTTGGGCAACCGCGATAACATGGCCAAGATAGCCGAAGGGCGTGAAAAGTTTGATTTTAAGGGTTTTACCGATAAAATGGTATCAACGCCTTTGTCGAATTACGCTTATCTTAATAACCATAACCTCACATTCAGCAATAAAGCTGCCGATTTTGGTTTGGATAAACCTTCCTTCAGCAACGGTGCCGCCTATGCCGACCTGGATAACGATGGCGATAATGACCTGGTGGTTAATAACGTAAACATGCCCGTATATGTTTATAAAAGTAATGCCGAAAAAAACGGCAATCACCGTATTCAACTAAAGCTAAAAGGTACCGGGTTAAATACCTTTGGTGTGGGCACAACCATCAAAGCCTTTATGAGAGGCAGCGCACTTATTTATTACAACCAGCCCACCCGTGGTTTTCAAAGCTGTATATCGCCCAATTTGCTTACTATTGGTATAGGTAAGTATAAACAGGTCGATTCGCTCCAGGTAATCTGGCCGGGCGGTAAATATCAGCTCATTAAAAATGTTAAAGGCGATAGCGTTTATACCTGCAAACAGTCCGATGCAAATCTAAATTATAACTGGAACAAGCCGGTAATCAAATCATTATTATCCGATGTAACCAAAGCCGTGTTTGATAGCATCCCCAAACACAAGGAAGATGATTTTATCGATTTTGATAACGAGCGGCTGATGCTGCAAATGCTATCTACCCCAAACCCTTACATGGCAAGCGCCGATGTAAATGGCGATGGCTTGACTGATTTTTATTTTGGGAGTTCCAAAAACGGAGCAGCGGCCCTCTACATACAACAAAAAAACGGCAGCTTTAAACAAACCATCCCCGGTGATTTGGCTAAACAAAGCTACCTTGAAAATGCTGGTGCCGTATTTGCTGATTTTGATGGTGATGGCGATCAGGACCTCATCATAGGGGTAGGGGGCAATGCCGATGAAGCAGGTACGCCTATATATTTCCCCCGGTTTTATGAAAACGATGGTAAAGGGAACTTTCACCATGATTTCGGCCGTACATTACATGCAGCGGTTAATGCGTCAATGATCGTATCGGCAGATTATGATGGCGATGGCCACCCCGATTTGTTTATTGGCGGCAGGAGTGTGCCCGGGCTTTACGGCTGTTCGCCACCATCGTATGTTTTTCATAACGACGGTAAGGGGCACTTTACCGATGTATCTGCTTCGGTATTAGGCAAGGATACCAAACTGGGCATGGTTACATCGGCCAAATGGGCCGACCTGGATAAAGATGGCTATCCCGACCTTGTTGTAGCCGGTAACTGGATGGGTATCCGCATTTTCAGGAACAACAAGGGCAAGTTTACCGAAGATACCCAATTAGCCAATTACAAGGGCTGGTGGAGTAGCCTGGAAGTAGCCGATGTAGATGGCGATGGCCATTTGGATATTATCGGCGGCAACATCGGGTTAAACTCCAAATTCAGGGCATCGTTTACCGGGCCAATGAAGATTTATATTAAAGATTTTGATAACAATGGTACAAAGGAATGTGTGACATCTATGTACCGGAGTGATGATATCAGCTACGTTTTTCATATGAAGCCCGATTTGGTTGGCCAGTTGCCAATATTAAAAAAACGCTTTTTACAATACGTTGATTATGCCGGAAAACCGTTTAACGAGGTATTTACCCCCGAAATGCTGGATGGCGCCGAAACCCATGAAATGAATTTTTTAGCATCAGCAGTATTTTTAAATGATGGTAAAAAGTTTACCTGTAAATTGCTTCCTGCCGATGCGCAACTATCTATGGTGAACACTATTTTGTGCGATGATATTGGTAATACCGGCGCTACTAAAATAGTTTTAGCCGGCAATTTTTATGGCTTTAAACCCGAGGTGGGGCGGCTTGATGCCAACCGCGGCCTGGTTTACCAATACACAAAAAACGGGTTTATTTATTTGCCGCCATCAAAAACGGGATTTGATTTACGCGGGCAGGTTCGCTCGTCATTAATGATCAAAAACCCGCAGGGAGGTAAATATTACCTGTTTGGTATCAATGATGAGGCGCTTAAGGCCTATAAACTACCTTAATATCCGAAATGTCGTTACGTACAATATTCATATCCTTGCCGATGAGGTTTTTTTTATTAAGCTGTTTTATTGGTATCGTTTTTTTACCTGCCTGCAAACCCAAAAAGGCGGGCGAGAGCGTTTTTAAATTATTACCTGCTAATGAAACCGGGTTGAATTTTGTAAACAAAAATATCGTTTCCGATTCTGTTAACATTCTTGATTACCTGTATTTCTACAACGGTGCGGGGGTAGCAGCAGCCGATTTTAACAATGACGGTTTGCAGGATCTGTATTTTGTATCTAACCAGGGCTCCGATAAACTCTACCTGAACAAAGGCGGTTTAAAGTTTGAAGACATTACTGCAAAAGCGGGAGTTACCGGTACGGGCAACTGGAAAACCGGGGTAACGGTTGTTGATATCAACGGCGATGGACTGAAAGATATTTATGTATCAGTAGTTTCGGGCTATAAAGGGTTTAAAGGTAAAAATCAGCTTTACATCAACAACGGCAACCTTACGTTTACCGAAAGTGCCGCCAAATACGGGCTCGATTTTGCGGGCTTTTCAACCCAGGTTTCTTTTTTTGATTATGATAAGGATGGCGACCTGGATATGTTCCTGCTCACCTCATCGGTACATAGTAATGATACCTATGGCGATTCTACCTTAAGGTTTAAATACAGCCATGACGCGGGCGACCATCTTTTCAGGAATGATAACGGCCACTTTACCGATGTTACTACCAAATCGGGTATTTACAGCGCGCCCATAGGCTACGGCCTGGGTTTAAGTGTTGGCGATTTGAACAATGACGGCTGGGACGATATTTATGTAAGCAACGATTTTTTTGAACAGGATTATTACTACATCAACCAGCACAACGGTACTTTTAAAGAACAGCTGAAAAGCGCGTTTGGCCATACCAGCCTGTTCTCGATGGGTAACACCATTAGCGACATTAATAAAGACGGTCACCTGGATGTGCTTACCACTGATATGTTGCCCGAAGATTTAAAAGCCCTGCGGTCGACTATTAATGATGAGCCACTGGATATCTATAACCAGGAAGTTAATGCCGGCTATTACTACCAGTATTCAAAAAACTGCCTGCAGCTTAATGTTGGCAACGGCAATAAGTTTGTTGATATGGGTTTGTACAGTGGCGTATCGGCTACGGATTGGACGTGGTCGCCCCTGGTGCAGGATTTTGATATGGACGGCCGCAAGGATATGTTTTTTAGCAACGGGATAAAAAAACGGCTTAACGATATGGATTACCTGAAATACCTGGGCAATCCTGAAGTGATGCAGGAATACAAAACCAGCCGTGTATTTGATAAGGATAAAATAAATATGATGCCTGATGGCGCCGTGCACAACTTTTTTTACCACGGCGATGACCTGCTGAAATTTACCGATGCATCTTTTACCAACGATATGCAAAAGCCGTCTATCTCGGCAGGCTCGGTAGCCGTGGATCTGGATAATGACGGCGACCTGGAGATTGTAACCAACAACATGGATGAACAGGCTTACATTTACAATAATACCACCATGGAAGGTAGTGGGAAAGATAAACCGGCATATTTAAAATATGCGGTTAAATATACCAAAGCCAATCCGGATGGCATTGGTACCAGGTTTTTCTTGAAATCGGGTAAGCAACTGGATCACCAGGAAATACAAACCAGCAATGCCTATACCAGTAACCTGAGCAGCGAATTACTTTTTACTTTTTTACCCGGCGATAGTCCCAAAGAATTATTGTTGATATGGCCGGATAACAGCTGGCAGGTGATACGGAATTTTAAACCCGGAGCTAAAACGATAATCAAATATGATGGAGACCAAACACAATCAACCGGCGATGTGTCGTCGGTAATAAATACATTTATCAGTAATAAGCAACCCTTTGATTATACGCCGGTTCAGGCTAAGTTGCTTGCACAGTTAAAGCCTTTTGATACCCCCGACTTTAATTATTATTCGTTATTGCCTCATACCTATTTGCCTCACACACCTGCTGTTGCCGTGGCCGATGTAAACGGCGATGGCATTGATGATATTTATGTAGGCGGTTTTCCCGGCGAGGAAAAGTACCTGCTGGCCGGCGATAAAAACGGAGGCTATAACAAAATAGTGGTACCCCAGTTTAACCAGGTTAAAGATTATGGCGATGGACAGGCAATTTGGGCCGATGTTAATAATGATGGTAAACCCGATTTGCTGGTGATTAGCACCAATCACCCCTTACAGGAAAGTGATAAACTGCTGCCGCCGCGATTGTATATCAACAAAGGGGATTTTCAGTTTGAATATAAGGCATTGCCCAAAATAGTTAACCAAACTGCTAAAATATTCGCGTTTGATTTTAATGGCGATGGATTAAATGATGTTTTATTAACGGGCAGCATTTCTTATACCAACTATACTGCACAGCGACCGTCGACCATTTTGATCAATAAAGGCAATGGAAATTTCGAGGTAAGTCATGATAAACAATACAACGATATTACTGCCATTCAGTACATAACGGATATTGTTACGGCAGATATTGATCATAATGGTAAGGCCGATTTGGTAATTACCGCCGAGTGGCAGCCCATACAGCTATTTTTGAATGATGGTAAAAAGCTTAATAAGTTTTCATCGTCGGTGCTGGATAACCAAAAAGGCTGGTGGCAATCGGCAATGGTAGCCGATGTGGATGGCGATGGCAAAGCCGACCTGGTAGCCGGCAATTGGGGAACTAACAATAAATACAATGTATCGGCAGACCAGCCTTTGTATGCCTACAATAGCGATTTGGATAAAGACGGCAAAAACGATTTGATACTATCCTATTGTGTAAAAGGACAATACTATCCTTTCCGCCCTAAGAACGATTTGGAGCAAGAACTACCGTACCTTAAAAAAGAATGGCTGAGCTACCAAAAAATGGCCGATAAAACCACCGCCGAAATATTTAAAGATAAACTGGACGAAGAAAGCCGTTTATCCGCCAATCAGTTCAGCAGTATTTTTGTGAGCGATGTGCTGCATGCTACCAAATTTGAGCCCTTGCCTTATCAATACCAGCAGGCGCCCATCCGTTCAATTATGCGTACGAATAATAAAGCCGGGGATCTGCTATTGAATGGCAACTTTTGGGGTGTGGTACCATACGAAGGTAAATACGATGCTTTAGGCCTTGTCGGCCTGCATTATGATAAAAATCAAAAACGGTTTTCGGCGCCCGGCTATATGGTAAACGCGGCCTTTAATTTCCAGGAACTTCCGTGCATCAGTACTATAAAAAGGGCTACGTCCACCAATTACCTTATAGTAACTTATGATGGCAGGCTGATGCTGGTTACTCAATAATTATCCCCTAAAATATGGGGTAGTATATTTTGGTAACCCATTTTGAAGTGTCCTTTTCAAGATACCTATCGGTCACCATCGATTCAAAAGGCATGGCGGGGGCTACCAGTTTATGATCCTTCATATACATCCTTACTTCTTCAAAGGCATCGTTTACCGTATTGGGGCCGCCCTTTACATCGGCTATCAGCAAGTTGCCACCCATCACCAGGTTGTTGATAACCGATCCTTTACCCGGCGTTATTTTTTTATCAATAGGGATAGCAAAACTTACCTGGTATTCTTTACTGTCCACCTGGGTTACGTTCAACATTGGGAAATTGGTTAATTTTGCCCCTTTTGCTATAGCTTCCTTTTTCAGGTTTTCGATACTGCTATATATGTTTTGCATTTCGGGGTAGGTGGCTGTGCTTGCAGTTTTGGTTAGTAAAAATGGATCTGTTACTTTATTTATGTAAATTTTATAACCGTAGGCATTTTTCTGATCTTCTAAAAATGCTTTAAAACGGGTTAAAACCTGCCCTGTTTTGTTTTGAAGCTCTCGCGCTGCAAAATAATCTATCACTCTTTTTACCGGGTTCATGCTGCTGTGCTTTTGGGCCCCTAAAGTTATTTTTGCCGAAAAATCTCCGGCTAAATAATTAATATCAGCATTCATTTTAAAATCGCCCTGCTGTAAACCGGCATTTACACCGCCGTTGGTGGATTTATTGATGGTGAGCTGTACCCCATCATAGGCAAACTGGTTTTCGTTGATTTTTGTACCGGGCCACCATTGGTCCCAGCGTTGTTGATGGGTAAGGAATTTGGCCACTACGCCATCCGATGCCTCGATGGTTAACTGGTTGCTTACGGTTAGGGTAGATGGGATTATAAAATATATAGGGGCTGCAATAATTACAATCGCAGCTAAAATTATCAGTACGGTTTTCTTCATTTGGGTTATAAAGGGGCGTCCAAATTTAAAGATAAAGGGCCAATTGTTCTGCATTTGAAATGCAAATACCGATGTATCATTTCATAATTTATATTGATGTTATTTGCTATAAAAAACACATGTTTTTATAGCAAAGGATAGGATATAAAAGCCTATATTAGCTGTCAATCAATGCAAAAAACAGCAGGATTGTACTCTCTGTCCGGTTTGTTTTTTAACCTATTTTATAATTTATGAGATCCTTTCTATTTTGTATTGCAGGCGGGCTATTTTTACTCTCTTCCTGCAAAAAGCCCGAGTACCAAAAAATAATACATGATCCTGAGCTATACCGTGTTACGGTAAAGAAGCTGAACGATATAGTGCTGGAAAATAACTTTCCGCCGGTTACTGCTTCACGTAATTATGTGTATGCCAATATCGCGGCCTACCAGGTTATTGCGGCCGGCGATCCGGCGCATTTCAGGTCGCTATCCGGCCAAATCAAACATTTGCCGCCAACACCAAAGCCCTCAAAAGATACCACGGTTGATTACCAGTTTGCATCGCTGCTGGCATTTTGCTTTGTGGGTAATGCGGTAACGTTTCCGGAAGGCAGTATGGACCAGTATGTAGATGGGCTTAAACAGAAGGCAAAAGATGCCGGCATGCCCGATGATCTGTTTGAAGGATCGGTGAATTATGCCAATAAAGTAGCCAAGTCTATCATGAAATGGAGCAAGGGCGATAATTATTTAAAAACCCGGTCGGCAAGTAAATTTACGGTGAAACAGCAGGATGGCCGCTGGATCCCGACGCCGCCTATGTATGCCCAGGCACTGGAAGCACACTGGGGCGAGATAAGGCCAATGGTTTTGGATTCTGCTTCGCAATTAATCCCGCCAGATCCTCCGGCTTTTGACATTAAAAACAAAAACGGAAGGTTTTACCTGCAGGCGCTTGAAGTGAAGAATATTGTTGACAGCCTTACCACCGAACAAAAGCACCAGGCCGATTTTTGGGACGACAACGCATTTAAGCTGAACGTAGTGGGCCACGCCTCATTTGCCACCAAAAAGTTTTCGCCGGGAGGCCACTGGATGAATATTACCGGAACAGTTACCCGTGCCAAAAAGCTTGATTTTAACACCACAGTGAGTGTTTACACCGAAACTGCCATTGCCTTATTTGATGGTTTTATCAATTGCTGGTATTTAAAATACCGCTCAAACTACGTACGCCCCGAAACTATCATCACCAAATACATCGACCCCGATTGGCGGCCGTATATCCAAACACCGCCGTTCCCGGAATACAGCAGCGGGCACGCGGTAATCTCATCGGCTGCTGCCGAGGTTTTGACCAGCAAGTTTGGCGATAATTTTGCCTATACCGATTCGTCGGAGATGGAATTTGGGATAGCGCCGCTCTCGTTCAAGTCATTCAGGGAAGCCGCGAAGTCTGCAGCCATGTCGCGGGTGCTGGGTGGTATCCACTTTAAAAACGCCTGTGTTGTGGGCAATGAACAAGGTGCGGAAATTGGACAGTTGGTGGTAAAGAAACTGCAATTGAAAAAATAATTTATAAAATACTGAGAATGAATAAGCTATTAAAATGGGCGATGTCGCTTGTTTTTGTTGTCCCCGTGTTGGCAAATGCCCAGGGCACAGATCCATGGACGGTTAAAGCAGATAAAATAGATCCGGCAAATTATTACGGCATCACCGTTGCCAACGGGATGATAGGTATTGTATCGGCCCCCGAACCTTTTAAGGTAAAAAATGTGGTGCTGGCAGGCGCGTACGACCTTTACGGCCGGGGCAGGGTGAGCAATTTTTTGAACAGCTTTAACCTGCTGAATATGTACCTGGAGATTGATGGCCGACGTATTGATGCCAAAAATATCAGCAATTTTAAGCAGGAACTGGATATGCAGCATGCCGCCTTTACTACCACGTTTGATTATGGTGATAAAGCTACCATCAAATATACTTACTACTCCCTGCGCCAACTGCCATTTACCGTATTGATGGACGTGGCCGTTATCGCCAAAAAGGCCATCAACATTACATCGGCCAGCGTAATGGAAGCGCCGGATGCCTTAAAGGAAGTTCAAAACTATTATAACGAGATTGACAGGCCGCATGTAACTATCAGCCTGTTAACATCTACGGCCAAAAGCCCCACAGGCAAAATGCAGCTATGCGCATCCACTTCGTTTTTATTTAACGAGGCGCATGGCCAGGAGCCGCGTATTATTCACGAAATGTGGGATAATAACATGCACCTGATGAAATTCAGCAAAGCCATTGCCGCAGGCGAAGCTTATAAATACGCGGTTACCGGTTCGTCCATAACGTCGGCACACCACGCCGATCCGTTGAACGAGGCCGAACGCCTTACTATTTTTGCCAAACTGGAAGGCCGCGACCGCCTGATCAAATTCCACAACAAGGCCTGGGACGACCTTTGGGCCAGCGATATCCAGGTAGAAGGCGATGCGCAGGCGCAGCAGGATGTACATAGCATGCTGTATCACCTGTATTCGTTTTCGCGTGCGGGTACCGCTTACTCGCCGTCGCCAATGGGGCTTTCGGGTTTAGGTTATAACGGCCACATTTTTTGGGATAGCGATATCTGGATGTATCCCGCGATGCTGGTACTGCATCCCGAGATTGCCAAATCTATGATCGAATATCGTTTTGAACGTTTGGATGCCGCCCGTAAAAATGCTTTTTCGCATGGTTATAAAGGGGCTATGTTCCCCTGGGAAAGTGCCGATAGCGGGGTAGAGGAAACCCCGGTTTGGGCCTTGAGCGGTCCGTTTGAGCACCATATTACTGCCGACGTTGCGCTGGCTGCCTGGAATTATTATTGCGTAACCCAGGACAAGCAATGGCTGCGCGAAAAAGGCTGGCCCATACTATCGGCAACTGCCGATTTTTGGGCAAGCCGGGTTGAACGTAATGGGCCCGGGCATTATGATATCAAAAACGTGGTAGCTGCCGATGAGTGGGCCGAAAATATTGATAACAATGCCTTTACCAATGCCGCCGCCATTGCCAACCTGCAAAACGCCGCCGCCGCCGCCAAAATATTAGGCGAAAAAGCGGATGCCGACTGGCAACTGGTAGCGCAAAATATCCCCATCCTGAAAATGGATAACGGTGTAACCCGCGAACATGCCACATATAACGGCGAAGGTATTAAACAGGCAGATGTTAACCTGCTGGCCTACCCGCTAAAAACAATAACCGATGCCGGCCAGATTAAAAAAGACCTGGAATACTACGAAACCCGTGTACCCAACGAAGGAACCCCGGCCATGACCCAGGCTGTTTTTGCCCTGCTATATGCCCGCCTGGGTAACGGCGATAAAGCATATCATTTTTTTAAGGACGCTTATGAGCCAAACCTTAACCCGCCATTCCGCGTAATTGCCGAAACCAAGGGCGGTACCAATCCCTATTTTGCAACAGGCGCGGGCGGTATTATCCAAAGTTTACTCATGGGTTTTGGCGGGTTGGATATAACCCCCGCAGGTATTACACAGTTAAAAAGCAAGCTGCCATCCAACTGGAAATCGCTAAAGATAACCGGTGTTGGGATGGATAAGCGGACTTATGTTATTAAATAATTGCTTCAATCGCTTTTAAAGGAGGCACCTACGGAGCCAATAAAAGCATTTGGCTATCTATAAACACGTGACTCCGCTGGAGCCCCGTCTTAATATCTATAGCTTATCGGGATAGCTTTCTGATACCTGGTTTGTTAATATTCCTAATAATAACAAATGCACTTTTTTAGGCTACAGCGTAGCCCCGTGTTTATAGTAAACGGACAGGTAAGGTAGGCTCCGTAGGTGCCTCCTTTTTGTCTGTTATCCCTTGAACCGGGCTTTCTTTTTATCGACTTAAGTTAATGCTCTTTCAATTCTGATTTTCAGGCAAATCTTTGCTTTCATGTTCAGTATCAATATGGTACCGGTTAATCAGGTGGAGCAGCACGCCGTTGGTCCAGCCGAAGCCATCCTGCAGGGGATACTCGCCGCCGCCGGCGGTAAGTTTGGTGTCAACCACGTTATATTTTTCCAATAGCTTTCCGGTCTGCTTAAACACCCTGATGTTTAGCCTTAACCAGCGTGTGGCAATTTCTTTGGCCAGGGCGTTGTAATGGTAGTTCTCTAAACCATCAATGGCCATATACTGTAATGGCGCCCAGCCATTTGGGGCATCCCATTGCTGGCCCGAAAAGTTGAGCGTAGTAACCAGGCCACCGGCTTTCAGGAAATTTTTCTTCAATCCCTCGGCTACCAGGCGGGCTTGTTCAACAGTTGCAATCTTAAATTCCAGCGGGAACTCGGCAGCCAGGGTAGGTACGGTTGATAGCTGGTTTAGCTGCCAGTTATAGTCATCAAACCAGCCTGTCTTCTGGTTCCAACAGTACTTTAAAATGGCAGCCTTACGGCGGGCGGCCCTTGCGCGGTATAGCTTGGCCAGCTTGGCATTTTGAATTTGGTTAAGGCTGCGGGCTATGGTAAGTTCAAGGTTATACAGCAAACAGTTAAGGTCAACAGGTACCAGGCTGGTGGTTTGTATGGTTGGCAGCTTGCCCGATGCATCAAACCAGCGCGTGCTGAAATCCCAACCCGAGGCTGCTGCCGCCCTGATGTTATGGTAAAATTGTGGCAGCGGTTGTTGGGTTTCTTTACCGGCGGTTACATCCTGCACAAATGATTCCTCGCGCGGCTGGTCGCTTTCGTCCCAGTAACGGTTCAAAAGTTCGCCATCTGCCATTTTCACAACTCTGTGCGAGGCCTGGTTGGGTTTTAAATTTCCTGCCCCTTGCATCCAGTATTCATACTCTTTAATTAATTGCGGCCTGAAATGGACCAACATTTTTTCGCCCTCGTTTTTTGCCAGCAGGTTTATCATCATGGCAAAAAATGGCGGCTGTGACCGGGTGAGGTAATAAGCCCGGTTACCATTGGGTATAAAGCCATATTTATCAATCAGGTATGCAAAATTCTCAACCATATTGTGAATCACCTTTACCTGGTGGCTTTCCTGCAGGCCCAGCATGGTAAAGTACGAATCCCAATAGTAAATTTCCCTAAACCTGCCACCCGGCACTATATAGGGGTTTGGCAAAGCCAGTGATGACGAGAATGGTTTGGCCTCATCAGGCCGGCGCTGTAAAACATGCCATAAGGTATCAATATGCTTGCGGATACCCGCCTCAATATCTGTTTGAAACGAGTTGTGCGATACCGGCATGTCAAAATGTGCCAGTACAAATATTTTAATATCAAAGCCGGGTTTATCCTTTTCATTCTGGTAGGCTTTTATTATCATGGCCGGATCCTGTTTGGGTACAGCATCTACAAAAGTCTTATTATCCGGAAAAATCTGGCCAAGCTGAACGGCTTCAAACAAGCCCGGAAATTGTTGCCGCGGTGTTAGCGTTTGTGCTTTAACGCTAATGGTAAAAAATAAAAACGCGAGTAAAAAAAGTCTTCTCATTTAACGTATAAATATGCCTTTTTAAGGATAAGGCAGTGGGTTTATAATAGTGTATAAATTTAATGTTTTTAAGTATAAATGTGTATCATTAACACTATTAATTTGCGGCGTTTTTTAAACATATTTTGCAGCATGCCTAAAATGTCATAACTTGAACATTATTACCAGGAACGCCAATTTAACCTGCTGTTTTTTAGTTGTTTGTTAACCATGAAGATTTTTAACCCGCTTATCATAAGTGCTGCCTTTTTGCTATTGGGCAGTAATTACAGCTGTGCCCAAAACAGCCTGCCCCATAAAGATAGCCTTGATCGTAAATGGTGGAAAGAGGCTGTAGTTTACCAGCTTTATCCCCGCAGTTTTAATGATGTAGATGGCGATGGCATTGGCGATTTAAAGGGAATAATTGCCAGGCTTGATTACATCAAAAGTTTAGGGGTTGATGCGGTTTGGCTAAACCCGATATATGGGTCGCCAAATGACGATAACGGTTACGATGTGAGCGACTACCGCGACATTATGAAAGATTTTGGCACCATGGCCGATTTTGATGCCATGCTTAAAGGCATGCATGCCCGCGGCATAAAACTGGTGATGGACCTGGTGGTAAACCATAGCAGCGATGAACACGAATGGTTTAAAAAAAGCCGCAGCTCGCGCAACAGCCCTTACCGAGAATATTACCATTGGTGGAATGCCGAAAAAGGCAAGCCGCCTTACCGTTACAGCCTTTTTGATGTGAACCATGATGCGTGGCGGTACGATTCGCTTACCAACGCCTATTACCTGCATTATTTTTCGCGCAAGCAGCCCGATCTTAACTGGGAAAATCCTAAGCTAAGGCAGGAAGTATACGATATCATGAAGTTTTGGGGCGATAAAGGGATTGATGGTTTTAGGCTGGATGCTTTCCAGTTTGCGGCAAAAGATACCACCTTCCCGGCTTTCCCGAATGGGTTTGAAAAAAACTTTACCCAGTATTACGGTATGCAGGGCAACCTGCATGGTTACCTGCAGGAAATGAACCAGCAGGTGTTAAGCAAATACAATGTAATGAGCGTAGCCGAAGGGGCCGGCAATACTTTTGAAGATGCACACAATTTGGTTGATGCCGACAGGAATGAACTGAACATGGCTTACGCATTTGAAGCAGTAGACATAGCCAAACCCGAGGGTTATAGCCTGCTGCGTTTAAAGCAGATATTTACCAAATGGGATAGCGCTTTTGCTGCAAAAGGATGGCTATCCATTTTCCTGGCCAATCATGACCAGGCAAGGCTGGTTACTCGGTTTGGCAACGATAGCCCGGAGTTTAGGGCGGTATCGTCAAAAATGCTGACCACCTTTTTAATGACCATGCGCGGTACCCCTTATTACTATAACGGCGACGAACTGGGAATGACCAACGCCGGATTTAGTAAAGCTGAAGATTATCGTGATGTGCAAACCCTAAACGAATACCAGCGCCAGAAAAACCTGGGCACCGATATGCAAAAGTATTTACAGCGCATGAGTTTTGAAAGCAGGGACAATAGCCGCACACCCTTTCAGTGGAACAATAGTAAAAATGCAGGCTTTTCGACAGGAAAACCATGGATTGCTATAAACCCCAATTATACCATCATTAATGTAGCTGCCGAAGAAAAAGACGCCAATAGTACCCTTAACTATTTCAGGAAAGTTGTAAAACTGCGCAAAGACAACCTGGTACTGGTATATGGCAAATACACTTTGCTTGATGGCCAAAACGACGATACTTACAGCTATACCAGGGAACTGGATGGTAAAAGATTGCTGGTATTATTAAATTTCAAAAGCAAGGCCGCCACAACCAACACCGGGGTAGATTTTAGCAAAGCCAATGTTTTATTGGGTAATTACCCCCAATCTTCCAAAAACGGAACGCTTAAGCCCTATGAAGCAGTAGTTTACGAATTGAAATAAGGCCTGTTTTGTTTAGGCTTTTCCCGCGCCGGGCTGCGATTATTGTGGCCATACATTTAATGCGTTCATACCTAATGACCAAATCTCCGCTGTGGTTTTTAAAAAACCTTTCGATAAATATTTTTATTCCCCTGTCCAATTGCTGCTATCCCGATCATTATTGAGGTATAAAATCAATAATTGCTAAACGGAAAACAGTGACGGATATAATTGAAATTTTTTTTTAACAATGTCCAATTCTAAATATCCCAGGCATTATTGAGGTATAAGTAAAACATCAATAAATAAAAAACAACATGAAACAACGAATCAATGTTTTTGAAAAAGGCCAGGGCGCTATGAAAGCTATGTACGGCCTGGGCATTTACCTGGCTAAATCGCCGGTTGAGCAACCGCTTTTAAATTTAATTTATTTCAGGGTATCGCAGGTTAATGGCTGTGCCTATTGCCTGGATATGCACTCGAAAGATTTACGTGCTAACGGCGAAACCGAACAACGCCTGTATATGTTAAATGCCTGGCGCGAGGCCCCGTTTTATACAGATCGTGAACGTGCCGCATTGGCCTGGGCCGAAGCGCTGACAAAACTTGCCGGCGGCCCGGTACCCGACGAGATTTACGCGGCAGCCCGCGAACAGTTTACCGAGGAAGAATTGGTTGATTTAACGATGGCGGTTATCACCATTAACAGTTACAACCGTGTTAACCTTGCTTTCCCCAACGTGGCGGCCGTTGGTACGTACAAAGTTGGCGCACATGCCGTTTAATAAATTATATTTCCGGAAGACCGGGATAAAACGTAAATTCAATTATAGATAAAAGATGAAAGATTTCGCATTATTATTCAGGCAGCCCAGCTATGATTACAGTAAAACATCCGCCGAAGAGATGCAGGCCATTGGTAAAAAGTGGGCCGATTGGGTAGGCGGCATAGCCGCGCAAGGGCGCATAGCAAACGGCGGTACCCGCCTTGATCTGCAGGGCAAAGTACTTAAAGCCGGCGGTGTTGTTACCGATGGCCCTTTTGTAGAGATCAGGGAGATATTGGGCAGCTTCATTGTAGTAAAAGCCGATAGTTTAGAAGATGCCACCACATTGGCCCACGGTTGCCCCGCGCTGGATAGCGGCGGCAGTGTAGAGATACGGCCAATTTTTGTTGTATAAACAGATAAATAGTAAACGTAAAACCCGCCGGCAACCGGCGGGTTTTATTAACTGGTATGGAGAAAGAGCACGTTCAACTTAAGCAGCTATTTCAGCAGGAGTTTTCAAAAATGGTTGCTGTTATCAGCAAGATATTTGGATTACAGCACATAGAGATAGCAGAAGATATTGTAAGCGAAACTTTTTTGCTGGCTACAGAAACCTGGGCTGCAAAAGGTATCCCGCCAAACCCGGCTGCATGGTTATATACCGTTGCCAAGCAAAAAACGCTGTATCATTTCAGGCGGAACAAAATTTTTGAAGAGAAGGTGCTTCCGGCAATAGCCAGGCAAGAAGAAACATACCAGGAGGCGCCCGGATTGGATTTTTCGGCACAAAATATAAAAGACAGCCAGCTGCAAATGCTTTTTGCCATTTGCGACCCGGCAATTGCCAGCGAAGCCCAGATTGGCCTGGCACTGCGCATTCTGTGCGGTTTTGGCATTGATGAAATAGCCGAGGCTTTTTTATCCAACAAAGAGACCATCAACAAAAGGCTGTTCAGGGCCAAAGAAAAGCTGCGGGCCGAAAAGGTAACGATGGAGCTGCCACCCCAACAGGAAATACCCGGCCGGCTTAATAACGTACTGCACATTATTTACCTGCTTTTTAGCGAAGGCTACTACTCGAAAACCCAAAATGAAATTTTACGCCATGACCTCTGCTTAGAAGCATTACGGCTGGGTATTATGCTCACCGAATATGAAAAGACCAATGGCCCAAAAACAAATGCGCTGCTGGCGCTGATGTGTTTTCATGCATCGCGTTTTAACGCCAGGCAAACGGCCGATGATAATTTTGTACCTTATGAGCAACAAAACCAGGAGTTATGGGATGCCGGGCTGATAAGCCAGGGCCTGCATTTTTTAAACCTTTCGGCGCAGGGTAACGAGATCAGCTCCTATCATTTAGAAGCGCGGATTGCTTACTGGCATTGTTTAAAGGAGGATACGCCCGAGAAATGGGAAGATATTTTGCAGTTGTACAACCAGTTGCTGCTGGTTAATTACTCGCCGTCGGTTGCGCTTAACCGCACCTTTGCCTTATACAAAGCCAACGGCTGGCAGGTGGCGTTGCCCGAGGCTGAAAAGCTGAAACTTGAAAACAATCATTTTTATTTTATCCTGCTTGGCGAACTCTATAAAAATACAGACAAAAGTAAAGCTAAATCCAATTTTCAAAAAGCTTACGACTTAGCTAAAACGCAAACAGAAAAACAACGTATCCGGGAAAAGATGGAAGAGCTTAACTAAATAAGAGCCTTAAACCCACCGTCATTGCTTCGTGCTTTGTAATGGCGTGTTTGTATATAATTGATTTTCAGAGTTGTATTTTTAAGTAGTTTATGTCATTGCGAGGAACGAAGCAATCGCGAACTATGTATGGTGGACCTGCACAGCCCGCGATTGCCACGCTATCGCTCGCAATGACATGGTTGTTGTGATGCTCTAAAGCCAATACGTCATTCTCATTTTTTCGCTTCTCCGGTTATAAAATACGAGGTATCTATAAACCGGGTGTGAAATTGCGTTGGTTATCAAAGGGCTAAAGGGTTATTTGCGGCAGATAGCCGGCACTAAACGCGTTGACCGTCGAACGTGGCGTCAGCACAGTAACCTGCCCCGCCCTTAATGGCAAGCCCGGTTTTTCATACCCGGCGGGCGTCCAATGATAAAGCTGGCTATCGGCTACCAGGTAGGGTTCGCCATTAACTTGTATGAAAGTACCGTTGGGCAGGTCCTGTACATCGGCATCGAAAGTTACTTTGCTGCCGTTTTTATCAATCCTTTCCTGGTGAATGATCTCATCAATTTTCCCGATTGCTGTTTTTTTGTCGAATCCATATCCAGGGTTACCTGCAAGCCAGGCTGTTTTAAACCTGTTGGCATCATCACGGCGGCATTCAAAACAAGGGCGATGACCAGCCGCAAAAGCGGTGGCCTCATCCAAAAAGAACAACTCTGTCCACAAACCCGGCGACATCACCTCGCGGTGCCTGCCTTTAAACTGCAACAGGCAGGTAATCCAGGCTTTTAGCTTAAAGGGCCGCAGTATGGTTTTGGTATTACCATGCAACTGCCCCCGGTTACCTATCCAGGCACCACGTGCACTGGTTTTGATAATATCACCGTATGGATTTACCCTGTTTTGCAGCATACTAAATAATTAAAGTTTACCAAAAAGAGCCTTTTTTTGCTTTCAGCTTTACGCCTTTGGCTTTCAGCTTATTCCCTAATCACAATCGATATTGTGGCCTACCCGCAAAATGTGTCCATCGGGATCTTTTACCAGCATCTCGCGCATAAACCAGGGTTTATCTTCAGGTACCGATAAAATTACAGCGCCTTTTTCTTTAATGGCCTCATAGTATTCGTCTACGTTATCAACATTAATGCAAAGCCACGTTCCCGGATGCCCCTGGTCGCCCCTGCAAAAAAAGATGGTGGTATGGCCAATCAGGACCCCGCCAAATGTAGGCACATCGTCCCATGTCCACTGTTCTTCAAAGCCCAATACCTGGGTATAATAAGCCAGGCTGCGCGAAACATCGTCGGAATAAAGCACGGGGATAACGGATTCTATTTTCATGAGGAAAGGATATTTATATAAATATACTATGTTTTATCGACAGAGCGCCAACCGCATCATACCGTGTTATTGTTCATTTTTCCACTCCGAATATTTAGTTTCCTCCGGTACATCTGTCTGGCTTTCAAAATCCAGGTTATAACCATCGGGGTCCTTTATGGTAACTACCCACATGTTGTTTCCAACAAAAGGCTCATTGGGTTTAAGGCCATGTTCCACAAACTCGTGATACAATGCCAGCGCATCCTGGCACTGAAAGCAAACAGATACTCCCAGGCCGCGCTCCGGCATATCCTTATGCAGGGTTTGCAACATAATGGCCCCGCCGCCCCGCTGAAGCCAGCACCATTCTATTTTATTTTTTGGTACCCACTGGTTAACCAGTGTAAAGCCTAATCCTTCCACATAAAAGTGTAATGATCGCTCCATTTCGGTGATCATAAAAAAAGGTACGGCTTGGGTAATGTTTGAGGCTTTGGGAGTTTGATTGACCATGGCGGGGATGGTTAATTGAGTTGTGTATGACAAAGTTAAGGTGTGAGATTGGTTTCAGCAATAGGTAGTTTTGGGGGAGAATAACGTATATCGTGTGGCGGCTACGACTCACACATGCCAAGTTGAAAAACGGAAGTCATCCCGAACTTGTTTCGGGATCCTACAGGACAGGTGACCCGCATGAAGTATACTTAGCAAGTGGGGTGCCGAAACAAGTTCGGCATGACATCGGGGGCGGCGTTGTCATTCCTGCTTCAGAGTCTTCGGATTTTACAACTCAGCCCAATCTTAAGGATATTATTCAAAGCATAGCCAGGTATCTGACCCTAATCAACCACCCCATTAACATCAGTCACCAGCGCCTCGCTCATATAATCCAAAAACGGCCGCATATCCCGTAATGCCTGGCAAATGCTTTCAAAAAAGCTGGCGCTCAAAAATTCTTCATCGGTAAACCGGTGCACAACCAGGTATTGCTTGTACCGCAACAAATCGATAGCTTCATGGTCGGCAGGGTAACCTTTGGGAGTGGTTTTCACGGTTTCACCACGCAGCGTGCCAAAGCTTTTGATAAAAGCGGCACTGTTGAGGATCTTGCGCAGGGGCTTATCATCAAAAGCAATATCATCCCTGATGCGTTTTAAATCCTGCGGGTTGGGTGCCCAAAAACCACAGGCAATAAAGGTATTTCCGGGCTCAAAATGGTAATAATAGCCGCCGCGCCTGTATTTAGTGGCGCGCGTGAAACTGCCGCTCCAATTGGTTTTATAAGGCGTTTTATCTTTACCAAACCGGGTATCGCGGTAAATGCGGTGCATGCTTTTTTTGCCGGTTGGTGTTTCAATAACATCGTGCAGGTTTAAGTTGGCCAGTATGGCATCTACAAAACCCTCCACAAAACCAAGCTGTTGCTGGTAAAGCTCCTTACGCGCGGTAAACCATTCCCGGTTATTGTTATTTTTCAGGTCGTTTAAAAAGTCGATAGCAGAAACGGGCAATACGGGTTGACTCATGGCGTCAAAAATAACTATTTGCGCCTTAAGGTAAGCACTGCAATTTCGGGCCAGATGCCTATACGGCCCTTCAGCCCAAGAAAACCGAAGCCACGGTTTACATATAAATATTTGCCGCTTTGCTCATAAAGGCCGGCCCATTGTTTGTACACATATTTAATGGGGCTCCACTTAAAGCCAAACAATTCAAAGCCAAATTGTGCACCATGCGTGTGGCCGGATAAAGTAAGGTGAACGTGCTGGTGGTGCCCCATAGTTACCGCATCCCAATGCGATGGATCATGCGACATCAGTACTTTAAAAGCATCGTCGGGTACGCGCGCGGCGGCCTTTTCCAGGTCGCCATATTTGTGGAAACCACCCTTGCCCCAGTTCTCTACGCCGATAAGCGCCAGTGATTCACCATTTTTATCAATAGTTAAAGATTCATTTAAAAGCAGCCGGAAGCCTATTTCCTCATGCACGTTTTTAAGGCGTACAAGGTTGGCTTGCTTATCGTTCACGTTATCCCAGCGCATATAGTCGCCATAATCATGGTTGCCCAATACAGAATATTTGCCATAAGGGGCTTCAAGTTTGGCAAAAGCCGGGATCCAGGGATCCATTTCGGCAGCATGGTTATTTACCAGGTCGCCCGTAAATAGTATCATATCGCTCTGTTGGGCATTCACCAGGTCGAGGCCTTTTTGCACACCTTCGGCATCGCTGAAACTGCCGGAATGAATATCAGATAACTGGGTAATGGTAAAACCATCAAATTCTTCGGGCAGGTCGGGGAAGTATAATGTCTCGCGCCTTACTTTGTAATAGTGGCGGCCGCGGGTAACACCAAACAACAGCAGCAGGAAAAACACTCCGGCTATGATGAGCACAAACTGGCTTACGCCCACGCTATGCGGCGGAAAGCCACGGAACAGGCGGGTAACATCTTCCAGTAATAAAACAATGCTGCCAATAAGTTTGGGCACAAATGATAACAGCATTAATGCCATTAACCACGATATAACTTTGGTTTTACCGGTAAAGGCGCTGAAAACGATAGTGGCTGCCAGCAAGCCGTCAAATAACCAGTATATAAGGTAAATGGTAGTGTTTGCGGTAAGCGTTTGTACGGCCGCAAAAAAATACATATCAATAATTAGCCATAGTAATACAATGGCAGGTACTCTTTTCTTCATACTTAGGTAAGACGAACGAGTGTCAAAAAGATTTTAAGCATTTAGACTTGATTGCGTTAAGATGACAAAAGGGGGGTATTCCTTTAAAAAATTGTAGGGGGACGCAATATTTTGCGTCTCCCACAGGACATTCAGGATTTGCACGGCGATCTGCGAGTCGATTTGCACGGCCGAAATTGTATGTTCGATTTGTACGCGGGAGACGCAAAATGTTGGTAACTATATATTACTTTACACTGAATCAAATTTGAAGTGGTTTTATAAATTTTTTGTAATAAAATTCTAACCTTTTTTAAGCTATGAGTATTATACATATATTTGTGTTAAACTTAAAGCAATAAATGGCTTTTGAATTATTACCAATACACAATTCCAATCTGCGGAGCCGTGTAAATTCAAAATATTTATTGCTTCGATAACTAACTTAATCAAAATTGAGCGTGCAGCGTATCTCACTGTTCATTCCCTTGATAATAGTTAATTACAAAAAAACTTTTTTTAACAAAAACAGTATATTAATAGTCAAATGTTAGTATAACAAACAACTTGCTGTAAGTAACATTCTACAAGTTGTAAACGTAGAAAATCATGAATGCCATGTTAGCTACATTAAATAATGAGCAACTTTTTTTAAGGGAGATTAAGAGAAATTTGTCTCAAGAGGATACCCATGCTAAAAATAATGAAAAATCATTTTGGAAATTATTGTTAGGCTTTGGAAAATCTTTAGTAAAAGTTGCAATGGTAAATATAGAATTACGCAAAGCTTTAAATTCTATTATCTCACAAACAAATAAAGATTACGACACCTTTTTAAAGTCAGACCACACAGCAAAAGAAGATATGCTTATCAAGTGGGAAAAATTAGGCAGGGCGTTAAATACACATATGAAAACCAAGCCAAAGTCGGGTTTTTTATCAAGGGGTATCGTAAAAAAAACCACTAAAATTTTAGACATGGTTAATGATTTTTCAAAGAAATTAGATTCAGAATTGTACCCTGCTGCAAATCAAAAATTCTCTCAAGAATATCTTGAAAAACTTTCTAAGAACTTCGAGCATCTGCCAAAGGATATTATGGACGATCTTACTTCGGAGCAACAATTAGAATGTGTATAACACATGCCTAAATATAAAATAGGAGATGTTGTAATAGCTCCAGTATCATATTTTGATAATAAAGAGGGCTATTGGAAATCTCAAAACAGGTGGTTTGTTATTGTTAAAATAGATGAAGATCCCGACGATATAGATTCCTTAAACATAACAGTAGCTTGTACCGGGCAAGTACACCAATCTCAAAAACATCCAGGTATTATTATAAAAGAAAACTCAAGAGATGGAAGTGAAATGCAGATAGAGATGGACACATTCATTTACTGCGATTATGTTGTGAAGTTTATGGATAATCAGATAATAAGAAAAAAAGGATATTGTCCTAAAATAGAGGATATTTTAAAATTGGTTAAGCTATAATTTATTTATCAGTCTTTTAGCTCTATTTGAAACGACCCGCCTGACAGGATTATATTTCTATAAATACCTAAAACAAGTTGATTTTTTACTCTTTAATTTTGGGGGTTGTAGTTTATCAAATGTAGTGTCTCTACAAAAAAGGGAAAATAAAAAATCATACCACCACCCTAAACGTCAAATTAACCCTCGCCTTCATCGGTTTTACCGATTTTGCTATGCGGTGTTCCCAATGCTCCTGCAACCCGGCTTTCATCAGCAAAAATGAGCCATGCTCCAGCCGTACCGAATATTTTTCATGGTGATGCTGTTTGCTGCGGATATCAAAGCTGCGTACCTGCCCAAAACTTACCGATGCGATGATCGGGTTTTTGCCCAGTACATCTTCGCGGTCGCTGTGCCAGGCTACCGAGTCGTTGCCATCGCGGTAATAATTGAGCAGTACACTGTTAAATTGGATGCCGGCCAATGGCTCTATTTTATTTTTAATCATCAGTAGTTCGGGCGTCCAGTAGTTGGGCTTGCTTTGGGTTAGCGAGGCATAGTCATAAACCTCCGGGTCGCCGTACCAGGCGGTGAGGCGAGGGGTGATGACGTCTTTATCATAAATCCTTTGCATGCGCTGTTTCCAGGGAGTTTCGGCAATAAACTTTTGGAGCAGGCTGTCGCTTTCCTGCTCACTAAAAAGGCTTGGGCGGTAATCTAATAAATGGGTGGGCAAGCCCTTACTTTGCCCGGCATCAGGAAAAAAACATAGCTGTTCCATATCAACCTCCAATTTTTTGCTAAAACAATTTTTTGCTAAATTTTTTTTACAAAGATAGTAAAATGCTAATATTTTTAGTATTAGATTTGTAGTCTGTTTCTGATGGAAGAATTTTATATCGATGTGGAGCTAAGCCGGGGCATCACCCGGATACAGGTGGACGAGGTGCCACCTGAGCAATGGGATTTGCCCTATGCGCCGCAATTTATCATAGAGTTTTATAATGGCAGGGAATTTATTACCATGATGCTGCAACTGGAGCAGGGGGAGTGGTATGATCGTAACGCCCGTGTACAGGATGACGACATTCAGCGTTATTTTGAGCCTGTACCCGACCCGCGTAATGCTGATTATGAAAGCCCGTTAAGTGTACAGGCTATCCAGGAAATTGGGCAGGCTATCAGCAGGCACATGGTAGTGCACCTAACGGTTTATATGGGGTTATTTATACCTGTTTTTCGCGAACCGACTTTAAACTGAACCACATGGAAGCAAAAAAGGATATTATCAGCCAGCTGAAAAAGGATATTTTATTGTGGGAAGGTTTTAAAGCGCCCGTTGCCGGGGCCAGCGATAGTTTTGGCCTGGGGCCTATTGAGGCTGCTTTTCCAAACGGTGTTTTCCCGGTAGGGGTAGTGCATGAGTTTTTAACTACCGAGCCCGAACATGCCGCGGCCACCAGCGGTTTTATTGGGGGCATACTGGCCCAGCTGATGCGTAACAATGGGGTTTGCTTGTGGATAAGCAAAGCGCGCAAGGTTTTCCCGCCTGCGCTTAAAGTATTTGGCGTACCGCCCGAGCGGGTGATATTTATAGACCTGCAGCGCGAAAAAGATTTGCTTTGGGCAACCGAAGAAGCCCTGAAATGCGATGGCCTGGCAGCCGTTATTGCCGAGTTACCGGGCATCAATTTTACCCAATCGCGGCGCCTGCAACTGGCGGTTGAAAGCAGCAAAGTAACCGGGTTTATCCTGCGTACCGATCCTCAAAAACTGGGCACAACCGCTTGTGTGGCCCGCTGGCAAATAACGCACCTGCCAAGTGAACTGGAAAACGGTTTGCCCGGCGTAGGCTTCCCGCGCTGGCAGGTGGAACTTTTAAAGGTGCGTAACGGCAACCCGGGCTGCTGGAAAATAGAGTGGGTGGTCGGCAGGTTTGTACCGGTTGCCGAAGAAAAGGTGGCAACCGTAATAACATTACAGCAATATGCCTAAGCGGTTTATGTCCATATGGTTCCGTCATTTAACTACCGACTGGCTTACCCTAAAGCAGCCCGAACTGAAAGATGTGCCTTTTGTTTTTGCGATAAAAGATCACGGGCGCATGCTAATAACCGCCACCAACCGTGCCGCCGAAGTGCATGGTGTAAAAGCCGGCATGGTGGCTGCCGATGCCAAAGCCATAATAACCGGTTTGCAGGTGATAGATGAGCAACCCGACCGTGCCGCTAAATTATTACATGCCCTAGGCGAGTGGTGTATCCGCTATACGCCCATTATCGCCATTGATTTGCCCGATGGGCTGATCCTTGATGTATCCGGTTGTACCCACCTTTGGGGCGGCGAACGGGAATACCTGAAAACTATTGTGTTGAAATTACGGAGCAAGGGCTATGATGCCCGCGCCGCCATGGCCGATAGCATTGGCGCGGCCTGGGCCATTGCACGCTTTGGCAGGCTAAGCCCCATTATTGAAAGTTATGGACAGGTTACGGCCTTGCTGCCGCTACCGCCGGTGGCCTTGCGGCTGGAGCCTGTGATTACCGAGCGTTTGCAAAAGCTGGGGCTGCGTACCATCGGCAGTTTTATCCGCATGCCACGGTCGGTATTACGCCGGCGGTTTGGGGAGCATCTGCTGCTGCGGCTTAACCAGGCTTTGGGCAACGAGGATGAACCGATGCAATTATTACAGCCCGTTGAGCCCTACCAGGAGCGCCTGCCCTGCATGGAACCCATCAATACCGCCACCGGGATAGAGATAGCAATCAGACGGTTACTGGAAGGTATGTGTAAACGGTTGCAGCAGGATGGCAAAGGGTTACGAACGGGTGTACTGAGGTGTTACCGGGTGGATGGTAAGGTAGAGCAGGTGCAGATAGGCACCAACCGGGCATCGCACCATGTGGAGCACCTTTTTAAATTATTCGAGCTTAAAATAGCCACGATAGAACCTGCCCTGGGGATTGAACTTTTTGTGTTGGATGCCCCTAAAGTAGATGATGCCGACCCTGTACAGGAACGCCTGTGGGGCGAGGTTGGCGGCCTGGATGATACAGGAGTAGCCGAGCTGCTGGACAGGATTGCCGGTAAAATAAATACCAATGTTATTCACCGTTACCTGCCCGACGAGCATTACTGGCCCGAGCGTTCTATCAAAAAAGCTGCTACCATATTGGAGAAACCTGCTACCGCCTGGCGCATCAGCAGGCCACGGCCCACACAGCTTTTGGCCCGGCCAGAACCGGTTAAGGTAACTTCGTTGCTGCCCGATTATCCGCCCATGCTTTTTATCTACCAGGATAAAGTGCACCCCATTAAAAAAGCTGATGGCCCCGAACGCATTGAGCGTGAGTGGTGGCTTGAAAATGGCGAACGCCGTGATTATTACCATGTTGAAGATATGGACGGCAAGCGTTACTGGATCTTTCGCCTGGGGGCCTATGTGGCCGGTGAAACAAATCAATGGTTTATTCATGGTTTTTTTGCGTGAGTATGGAGTATACGGAATTACAGGTTACCAGCAATTTTAGCTTCCTGCGCGGCGGCTCGCATCCTGCCGAGCTGGTGGAGGCCGCAGTTAAGCTGGGTTATACAGCCATTGCCATTACCGACCGTAATACCGTTGCCGGTGTAGTACGTGCCCATGCCGCTGCAAAAAGTGCCGGCATCCGTTTTATCCCGGCCTGTCGGCTTGATCTGTTGGACGGCCCTAGTTTGCTGGCTTATCCTACCGATATTACAGCCTGGGGGCGTTTGTGCGCTATGCTTACCAAAGGTAACCTGCGTACCGAAAAAGGCAAATGCGATCTGTATAAAAACGATGTATTTGAACATGCCGAAGGCATAAAATTTATTGTTATTCCCCCCGATGAATTAAACACCTGGTTTGATTTTGATGATTCATTTAAGCAGGATTTAAAGGAGTACCAGGCAGCTTTAGGCCATGATTTGTATATAGCCGCAACCCGCTCATATCATGGCGATGATGCTAAACGCTTTTACCGGCTTTCGCAATTAACCATCCCTATGGTGGCTACCAATGATGTGCATTATCATGAGGCGGAAAGGCGCGAGTTACAGGATATAGTAACCTGCGTACGCGAAAAGTGCACTATCCACAATGCTGGTTTCCGGCTGCACGCCAATGCCGAAAGGTATTTGAAGCCGATTGAAGAAATGGAACGCCTGTTTCAACAATACCCAGATGCCCTGGCACGTAGCCGGGAAATTGCTGAAGCCTGTAAATTTTCATTAGATACTTTAAAATACCTGGAGCCGGAGTGGATTAGCCCTGATGGGCGGACGGCAGATGAACACCTGGCATCCCATACCTGGGCCGGTGCCAAAAAAATGTTTACTGATGCCGAATTTGAATTACAAAAGAAACAGATCCAGTTCGAACTTGATTTTTTTAAGAAGCGAAAACTGGCCCCTTATTTTTTACGGATTTTTGAATACACCCAAAAGGCTGAAGAGTTAAAAATCCTGCACCAGGGGCGGGGATCGGCCGCTAATTGTGCGGTTTGTTTTTGTTTGGGGATTACCCCTGTTAATCCGGCCAAATCAAACCTGCTATTTTCGCGCTTCATGTCCGATTCGCGGGAGGAATGGCCCGATGTTGATGTTGATTTTGAGCACGAGCGCCGGGAAGAAATTATCCAATGGATATATGAAACCTACGGCCGTGGGCATGCGGCTATTGTTGCCACGGTTACCCAGGAGCGGCATAAAGGCGCAATCCGCGATGTGGGTAAGGCAATGGGCATTTCTGTAGATACTATTAACCGGCTTTCGGGTGCTATCTGGGATTTTTCGGAAGAAGCTTTCGATAGGGGGCGCATCATTGCGCAGGGATTGAATCCCGATGATCCGTTATTGAAAAAGGTGCTGCAACTAACCGAAGAACTGATGGGCTTTCCACGGCAGTTAGGGCAGCATACCGGCGGTTTTGTGATTACCCAATGCAAGCTTTCAGATTTGTGTCCCGTAATGAATGCCCGTATGGAAGATCGCACCCAATTGGAATGGAATAAAGACGACCTGGAAGATTTGGGTATTTTAAAGGTAGATGTGCTGGCTTTAGGCATGCTCACCTGCATCCGCAAAGGTTTTGACCTGGTTAAGCAGCATTACGGGGAAGAACTGACGCTGGCAAACGTGCCACAGGACGACCCCGCAGTATATGAAATGATTTGCCATGCCGATACGCTTGGCGTTTTCCAGATAGAAAGCCGCGCGCAGATGTCTATGCTGCCGCGATTGAAACCAAGGGTATTTTATGACCTTGTGATAGAAGTAGCCATTGTACGCCCCGGCCCCATACAGGGCGATATGGTGCACCCTTATTTACGCAGGCGCGATGGGATAGACAAAGTTGAATATCCTTCGGAAGAATTAAAAAAAATATTGGAACGAACAAAAGGTGTGCCTTTATTCCAGGAGCAAGCTATGGAGATTGCCATGGTAGCGGCAAATTTCACCGCTGCCGAAGCTGACCAGTTACGCAGAAGTATGGCTACGTTTAAGGCCAAAGGATTGGTAAGTAACTTTCGTGATAAACTGGTGGCCGGTATGATGGGCAAAGGCTATACCGAAGAATTTGCCAGTCGTATTTTTAAGCAATTGGAAGGCTTTGGCAGCTATGGTTTCCCTGAAAGTCATGCTACTTCATTTGCGCACTTGGTTTATATCTCATCATGGCTTAAGTGGTATTATCCTGATGTTTTTGCTGTGGCTTTACTCAACAGCCAGCCAATGGGCTTTTACCAGCCGGCGCAGATAGTGATTGATGCCGAAAGGCATGGTGTAGTTGTGCGCCCGGCAGATGTAAACCACTCCATGTGGGATAACACACTGGAAGAAAAAGATGGTAAGTTTTGCGCGGTGCGTTTAGGCTTCAGGCAGGTGAACGGCCTGCGCGAGGATGATATGCAGGCGCTGATAACAGGGCGGGGAACAGGTTATACCAGCATCAGTCGGTTAAGCGATGCCGAAGTGCCGCAGGCCGCCATTGAAAAACTTACCGATGCCGATGCATTCCGTTCCCTGAAACTGGATAGGCGCGAAGCTTTATGGGAAGTACCCGCACTTAATGATAAGCCTATCGGCCTGTTCGCCGGCCGGCCATCCGAAAGTGCTATGGAGGCACAGGTTACGCTGCCATTAATGACCCAGGCCGAGCATGTGGTGCAGGATTATGCCTCCACAGGTTTGTCGCTAAAGGCACACCCTGTTAGTTTTGTGCGCGAAAAACTGGATCTGTTAAAAGTAACAGCTACCGGCCGGCTGGCACAGCTAAAAGATGGCGACCCCGTTAAAGTTACCGGCCTGGTAACAGTACGGCAACGCCCCGGTACAGCCAAGGGCATTTTATTTATTACCATTGAAGACGAAACCGGCTTTGCCAATCTGGTAGCTTTTGAAAAGGTATTTGATAAATATCGTAAAGAGATATTGCAATCGCGCTTGTTAATGGTGGAGGGCAAATTGCAGATAGAGGGGGAGGTAATCCATGTGATAGCACACCGCTTTTTTAACCTATCAACCTTATTACGGGGGCTTACCGCAGCCCACACCGAAGATTTGCCGGTATTAACTTTATCGCGCAGCGATGAAACAACCTCGCCGGTTACACAGGTTAAAGAGGTTTTTCACAAAGGCAGAAACTTTAAATAGTAAGAGTCAAGATGCAAGAATCAAGAGTTAAGACAAAAAATGCCTAAGTATGAAAAATATTGCTTTACAAACTGTAATCAGGCTGTTATTATTTTCTTTCTTGATTCCCGACTCCAATATCTTGACTCACATAAAATTTATATTAACATTGCAACCGAAAAGATGAAAGAGACAAACCCGGCAATGCAGATGGCTTTTGATTACCTGGAAACAACCAATACGGTTGTTTTTTTAACGGGTAAGGCAGGCACGGGTAAAACCACCTTTTTGCAGCGTGTAAGGCAGGAATCAAATAAGAAAATGGCTGTTGTAGCCCCAACGGGCGTAGCTGCTATTAATGCGGGCGGCATGACTATTCATTCGCTGTTCCAGATAGCCTTTGGGCCCATTATCCCGGCAGGAAATGCCCGGCCCGATATGCATTATAGCCCGGAAAAAAAGGAATTACTTTCCAGCCTGGAGCTGCTCATCATTGATGAGGTAAGTATGGTACGGCCCGATGTGCTTGACCAGATAGACCTGATATTACGAAACCTGAAAGGCACAAGTCAGCCTTTTGGCGGCGTACAGCTTTTACTCATAGGCGATCTGTCTCAACTTAGCCCCATCATTAAGGATGAAGAGTGGATGCTGCTGGGCCGCTATTACACTACCCCATATTTTTTCAGTAGCCTGGTGATGCAAAAAGCACCGTATGTAAAAATCGAACTCGATCATGTATACAGACAAAAGGAACAAGCCTTTGTTGATATTTTGAACGAGGTGCGTAACCAAACCATTAGCCCCGATAACCTGGAGTTGCTGAATGCCCGGCACCAGCCCGGTTTTCGCCCCACGGCCGAAGAACCGTATATCACCCTTACCACACATAACTCCATTGCCCAGCAGTTGAATAACGAATTTGTAGAGGCATTGGAAGGGCAGGAGTTTGAATTTGCGGCCACCATCCGGGGGGAGTTCCCGAAAGATGCGTACCCTACAGAAACCAACCTGAAGCTTAAAATAGGTGCACAGGTAATGTTTGTTAAAAATGATAGCTCGGCCGAAAAGCTTTTTTATAATGGCAAAATAGGTGTAATCACCCGGATAGAACCCGACACTGTTTTTGTGCGCTGCGGGCAGGAAGAACGCGAAATTGCCGTACAGGCTTTAGAATGGACCAATATTAAATACCAGTTGGAGGAGCAGCAGATCAGCGAGACCAATGCCGGCAGCTTTGCCCAGATCCCGCTTAAACTGGCCTGGTCTATCACCATTCATAAAAGCCAGGGCCTTAGTTTTGATAAAGCCATTATTGATGTAAGCGAGGCTTTTGCCCACGGGCAGGCGTACGTGGCGCTTAGTCGATGTCGAACCCTGTCGGGTATGGTATTGCGTAACCCAATTGCTGCCCATAATATTATCGGCGATCCTGCCGTTGCCTATTTTAATGAGCAGGCAAAATCCCTTAAACCTGATGCAAACAGGTTGGAACGCGACCGGGAGCTTTACCGTCAATCGTTGCTTGCCGAACTATTTAATTTCAGTGGCTTGCAAAACAGGATTATTGGGTTTGAAGAGCCGGTACCGGATATGGAGAAAGATATTTTTAATGTGGCCGAGAAACTTGCCCCCCAACTGGCCAATTATCAGCCCGAGCGGATCCAAAAAGCTGCCGCCTACTTTAAGGATAAACTAACGGTGGCCACAGAAAACCTGCATCAGCAAATTCCTGGGCTCATGGGCCTGGCGAAAGATAAAGAAACCAAAGCGGCCAAGGCAGATAAACTGATCCAGTGGATGATGGCCCGCATTATGCTCATGGAGTATTTTTCGAAAGTTGATTTTACGGGTACGGCATATCTTGAAGAAAAACAAAAGGCGCAGGGTGCGGCCAATACAGATCAATCCAATTCTTACGTTAAAGCCCTGAATGAAAAGCCCAACCAACGGCTTTTTGACCAGATGATGGACTGGCGCGAGGCTGCTGCCGAAAAAGATGGGATAATGCCCAACATGATTTTGTCAGAAAAAACAGTTGCTGCTATTGCCGAGAAACTCCCCCCGACGATTAAAGCGCTGGGTGGCATAAAAGGGGTGGGGCCGCAGAAAGCGACACAATACGGTCCGCAACTGATCGCAATGATCCGGTCTTATCTGCAGGAAGCATTGGGTGCCGAAATAGAGCAGGGGAACTTGTTTTAGAAAGAAGGTCTTAAGGTCGACATAAATATAACGCCTTATGGCTTTGCAAAAGCCGGTATATCCAGGTTTGCTTTATCGCCCACAAATTGTCATTTCGACGAACCGAGGTGGGGATGAGCGCTGGAGTGAGGAGAAACTATCTCTTGAGCGTAGCGAAAAATCTTGAACGCCCTGCATTCCATCAAGCTGATCAGGATGCAATGCGTCTAAGATTTCTCGCTCGTACCTCGTTTCGAAATGACATTTTTTATTTTAAAAGATTCAGGTACATCGGAGCCTTAAAAGAGGAAAAAATGAATCGATGAATAATTGGTTTTCATTACCGTTCGGCTTTAGCCAACAGTAATGAAATAGATCAGGTGGCTTTATCAAAATTTATTCTACGAAGCACTATACTTGAAAATCCAACAAAAAAACTTCCCCATTTACAAACTTGAAGTATCTTAGGCATATGGAACCTGGTGCGATAAACACCATCTTTCAATACTACATCTATAAAAACAAATTTCTTTAAAAGATGGTCAGCAAAAAGATATTTGCCATTATTCTGGTTGCTTTAATTTTATCTGCCGGTGTTCAGGCACAGCTTTATAAAAATTCAAAAGCGCCGGTTGCGCAACGCGTGGCCGATTTGTTAAAACGGATGACCCTGGAAGAAAAAGTTGGTCAGATGAGCATGTCGTCGCTAAGCGAAGCAAGTAAAAGCAAGATTGCTTTTGGTGTATTGGAAAGCCCTTTTACCAATGTTTATGATATTGCCAAACAATCAATTGCCGCCAAAAAATACTCGCGCGAGCATACCCGGCTTGGCATCCCACCTATACAAATTGGCGAATGCCTGCATGGGCAATTGTCGGCCGGTGCTACTACATTCCCGCAAGCGATAGCGCAGGGAAGCACCTGGAACCCGGCGCTGATTGAGCAGATGGGGGCTACCATTGCTTACGAGGCATCCACATCGGGCGTTGATGAAGCCCTTTCGCCACTTTTTGATTTGATCAGGGATGCACGTTATGGCCGGGTAGAGGAATGCTTTGCCGAAGATCCATACCTGGTTGGCCAGTTAGGTTCGGCCTTTGTACGTGGTATGCAGGGCGATCCGGCTAAAACAAGAACAAGCTTTGCTTTTGATAAAGTAATGTGTACCGCAAAACATTTTGCAGCTTATAGCAAGCCAATTGCCGGTATTAACCTTGCCCCATCCGAACTTGGCGAGCGTGAGCTGCGATCAATGTTTTTGCCACCGTTTAAAGCAGCGGTACAAGAGGCCAATATAGCGGCTATTATGCAATCATATAACGAGATTGACGGCATCCCGGCCCACAGTAACGAGTTTTTGTTAAAACAGATTTTGCGTAAGGAATGGGATTTTAAAGGTTATGTTTTTTCGGATTACGGCGGCTTAAGTCAACTGTATAATTTCCATAAAGTCGCCAAAACTGCCTCAGATGCGGCACTGTTGGGGATCAAAGCCGGGGTAGACCTGGAAGCATCGCGCCCGGACGTATACAGCCATTTGATTGAATTGGTAAAGGCAGGTAAAGTTAAGGAAGCACAGATAGATACTGCTGTAGCCCGTATCCTGACTATGAAATTTAAGGCAGGCCTTTTTGAAAAACCGCTGCCGGATACAGCACGCATTAAAAGCAGACTGCACACAGAAGAGCATATCAAACTATCGCAGCAAATAGCCGAAGAATCTATCATCCTGTTAAAAAATGAAAAAAGCCTGTTGCCCTTAAATATCAGCAAATTGAAATCGATAGCCGTTATTGGCCCCAATGCCAATAAGGTTCAATATGGCGATTATAGTTTTACCCGCGATAACCTATCGGGTGTAACTGTTTTAGAAGGTATCAAACAATTTGCGGGCAGCAACTTAAAAGTAAATTATGCCAAAGGCTGCGAGTTATCTGGGCTGGACAAAAGTGGATTTGACGAAGCTGTAAAAACCGCCAATGAAAGCGACGCGGTAGTTGTTGTATTGGGTACGACCAGTGTAGTATGGTCGGGTGTGGGATGGAACGGGCAGGCGCCGGGTAATGAGCCTAAAGACCCGTTTACCTGTGGCGAGGGATATGATGTAACTGATATTAACCCGCAAGGCGTTCAGCGTGAGTTGTTGCAGGCTGTATATAAAACCGGCAAGCCGGTAATATTGGTGTTGGTGCACGGCCGCCCCTGGAGTATCAGTTGGGAAAAGGAAAATATCCCGGCTATTTTAGAAGCCTGGTACCCCGGCGAAAAAGGCGGAACTGCCATTGCCAATATTCTTTTCGGAAAAATAAACCCATCGGGCAGGTTAAACATGAGCGTGCCCCAATCAACAGGGCATATTCCGGTATTTTATAATTATGTTAATTCGGCTAAAGGCATCAACCGCCAGCACGGAACTATCGAAAAACCGGGACAGGATTATGTGTATTCGTCAACCGATCCTTTATTTGCTTTCGGGTATGGCTTAAGTTATACCACTTTTCAATACGAAAACTTAAAGGTATCTCAACCGGTATTTAACAAAAATGAACAGGTAACCGTTTCTGTAGATGTTAAAAATACGGGAAGTGTTGCCGGTAAAGAGGTTGTACAGCTATACCTTGGCAATAAAATTAACTCGGTAAGCACACCTGTAATGAGCTTAACACGATTTAGCAAAATAACCCTTGGCCCGGGTGAGGTAAAAACGGTGAGTTTTACCATCAGCTATAAGGATTTAGCAATTTGGAACAGACAAATGAAACTGGTTACTGAGCCGGGTACTTTTGATGTTATGATTGCAAAGGCTGCCGATAATGTGGTGCTAAAAAAGCAGCTGGAATATAGATAGGCTTAATTGCCGGTTGTTGATTGGTACAAAAAGCTATAAGTGTTTAAACTGAAATGAGGTATAGTAAACACCTATCGCCTTAACCAGGCAGGGAAATCGCTTTTAAAAGTTGATCCTGAAGAAAGGTAGCTCCTAAGGAGCAAAAAAGGTTGGGCTATTTGTCTTTCTACAAACAGGTAGCCTCTACGAGGCAGCTTAAAAGTGTATTATTTTGTAAAGGTCAACCGTTTGTAGCAGAAAAAGTTTAAAAGCGATTTACCTGCTTAACCAGTTAGATTACCATGAAATATTAAAACTTAAGTTTAATATTTCATGGTAAAATTTAATCATTCGATAGACAAAATTATACCTACACTATCTTCATCTCTTCCGCATTCCACTTAATTACCTTGTTTTCAAAATAGCTATCGTTGCAAGCCAGGCAAGGCGCCGCGGCCCTGAAGCCAAATACAGCGTCTTCTACAACCGGTTTACCTGTACGTATTGAATCAAAGAAGTTGGCAAAGTGATCGTTTGATGCATTATACCCTTCCGGGGCGCGGTAACTCTCGCCCGGGAGAGTAGGCTGCTGCTGGTCGGCCTGCGAGAAGCGTTTGTTATAATCGTCCATTAATGCTTTTTGCTGAGCATCGGTAAAGGTTGATAACGAATCCCAGCCTCCTATACCCGTAGCTACCGGCATTTTGTTTTTGCGGATAGAAAAGCTATCATCGCCCATCAGGTCCATCACGCCTTCCGAACCTACTATTTTGGTTGTGCTGTGATCGCCCTCGCCGCTGATGAAGTTTACCCGTAGCGTTACCTGGAACGCGGGATGTTCTTTCGTTTCGCCGTAATGGATCACTGCGCTCATTACATCGGGCACGTTGCGGCCATCTTTCCAGTACGCAAGGTCGCCGATGGAATAGATCCTTTCGGGGCCTTTGGAGCCAGTTATAAAGTGTATGCCGCTTAGCAGGTGAACAAAAAGGTCGCCTGCAACCCCGGTACCATACTCGCGGTAATTACGCCACCTGAAAAAGCGCTTGCTGTCATAATTATATTTCGATTTGGCGTTTGATTGAAACCTTGCCCAATCTACAGTTTGTGGCGATGCATCAAAGGGAATAGTGTATTGCCAGGCCCCAAGCGCGCTTTGCCTGTTAAAAGATGCCTCGATAGAGTTGATTTTACCAATGGCACCAGCTTCATATAACTCCTTTGCTTTTTTATAGGCAATGCTGCTTACCCGCTGGCTGCCGACCTGGAAAACCATTTTTGTTTCCTGCTGGGCCTTTATCTCGGCCAGGCCCTGGCTTATCTGGTGTACCATGGGTTTTTCGCTATACACGGCTTTGCCGCTGCGCATGGCATCAATGGCTATCTGGCTGTGCCAGTTATCGCTGGTGGCAATAATAACAGCGTCTATATCCTTACGGGCCAGTATTTCGCGATGATCGCCGGTGGTGAACAGGGTAGATCCGTAAAGTTCTTTAGCCCTGTCAAGGCGGCCTTTGTAAAGGTCGCAGCAGCCTACCAACTCCACGCCCGGCACGGTTAAGGCAGCCTTGGTATCGGCAAAACCCATAATGCCCATACCAACGGTGGCAATCCTGATCTTATCGTTGGGGCTGATGCGCTTTTCGGCATTCAGAATGCGGGTTTCATGTTCTTCTTTGGCGGCCAGGCTGTTAAGCGTAGCCGAAGTAAGCAAAACGGAAGCACCAAGGTGCTTAATGAATTTTCTGCGGTCGGTTGACATGGTGGTAAATAAAGTTTAATAATGTTGGTACAAACCGCAAGGGGTGGTTACATAGGTTTGCGAGAGGCAATTTAGCAAACCAAAACTAAAATGCAACCAAAATTTATTAATACTTAAATTACAGGAATCAATCGCGCTTGGTGTTTTTAACACGCTATTAAGTTAAGGCGAAAACAAAGGTATAGTAATATCAAATAATCAATTTTGAATGTCCAATGCCGAAGCTTTCCCTTCATTATTCGATATTGGACGTTCAGTGTTCGATATTTAATCTTTCTTAACTTAATGGCATTTGACTTTTACCTCAGCCCTTTCTCTTTCAAAAATTTTACTAATAAGGCAGGATGATCTGTCTGCAGTCCTTTTAAGCCTTTATCCAGCGCCTTGTTCCAGTCGTTCGGCCCTTCGCCTGCGCTTTGGATATCGGGCCAGGCTGGGATGTTGTATTTGGCTGCAAGGGCTACCATCTCATTGGTATATTGGTTGTATGAGCCATCCAGGATATCGGGCTGATATTTATTGATAAAACTTTCCATTGCCGCCACGGTTTTAACACTATCGGGCATGCTCAGCATCAGGGGCATTTTTGGGGCGGCCTTGCGCCAGCCGGTAAACTGGGCAGCACTGTTAATGTATACCAGCACTTGTTTTTCCATGCCATATTTTTTTATCATTTGATAGGCTTGTTCCGGGTCGGCAGCTTTAAAATCAAGGTAAATATTGATCTTGTTTTTGCAGGCTATGAGAATTTGCTTAAAGGTAGGTATGCGGTATACGGTTTTATCTGTGGTATCCTTGCTTTTTACTTTTAGCTGTTCCAGTTCATCAAGGGTAAAATCTTTAACGTTGCCTTTGCCATCGGTCATGCGGTTGATGGTGCCGTCGTGCATGCTCACCAGCTCGCCGTCTTTAGTTGTGCGCAGGTCAATCTCTACATAATCAGCCTCGTTTTTGATGGCTTCCTCATAGGCTGTTAAAGTGTTTTCGGGATAGATGACATGATCTCCGCGGTGGGCCGCTACTATAAATTGATGTTTTGATTTTGGGGCCGTGTTAGGCGTAAACGAAGTTAGGCCTGCTATGAAGGCTATAATGGTGATAGACGAAAAATTCATAATTATTGATTTAGTAAAATAGCAAAGCCCGGTTTTAAATCGGACTTTGTGGCTAATAAAGGTTAGTTAACTATTGTGCCCGATGTTTTTTTACCTTTTTGCTTGTAATGATCGTTGCGCTCCCGGTCCTCATCATCCATATCAACACCTTTTTTAATTTTGCGCCAGTTGATGTTTTTGCTGTAACGCGCCATCGCCTTTTTTGTATCAAATATGCGTGTATCGCTTGGTACAAAAGTATATGGGGTATAGTCGGGCTTATCGGTAAAAAAATCCTGTAATAACGATGCTGTAACATCGTACTGGTTTACATAAGGCACATTCAGCACGTTATAAATGGTTTTTAATATCGACCCAAAATTGGCATGGGTGTGACTAACATAGCCTTTTTTAACATATGGACCAGCCAGCATCAGGATAGAGCGGTGGGCATCCACATGATCGACGCCGCCTTGCGGATCATCCTCGGTAATAATCACCAGCATGTTTTTCCAGTATTTGGTGTGCGACAAAAAATCGAGCATGCGGCCAACAGCCAGGTCGTTATCGGCCATGTAAGATTGCCGGTAGGGGTAACCATCCTTTGGCCTTACATCTGCTCCGTGGTCATTAGGTACCTGCATGGTAATTAATGAAGGCATTTTCTTTTTACCGGTAATCCACATTTTAGTAAACTCGCTTTTAAACTGCTCTACACGGAATTGATCAGGAATGTTGGTGTTAAAGCCGGCGTAGTTATGGCTGGTGCGTGTGTATAGCGCTTTTTGCATCGGCACCATAACAATATGAGCTGCACCGGTGTTGGTATCTTCCCATTCTTCGCGCACGTGCGCGGTTTCATTGGCCTCGCCAAAATTGTAAAACGCTACATGCCTGCGTTCAAGGGCTTCCCAAAGGCCGCCAGTTTCGGCATAATCTTCCGGGTCCATACTGCCTGTTGAGCCAGGAAAGCGGCGGCCAGGTGCATTTGAAAACAGCTTGGCGGTTTTACTAACGTTGGAGTTGGCTTCTACCCATTCGTTGGGGATAACGCCCATCATCCAGTGGTGGCCATGGATAGATGCGTCGCTGTCGCAATAATAGTTATCCGAGAATGCGAACTGCGTGGCAACCTTAATATGATTTGGCGATACATTAAGGTTAGAGAACTGCATCCGGGTAGCATCGGGCAAAGTATACTCGCAATTTACACCAAAGCGGGCCAGGGTACTATCGCCTTTGGCGTTTTTCATTTGCCCCAAAACTTCATCATAAGTGCGGTTTTCTTTGGTAATGTAAACAATGTATTTGATGGGGGTGGGCGATGTTCCCGGTAGTACCGGTAATGGGTTGCTGGTAGCAACATCAACCGTTTTACTTATAAAAGTATTGCTGATTACTTGTTGAGTGTACGCAGCCAGTTGCGCGTTATCCGGCATGGTAACTTTTTGAAAGGTGCCTAACTGAATATCGCCGATGTAGGTACCTTGTGGCGGGGCAACAAAGCCATGGCCGCCGTTGGGCCCGGCGCCGTAACCACGGCACGATGTAATATAAAGTTCTTTTTCATCGGCCGATAACTTTACCCTTGATGTTCCCCAGCCCGTAGGGATAAGGCCTTTGGTGGTTTGGGTTGGGATATCAATTACTGCAACAGCGTTAAAACCTAAAAGCGCTACGTACAGCGTTTTTTCATCTTTACTTAAGCTGATGCCAAAAGGTAATAGTCCGCGGAATTTATCAATACGGGCGTCAACTTTAATTGGGATATCGCCCAGCAGCTTATGGTTTTTGTAATCGATAATGGTGATATTATCATTTGTGGCATTGGTAACATAGGCATATTGGCTGCCAACGGCTATTGAATTTGGGCTTGCACCGCCGGTTACTTCGGCATCTTCCAGCATCTGGCCAACCTGGTGGCCGGTTTTAAATTTATTGATCACCCGGTTGGTGGCCAGATCGATAGTGAAAACGCTCATGGCTTCGGGAGAGGAGGGACTACCAACGCCGGGAATCTTTCGGCCTTCAACAACGGTGCCCTCGCGCGATTCTTTGGTGTTATCGCCATAAGGATGACGTGAGATCATGATCGAATCGGCATTTTTAGGGGTGGCACCTGTTATCAGGGGGTAGGAATACATACCCACGTTGGCCACAAAGGCTGTTTTTTTATCAGGGCTTAAAGCCAGGCCAAAGGGTTGGCGGCCTACATTGATGGATGCGGTTATTTTCTTTGTAGCCAGGTCAATCCGCACCATGCGAAAGTTTCCCCTATCCAGCACCAATAATTCGTTTTTACCGGCATTAAACAATAGGTCGGATGTAAAGCTATCGTCGTATTCTTTATGGCCGGTTTTGCCATTTAGCGACAGCGAATCGGTTTTTATAAACTTTTCGGCATCGTAAACAATCACAGCGCCGTTATCGCCGCCGCTCAGGTAAAGTGTTTTTGAATCGGGCGAAAATGCTACACCCAAAAATGAACCGTTAGATAAAGGGGAAGCTATCTTTTTGTCGTATGATGGTACCCTTAAGCTGCCCATGGTGGCGATATCAATAAGGGTAATAACACCATTATGCAGCGTTACCGCCTTTTTGCCATCGGGCGATACGGATAAACCAAAAGGATCATGCGTAATGCGAATGGTTTGGCCGGCCGGTGTTATTAACCTGCCGCTGGGCAAAACCGAAGCTCCGGCGGTATCTATTTTACAATATTGATCAAAGCCCGGCACCTGTAAAATGTTCACCTGTTTTTGGGCAAAGGCGGCTGGCATAAGCCCAATGCCGATAGCGAATGCTAAAAGAAACTTGTTTTTCACTGGCATAGATAAATTGTTTTTAACCAAACAAAGGCCCCCGTTTATGAGGGCCTTTGTAAAGTTCAAGTTAATGATTTTTATTTAAGTATGTACATGATGCCATTAATATCGTCATTACCACCATATTGGCTGGCCAATGCTTTATTATAATTAACAGCATTTGAAGTACGCTCTGATCCCGGATACTGGAAACGTGATGCTATACGACCGCTATTGCCTGTACCTGGGCCGGTTGTAAATGTCGGCACGCCGGTACGGCGGTAAGTAAAGTACGACTCCAAACCTGAGTGACGGAATAACGCCAGGTACTTTTGTGTTAATATTTTGGTAAGACCAGCTGCATCCGCAGTATACTTAACACCTGATTGTGCATAGTAGGTAGCCCAATCAACGTTAATAGTGTAATTATCATAATTAGCAGGAATTTTAGTGCTTGTAGAGCCAGGGCGGTAAAACGAGGCTGTAAAAGTACCTGTACCTGTTGGGATACCGTAATATGCAAAAGATGCCTGGATGCCTTTGATGTAATAATCTTCGGCGTTACCTGTTACCCAGCCACGGTTAATACCTTCGGCAATGTTAAACATTAGTTCTGGATAACCAATCTGGATGCTTGGCTCACCGGTGTAGGTTGAGTAATAGCGTTTCCTGTTCAGGAACGAATATTTCTGTAAACCTGCGTTGTTATACATCACACCTAAATCCAACCCTGGATCGGCGCCGATAAATGATGAAAATGCAGTAGGACTTTCATGCAGGTTATCAACATTATAACGGGCCGGTTCGGCCGTTACAAAAACACGTGGGTCTTTTAAACCGGTTAGCAAACCAATATAAGTAGCCGAAGTGTTTTGCCTTGAACCGTTTTGACCAAAGTTATCAGGAGTTTGCGGATAGTAATTGGTTGGGTCAAGAAAAGTATATTGCATGTTATCGGCAGCGCTGGTCATGATGGGGTATTTAGTTGGGTTGCCAACAACTGTAGCAAACTGGCTTGCAACATCAATATCGCCGGCCTTTTTACTTAGTTGTACCAATAATCTTATCCGGAACGAATTCACCACTTTTTGCCATGCGGCTAAGTTGTTGCCCAGGTAAATATCACCTGCAATAGTAGTATTGCCCGATGCAATCAGGGCGTTCATATCAGTATTTGCGCTTTCAAGCCAAGCTAATGATTGCGTCATGACCGTTTTCTGCGTGTCATAAACAGGAGTAAGATTTGTTGTACCCTGTAAAGCCTGGGTCATTGGGATATCTCCTTCTTCCATACTCATTTTGCTGAAAAGGTAAGCCCTGAAAAATTTACCCAAAGCGCTGTATGGGTTAACTGCCGGTGCCCCTGCCTTAACAGCCTGGTCTTCCATAGACACTACGTTTTTTAATGTAGTGTAATAGTTATCGCCACTTCCGAAATCATAACGATTGTTACCGTAATAATCGTAGTTATAAATATAGTACTGGGCATAAATTTCTTTTGAGCCATCCGGAAATTCAGCAATGTTATTTAATATACCGTTTAAAAGAAGCGAAGCAGGCACGGCGTTTGGCACATTTTGGTTAACCGTTAAATCCTGAAAACTCTTTTTACAGCTGGTCACTGTCAGTATCATGAATACCGGCAGCAAGTAAATTTTAAATATCTTTTTCATATTCATCTGCAGTTTAGAATGATAAATTTAAGTTGAAGCCGTAGCTGCGTACAGTTGGCGATTGCAATGAAGTTTGTGAAGCAGTACCATTGTATTGGTCAAGATCCACATCTTTAAAGCGTTTATCTTTATAGAAGTACAACAAGTTACGACCATATATTGAAGCAGAAATCTTCTGGATAAAGCTCTTTTGCAGCCATGCTTTAGGGAAATCGTAGCTGAAGGTTACCTCGCGTAATTTGGTAAAGGTTTTACTCATCAGATTTGACTCATCAACACCATAATATTTGCTCGCATAATCCTGAACTAAAGCAGTTTGCTTGTTGCCCGAGAATTGTAACGCGCTGTAGTTTAATATAGCGCCGGTTTTTGAATCCAGGTTAATTGGAACCGGTTTGCCATCAGCACCCTTGTTTGATACATAAACACCTTCGCCTACATAGCTGCCATTGTAGCCAGCTTTACCAAAGTTTTGCCAGTCTTTATAACGTGCATCGCCAAGCGCACCAGTAGCCGTTTCAATGTTAGCACCGCCACGCATGGTTTTGTTATGCATGTAATCGATGATAACACCACCAACAGAACCGTCAAACTGGAAACCCATGCTTAAGCTTTTGTAACGAATCTTGTTAGCAATACTCCATGCGTATTTGGCATTTGCATTACCTAATGCCTGGTCGCCAACTGATAGCGGTTTACCGGCTGCGTCATTGATGATCTGGCCTTGTGTAGTTCGTAAAAACTTGCTGCCGCGTACTATATCTGTACGATCGCCTACGCCGTAGTGACCTAAGTACGTCCCATTTTGTCCCGGAGGCAATTCTTTGTAAACCTCTTTGTTATTTGCAACGTTTACTAAAACATTCCAGGTGAACCCGCCCAGATTTTTAATAGGTGTACCTTCTAACGATCCCTCATAACCTGTCCTTTTAGTTTTTAAGGCATTCAAAAATAAAATGCTGTAACCTGACGCGGTAGAGATGGCACTTTTAAAGATTCGCGGTCCATCAATGTACTGGAATGTGCTGGCGCTTAAACCTAACCGGTTTTGTAAAAATTTAATGTCGAAACCTTCTTCGTAGTTTACACGGGTAGATGTTTTGATACCGTTGGCATACAAATAGTCGGTTGCATAACCGGCTGTTTGACTGTTGTAGGGTTTACCTGTTTGATATGATGTATTTAATGAAAAATCGGGGCCGTTATAAGGGGAGCTATAGGTAGATCCGTAACCCAGCGGGTTTAAGAATAACGGATTCGTGTTGGGACTATTGCTAACGGTTGAACCTCCATAAGCAGTTATGGAGTTAAAAGGGGCAGGGCCAATTGTCGAGCTTGAAGCATCCGCTTTTACGTTGGCATATGAAGCACGTAATTTCAGAAATGAAACCACCTCTGGCAGCTTAATGTAATCAGAAACTACAGTTGCTACCGATACACTTGGATAGGTATAAGTGGTTGGCACCTGGAACGCGCTGGTATGATCACTACGATAGGTTGCAGATAAAGTAGCGTATTTACCAAAAGATGCATCTATCGAAGCATAGTAGCTGAATGTGCGTGATGACGACTGGAAGCTGGTTGCCTGGATCGCATTTTTTGAGTTGCTGAAAGCATAAACCTCGGGCACGTTCAAATAATCTGTGGATACCCAGCTTGAATTGTAGGTCAGGTTACGCAGGTTCGAACCTACTAAACCAGATAGGTTTAAGAAGTTCTTAATTGTGTAGTTGTAATTTAGGATCAACTCGGTATTGTTATCAAACAAATCACGACGGTCTTCGCGGTAATCACCCTGGTTACCTTCACGGCCATAAGGGTGGGCGCTAAACGGCAGATCTTCTGTACGCAGAATGTTGTAAGTATCAATCTGTGAGCGTAACCTTAAGTTTAGGTTGCCATTGAATTTGTAAGTAGCACCTAAGTAGCCGTACGTGTCATTTTTATAATGACCACGGGTCCATTTCTGAGTTAACAAATATGGGTTATGGTAACGCTGATACTCGGCAAACTGTGATTGAACGCCGGTTTTACCTGGTTGCCAGATAGCTTTGATATCAGGAGCGTTAACATCCCAGTCGGCACCTGTCCAAACAGAGATGTTATAAATGATACTGTTCGGACCGTACTGAACATCAGGGAAGTTATCGGTTGATTGCCTGTTGAAATCAATATTACCTTCAAACGTCAATTTAGGAGTTGGGGTGAAGGAGGCATACAAGTTGGCATTTGCTATATCCAAATACTGCGACGGGATATAGCTGGTTTGATGTTGCTGTGAAACCGAAAAACGGGTTACATAAGTATCACCAACTACCCCTAAGGCAACGTTGTTATTGGTTTGGGTTCCAATTTGTAAAAAGTTTTTCAGGTTATCTTTGCCTCTTGCTACCCATGGAGTACCCTGGCGAACGCCGTTAACAATAGGGCTATCGTATTGAGGGATAAGCTGCCCGTTGAAGTAAGGACCCCAAACATCATAGTCGCCATCCACACCACCTGGTGCACCACCTTTACCATCAACAAAGGTATAAAAGGTGTTTTCACCCGGACCGAAAGTGTTTTGGGTACGTGGGAATGCTAAAAAGCCTGAGTTTAAAACTGTACTGCTGTTAACATCAACAGTTAAGCCTTTTTTGGTTTTATCACCTTTTTTAGTGGTGATTAAAATAGCGCCATATTGGGCACGGCTACCATAAAGGGCGGCAGCGGCAGGGCCTTTTAATACGGTGTAAGTTTCAATATCATCAGGGCTGATGTTATAAGTATCTGTGTTGATAGGGAAACCGTCAACAACATATAATGATACCTGGTTACCACGGATCAATACATTTGGGTTACCCAATAGCTCGGCAGACGGGCCTACTGATACACCGGCAACTTTACCTATTAAACCGGCAATAGGGTTAGGGTCGCGTGCCGTAGTTAAAGCATCGCCCTGAACGGTTTGTGTGGCGTAACCTACGCGCCTGGTTTCTTTTTTTACACCAAGGGCGGTAACAACTACTTCGTTCAAAGTTTTGGAATCGCCTGTAAGGCTTACATTTATAATCAGTTTATCGGCAACTACTACAGATTGTGTAGTGTAACCGATGAATGAAAAGGATAATGTTTGCCCTGGGCTTGCTGTAATAATGTAACGGCCCTCAATATCGGTAACCGTTCCTTTGTTCTGTTCTTTAATACGTACACTTACGCCGGGTACTGGTAAGTGGTTCTCGTCGGTAACTGTACCGCTTATCTTGCTTTGGGCTAATAATATAGATGGCGCAATACAAAATAACAAAACCGTAATAACGGTTTTTAATCTCTGGTAAAACTTATTCATCTGCTAAAATTTAAGGGTGAAACATTTGCTTTTTTCATACAGCAATGCTAAACTTTGTTTATTATTAGTAAACCAATTTAGTATTAAGCTATACTTAAGCTTTCGTTTACCCTGTGTTAAGCAGATGGTTTTTGTAACGGAAACATCATGTCTCCGTTACAAAAAATTAACACGCTCCTGTTAAGGGTTTACCTGTTGCAAATGAGTAAGGGCAATACCTTTCAAATAGTCGATGTTATCAACGGGCGTATTCATCTCTTTAGCCATATCGTCCCAGTAACGAAGCCTTATTATCAGCTCGGCGTCGGGGTTAAGCTCAAAGTCGGCGGCTTCTTCGGCAGTCATTACCCCGCCCTGAAAATTAAGGGTGGTTTTACTGGCATCTGACAGGCGGTTGTAGTATTCCGGGTATTTAAAGGTGAGGTATCTTTTGGCAATTACATGGCCCTGTACCAGGTTGGCAACCCTTTCGGAAAAACCGCGCTCCAGTAAAAAATCGGCGCCAATTTGTTCATGGTCTACATTGCCCATGCCATCCATACTTTCAGCCTCACCGGCCTCGGCGCATAAATGGCCAATGTCATGAAAAAATGCAGCCAGTACAACGTCGTCATCAAAGCCTTCGGCTTTGGCCAGGGCAGCCGCCTGCGACATATGCTCCAGTTGCGAAACAGGTTCGCCTATATAATCTTCGTCGCCATATTTTTCATAAAGTGAAAATACTTCTTTCACCACAGCCTGTGGGTCATAAGCAGAATAAGTCATGTTGGTAGGTTTTTAGTGCAAATTAAGCCGATTGAGGTTACTATATTATTAAATGTTTGTGAAAAAAGCCTCCCGGCCCCCTGAAGGGGGAGTTTTTAATCAGGGCATTTTTGAGGGCTTTATACATAAAATACCAAAAGGCGAACAAATAAGTTTATTATAATAAAGGGGGCAAAGCGCCCTGCAATTCGAAGCTCCCCCTTCAGGGGGTTGGGGGGCTTAACAATTTTTTTTACTTTGCGAAAGTTTACCAATACTAAACAAATGGAACAAGATATACTGATCCAGATCAGTAACCGGATAAAAGAACGCCGCCGCGAAAAAAATATAACCGTGCAGGAGTTAGCCATAAGGGCCAATGTGAGCAAAGGCCTGATATCGCAGATTGAGAACAGCCGAACCATACCATCGCTTATTGTATTGATAGATATTATTAAAGCGCTGGAAATTGATATGAACGAGTTTTTTAAAGATATCCGGTCGAAAAGTAATTATTTTCCTGTTCTTGTTAAACGTAAAGATGAGTATGAGCATTTTGAAAAAGAGCATGCATCGGGTTTTCATTACCATAGGATATTTACACAATCTATCAACCGGTCGACCGTTGATATCGTTGTGCTTGATCTTATGCCCGGTTCATCCCGGCCAATGGTAACTACCGAAGCTTTTGAATACAAGTATATTTTAACCGGTGATGTAGAGTATCATTTTGATGACTATAAGGTACTGCTAAACCAGGGCGATTCGATGCTGTTTGATGGCCGCTTACCACATACACCTAAAAATCCGGGTACTACCACGGCAAGTATGCTGGTTGTTTATTTTTTTGAGGAAAAGAAGTAGGTTTAGTGAATGGTTGATTAGGTGAGTGGTTGATTGGGTTAAGTAGTCGATATGGCAGCGCGTAATTTTTTAACCACTCAACCTAATCAACTCAATCAACCATTCACCACTCATTAACCAAACCTTAACACAAACTTAGTTTGCCTTTAATGAAATAAGTTTAGTATTGCTAAACATTTGAATTTTTACATTGATTAACCAATAACGGGTATGAGGCTGATAGAACAGTTAAGGGGCAAAGTTGCCAAATGGCCTTATTCGCTGGTATCGGTAATGGCAGCGATTTCGGCTTTTGGTACCTATAGCTGCATGTATTCATTCAGGAAAGCCTTTGCCGCCGGTACCTTTACCGGTCAGCAATATTTTCATGTTGATTATAAGGTTTGGCTGGTTATTGCCCAGATTATTGGCTACATGTGCAGCAAGTTTTATGGTATTAAATTTATTGCCGAGGTAAACAGCAAAAACCGGGCACGTTATATTTTAACTTTAATCGGTATAGCCTGGTTGGCGTTGCTTGCTTTTGCCGTTGTGCCTGCACCATGGAATATTATTTTTCTCTTCGTTAACGGTTTTCCGCTCGGTTTAATCTGGGGTTTGGTTTTTGGGTATCTTGAAGGCCGCCGTTCCACCGAGTTTATGGCTTCGGTTTTATCTATCAGCCTGATATTTGCATCGGGCTTTGTAAAAACAATTGGCCGCACCTTAATAACTGGCTTTTATGTTAACGAATACCTGATGCCCTTTTTAACGGGGGCTATATTTGCACTGCCATTACTGTTTTTTGTAGGCTGTATGGAATTGATACCGCCGCCCACCCAGGAAGACAGGGCATTGCGGGCCGAACGCGTACCCATGAATGCGGATGAGCGTAAGCAGTTTATTATACGTTTTTTGCCAGGGATCATACTAACCCTTATAGTTTATGTGCTACTCACTATTATGCGCGATGTGCGTGATAATTTCGAGGTAGAGATTTGGGCAAGCTTAGGCGTTAAAGACAATTCTATATTTACCACAACCGATATTAAAATATCAGTTGTGGTGCTTGTTGCCATGAGTTTGCTCATTTTGATCAAAAGAAACCTGCTTGCCTTTAGTATCATCCATTTAATGATTATTGGCGGCTGTATTTTGGTAGGCGGGTCGACCATCTTTTTTTCGGCACATATGATCACTGCGAAGGTGTGGATGATTATGGTCGGATTAGGCCTTTACCTTGGTTACGTACCCTATAATGCCGTTTTTTTTGAACGGATGATAGCGTCGTTTCATTACAAAAGTAACGTTGGTTTTATAATGTACGTGGCTGATTCTATTGGATATCTCGGTAGCGTTAGCGTTTTACTGGTGAAAGAGCTGGGCCATCCTAACATTAGCTGGGGAGCCTTTTTTAAAGAAGGTGTAATGATAGTGGCTGTAGTGGGCGGTATATGTGGTGTATTGTCACTGTTGTATTTTTTACAAAGCGCTAAGGCAAGTCAAAATTCAAAATTAAAAAGTCAAAATGAAAGCGTTGACCTGGTGACAGGACCAATGAACTAATGAACCATTGAACCAATGAACAAAAAAGCTATAGTAATAGGCGCGGGCATAGTTGGCCTGGCCACTTCGCGGGCACTGGCTTTGCGTGGCTACAAAGTAACCGTATTTGAACGTAATGAACGCGCGGTTGGTGCATCCATTCGCAATTTTGGCATGATATGGCCAATAGGGCAGGCTACCGGCCCAATGTATGAACGTGCCATGCTATCGCGAAGCATCTGGAAAACTATTTGTACCGAGGCTAAAATATGGCATGATGAAGTTGGCTCCCTGCACCTGGCTTATCACGATGATGAACTACAGGTGATAAAGGAATATGTGGATGCCAACCAGGCTTACCGTGATTGCGCGTTGCTAAGCCCCGGCGAGGCATTTGTAAAATCACCGGCCATTAATACTGATGGTTTAAAGGGCGCTTTATGGAGCGGCGAAGAAATGATCATCGAATCGCGCGAAGCCGTTGGGCAGGTAGCAGCATACCTGGCCGATAAATATGGTGTTGAATTCCATTGGAATACCGCCATCAGCCGTATTGAGCATCCAAAAGTATATTCGGGAAAAAGCACATGGGAGGCCGACGAAATTTACGTTTGCAGTGGTGCCGATTTTGAAACGCTTTACCCAGAGTTATTTGCTCAAACAGATATTACCAAATGCAAGCTGCAAATGATGCGGCTGGTGAGTCAGCCAGATGGCTGGCGCATTGGCCCATCGCTGTGTGGTGGCTTATCTATGATCCACTACCCGGGTTTCCAGGTTGCTGCTTCGTTACCAGCTTTGCGCGCTCGTTACCAGGAGCAATATGCTACACATTTGAAATGGGGTATCCATGTAATGGCGTCACAAAATGGCAATGGGGAACTAACCATTGGTGATTCGCACGAATATGGTCTGGTACATGATCCGTTTGATAAGGCGTTTATTAATGAAATGATAACAGGCTACTTACATACCTTTGCTAATTTTAAGGACTGGCAGTTGCTGCAGTCATGGCACGGAATCCTGCCAAAGATGACCAACGGCGCAACCGAACTGATTGTTGACGTAGAGCCGGGTGTAACCGTCGTTAACGGCCTCGGCGGCAACGGAATGACACTTTCTCTCGGCCTGTGCGAGCAGGTAATAGCTGCCAGATCATAATTAGTCCATAGTTGATGGTTCATAGATCATAGCTGTTAAAAAAAACATTCACGTATAACGTAACACGTATAACTTACAACCTAATAATCATGCTCGATTCAAGACGGGATTTTATAAAAAAAGCGGCCCTGCTAACTGGGGCAGCCGGATTAACAAGCCTTTTGCCCGAATCTATTCAAAAGGCCATGGCCATTAACCCTGCGCCGGGCAGTACTTACCTGGATGCCCAACACGTGGTAATCCTGATGCAGGAAAACCGCTCGTTCGATCATACCTACGGGATGCTGAAAGGTGTACGTGGTTATAACGACCCGCGGGCTGTCGATCTGCCCAATAAAAATAAGGTTTGGCTGCAATCAAACCATAAAGGCGAAACTTATGCGCCTTTTCACCTGGATATTAAAAATACCAAAGCCACCTGGATGAGTTCGTTGCCACATTCATGGGCCAACCAGGTAAACGCGCGTAATGATGGCAAGTTTGACCAATGGCTGAATGTTAAACGCAACAGTATCAAAGAATATTCGGATATGCCTTTAACTATGGGTTTCCACAGCCGTGCGGATATCCCTTTTTATTATGCCCTTGCCGATGCCTTTACCGTTTGCGACCAGAATTTTTGTTCGGCCTTAACAGGTACCAATCCCAACAGGCTTTTCTTTTTTACAGGTACCATCCGCGCCGAGCAGCATGAAAATTCACGCGCCCATGTTTGGAACGATGATATGGATTATGGTACCTTAAACTGGGCTACTTTTCCCGAACGTCTGGAAGATCATAACATTTCCTGGAAACATTATCAAAATGAGATTGCCATTGATACAGGCCTGGTTGGCGAAGAAGACCCCTGGTTATCAAATTTCCAGGATAATCCGCTGGAGTTTTTTAGCCAGTATAATATTAAATTGTACGATAAGCACATAGCCCGACTGCAAAAGCAATCAACAGATTTGCCGGGCGAGGTGGCCGCCATTGAAAAGCAAATTGCCGCTTTGCCCGCCGGCGACGCGCATATCGATCACCTTAAAAAACAGCTTAAACAAAAACGGCGCGACCTGGAAAATGTAAAAAAAGACATGGCCAGCCTTGATCCCGGTAAGTTTGCCAGGCTATCGCAACGCGAAAAAAATCTTCATCAAAAAGGTTTTGTAACTAATACCAACGATCCTCATTACCGTACATTAAGCCCCCTAAAATATGACGACAATGGTATCGGGCGCGAGGTGTTGGTACCAAAAGGCGATGTGTTGCATCAGTTTAGGGAAGATGTAAAAAGCGGCCAGCTGCCAGCCGTTTCCTGGCTATCGGCCCCCGAACATTTTTCTGACCATCCAAGTTCGGCCTGGTACGGGGCATGGTATGTATCCGAAGTGATGGATATACTTACCCAGAACCCCGAGGTTTGGAAAAAGACCATTTTTATTTTGGCTTACGACGAAAATGATGGCTATTTTGACCATGTGCCGCCGTTCACCGCCCCGCATCCGCATAAAGCCGGAACAGGCAAAGTATCGGAAGGGATTGATACCAGCGTTGAGTTTGTAACCTACGAACAGGAAAAAGCACGAAACAACTTTCCCGAAGTTTTCGATCGCGAAAGCCCTATTGGCCTTGGCTTCCGTGTACCATTAGTTGTCGCGTCGCCCTGGAGCAGGGGAGGATGGGTAAATTCGGAGGTTTTTGACCATACATCGACCCTGCAGTTTTTAGAAAAATTCCTGAGCCATAAAACCGGCAAAAAGGTTGTTGAACCCAATATAAGCAACTGGCGCCGTACGGTTTGTGGTGATCTTTCAACCACATTCCGTCCATACAATGGCGAAACCCTTCCCAATCCTGAATTTGTAGCCAGGGAGGTGTTTTTGGAAGGCATCCACAAAGCGCAGTTTAAAAAGCTGCCTTCAGATTATAAACTGCTTACTGCAGAAGAGATCGCGCTTATCAATAAAGATCCGCACGCATCGACCTATATGCCGCAACAGGAAAAAGGTATTAAACAATCATCGGCCCTGCCTTACCAGTTGTATGCCGATGGTAAATTAAGTGCCGATAAAAAATCATTCCAAATAAAATTCAATGCAAGCAAACAGTTATTTGGCGATAAAGCTTTAGGCTCGCCATTCAATGTGTATGCTCCGGGAAAGTATGCCAGCTTTAAAGATCCGCAGAAAATGGAACCTTTGCGTACCTGGGCATACGCGCTAACCGCCGGGGACAGTCTTGCTGATACCTGGCCTTTGCATGAGTTTGAAAACGGTGAATATCACCTGCGTGTTTATGGCCCCAATGGCTTTTATCGCGAATATAAGGGCAATGCGTCCGATCCGCTGATTGACGTGGCCTGCGAATATCAGCAAGCCAATGTAGCTTTAAAACTCGTTAATTTGAGCCACGATAAAGCCTACACTGTGGAAATAGTTGATCATGGTTATAAAACCAATAACCATAAAGTTATAATGAATAAAAAAGGCCAAAGTACGTTAGTTCTTGACCTTTCCAAAAGCTATGGCTGGTATGATTTCAGCGCAAAAGTATCCGGCAGCCACTCATTTGAGAAACGGTATGCCGGCCGTGTGGAAAATGGTAAACACAGCTTCAGTGATCCGTTAATGGGTAAAATGGTTTAAATCTTCCGTATATTATTTTATAGCCCCGGCAGTTTTAATTAAGCAGCCGGGGCTGTTTTTTTAACCGGTATGCTGATTTGGCCAACCGGGAAATTGCCTGAAACAAAAAAGAATTTTTTATTTAAAAATAATCTTGTAATTATGCCTATCCAATTCAGAAACCGTTTTACAGTCCATTTATGCTTCCAGGTAAGGAATATCAAATGTGGCCCGATGCTAAATTATTAGATTTACTAAGGCTGGATGACCGTGAGGCATTTGAATTGCTGTACAAAAGATATTCGGCCAAGCTATTCCACGCTGCTTACAACCTTTTTCGCGATCGCGATGTTTGCGAAGACCTGGTGCAGGAGCTGTTTATCGACCTTTGGACAAAACGCGGCCAGCTTAATATCACCTCGCTCGAATCATACCTGAAAGTGGCCATCCGTCATCGCGTTATTTATTACATTCGCACCAAAAAGGCCACGCTTGATTTGGAGGTTGTGGAAGAACTGATTGAAAAATACACAGCAGACAGCAAACTGTTACAGGGCGACATCAGCCAGCTGCTGGAAAACAATGTGGCCCTGCTACCCGAAAAATGCCGCCAGATTTTTACGCTAAGCCGTAAAGAATACCTATCGAATAAAGAAATAGCCTCGCGGCTAAATATCTCTATCAAAACCGTCGAAAACCAGATAACTATTGCCTTGCGTTATCTGCGCACCGGGCTAACAGATTACCTGCCATCGGTTATCGCCCTGTTGATGGTTTATATGATGAAATAAGGATTATTCATCCGGCGCGTATTTAAAAACTATTATTTAAATTTGTTAGTACCGATAGCAGCCCGGCTTTTTATCGGCCTCCAATTACAAACTTTACCGGTTACCTGTTTATAGTTCACGTCTGTTAAAAAAACTACAATGAAAAAGGTATCGCTTTTTGTGGTGTTCCCTGTTATATTAATGGGGACCTGTTTGCTTGCATTCAACCTACATAACTCACCTGGCAAAAAGAATATAAAAAAGAACTACCCGGTTATTTGCGGATCATTTACTGCTATTGATAACATCGATACTGCAGCCGGCGGAAAATATATGATAAAGCTGCCCGGATGGGGCGATTATAGCTATCCAATATCAACCCGTAACGATAGTGCCCAATTTTATTTTAATCAGGGTTTAACTATGTATTATAGCTATCATATGAAGGAGGCGCTGGCATCATTTAAAGAAGCCGCCCGGTTTGATCCGGCTTCGTCCATGACTTATTGGGGGCAGGCTTTAACTATGGGGCCTTATTATAATGCGGCCCATAGTTATAAAGTACCGCGGGGGGTAGCCGCCGTTTTAAAGCAGTTAAATGCAACTGCCGGTAATGCATCCGAAAAGGAAAAAGCGCTTATCAGCGTCATGAACCTAAGGTACCCGTTATTAAAAGATCAAACTACCCATGATGAAAAGGCTTATGCACAAGGCATGAAGAAACTGGTATCGGCATATCCTGATGATGCGGACATAAAAATGCTGTATATAGATGCCATGATGCTGATGCACCCCTGGGATTTTTGGACCACAGATGGAGTGGCAAAAGATTGGACGCCCGAACTGGTGGAATTGTGCAAAGGCGTGTTAAAAGCAAAACCCAATAACCCGGCTGCATTACATTATTATATTCACCTTACAGAAGCATCACATAATCCCGAAATGGCTATGGCCAATGCCGAAGCCTTAAAGCGGCTTTTCCCGGCGGTAGGGCATATGGTACACATGGCCAGCCATGTTTATCAACGCAACGGGTTATATTTTCAGGGTGTGGATGCCAACGAAAAATCGGGTAAAAGCTCCATTTTGTATGCCTCGATAGTGAAGAACCTATCTCTTGCCAAATCAATCCCTCATGTGTACGCAGTGGAAACCTACTGCGCCTTTAGCGGCGGGATGTATGAAAAGGCACACGAAATTAGCCTACGTTGCCGCAATAGCATTAAGCCAACAGCCAATGACAGTTACGCCCAATATTTATATATGATGCCTGTGCTCACGATGGTACGCCTGGGTAAATGGGCAGAAATATTGAAGGATAATGACCCGCCGGCTTCCAGCTGGACTTATGCGCAAATACTCAATAGCTTTGCAAAAGGACTTGCCTTTATTTATACCGGCAAGCCCGATTCGGCAAACAGCCAATTGGCGTTAATGCGTAGTAAAATTAATGCCCCGGTATTAAAAATAAGGGACATTCCTTTTAATACACCATTTGAAGGCGCTACCATAGCCGAAAATATTTTGGAGGGCGCGATTTTATTGGCACAAAATAAATATGAAAACGGCATAGCCAGCCTTAACAAAGCCGTAGCGGTTGAAGATAACATGATATACTCCGAGCCTGCCCAGTGGCCCATTCCCGCCAGGCAGTTTTTAGGTGCATACCTTTTAAAAAATGATGACAATATACGGGCAGAGCAAGTTTACCGTGCCGATCTGGTACGTAACCCGGGCAATGGCTGGTCGTTACTTGGTTTGTACCAGAGCATTAAAGCGCAAAATCATAAACAAAACCTGGCCGAATATAAATCGGGCTTTCTTCGTTCGTTCTCGCACGCGGATGTTGTGCCAACAGGTTCGGTTTTTATGGATTAAGATGTGATAATAGTTGACACTTTGACTTGTTGTAGTTAGATTTTTATACGTTGAAATAAATTTCTCAAAAAAACTTTCGGCGGCTTTAGGGGGTAGGGCATGTTGAATGCATCCTGCATATATAAACCATGAGAAAGTTTAAATTCAGGAAAAAACAAGTTTCTGCAAAAGACCAATCTTTGCAGGAGGAAATCGTAAATCAGTATTTTGATGATCTGGATTTGGGTAAATTCCCCGAAGCAAACGATCATGGTGTCGAGTTTAACAGCGATAAAGTGTACAGCCGTATTACCGCTCAAATTGATGGCGGCGGTAAAATCAAAACCCTAACAAAACAATGGTTGGTTGCTGCATCGTTGCTTGCCGGTTTGTGCTTGTCGGCATATTTGTACCACAATGATATTCTCAACTATATTTCGCCAATAGCTACTAAACAAATTACTGCGGCCAATGGCAAAATTGTTAACATAACCCTTGCCGACGGAACTAAAATTTGGCTTAACGGCGGCAGTAAACTTACCTATCCCGATAAATTTCGTGGCGACCGCCGCGAGATCACTTTAACAGGCGAAGCTTTTTTAGATGTGGCACATGATGATGAGCAATCATTTATTGTGCATACCGGCGCTGTGCGCACCCAGGTATTGGGCACAAGTTTCAATATAAAAGCTTATCCCGAAGATCATTTTGTGAAGGTAGATGTGTTGAGCGGTAAGGTAGGGGTAATAGCGACTGCTAACAATGCAAAAAAATCGCAAACTGTTTTCTTAACTCCTGCCCAGGAAGTAATATTTAATAAGGATAATAACCAGGCCGTTAAAACCGAAATGGTTGACGTTGATGTATTGGTTAGGTGGAGAAGCGGCGACTTGGTATTTAAACGGATGCCGCTGCCAGAGGTAATAAGTACGATTGAGCATCGCTTCAATGTTAAAGTTGACGTAGATATCAACCTGGTAAGATGTTCAATAACCGCCGACCTGACCAATAAATCGTTGGAAACTGTAATGAAGGTTTTATCAAAAATTGTTAAAGGTAAAGCCATACAGGATAAGGGCGGCTACCGCCTTAAAGGGAAGGGTTGTTAACCAATAAAATAAACCAATTCATCCAAAATATAACCAATTATTAGCTAACCTAAATAGAAGAGCATGACAACATAAATACATAAAAAAACCCTGATCAAAGGGATTTGAACAGGGTTACTAAAATGCAGCGTATTAATAAGTGCAACGTTTCGAGGTCCAATTCAGAACAAAGCACTCAATTTCAAACACTTTAATTATCTCAAATCTATGAATATATCTCTATTTTCAAATGGAGTAGTTCGTTATGTATTAATATTAATGAAATTTACCTCGCTCGCCTGCTTTGTTGTTTGCTTCATGTGCCTTTCGGCGGTAGCAAATGATTCATTTGGCCAACGCTTTTTGGAGATTTCGGTCACACTGAAACTCAAAAACGCAAGGCTTACCGACGCACTGGATAAGATCTCGGCCGATAAACATATTAAATTTGCTTACGCGGATAATGTGCTGAAGCCGGATTTCAGGGTAACGGTGAACGCCAAAAATAAAAGCATTAAAGCGGTGCTTAATGAGGTGCTAACTCCATTTAACCTTAGCTATAAAATTATTGATGATGTAATTGTCATCGATGAAAAAACTGAGGTAGACAGCAGTACCGGTGGTATACAACAGGCGCCGCCGGTTCCCATAAAAATTACGGGCAAGGTAACCGACGAAACAGGTTTACCTTTTCCGGGCGTGGGCATCAAAATAAAAGGGACTACCACGGGTACCATTACCGGTGCAGATGGAACTTTTACTTTAGCTAATGTTGGCAGCGATGACGTACTGGTATTTAGTTTTATTGGTTACTCGTCAAAAGAAATACCTGTAAATAATCAAACCACCATTAATGTACAGCTCTCGCCCGAACGCACCTCATTAAATGAAGTAGTTGTGGTTGGTTATGGTACCCAAAAACGGGCCAATATTATTGGCGCTGTTGATCAGATCTCATCACGGGCCATTGAGGGCAAGCCATCTGTTAATTTAACGCAGGCTTTGCAAGGTACATCGCCAAACCTTATCATCCAACAAACCAACTCTGAGCCGGGCGCTTATCAAAACATTAACATTCGCGGCGTTAGTACATTGGGCGATAACAGCCCGCTGGTAGTAATAGATGGTATTACCGGCGGCGATATAAATTTGCTTAACCCGCAGGATATTGAAAGTGTTTCTGTTTTGAAAGATGCCGGCAGCGCCGCCATATATGGATCAAGATCGGCAAATGGCGTAATATTGGTCACCACCAAAAAGGGAAAGAAAAATTCCAATACGCAACTTACCTACAACGGCCAGGGTGGTGTACAGGAACCTCACGTAGGTTACAAACCTGTTCACAGTTATGAAAACGCTATCCTCAGGAACGAGGCGGTGGTGAACGCAGGCCTGCAGCCGATTTATAGCCCGCAGGATATCCGTAATTTTCAGCAAGCAGGCGATCAGCAATGGTTTTTGGATGCTATTTTGAAAAACGCAGTATTGCAAAATCATAACCTTGCGCTAACGGGTGGTAATTCATCATCATCATACCTGGTATCGGCAGGGGTTACAGATCAGCGGAGCAACCTGGTTGGACCTAATTATGGCCTGCGCCGTTACAATTACCGCATGAACCTAAGTACCGAATACGGTAAACTGAAACTGACCAGTATCCTGTCTTATTCGCGTACGGAAATTAAAGAACACTCCTACAACACATCAACCCTTATTGTTGACGCAGGCAGAACGCCAACTTACTATAAGATAAAAGACGATCAGGGCAGGTATCTCACCAATGATGTATTAACAGAGTTTAATCCGCTGGGGATTTTAGAAGCGGGAGGTTACCGCAAACGCGATAATGATAACATCTTCGGTAATTTAAATGCAGAACTGGCAATCACCAAAGACTTTAAGTTGAAAGGTGTTTTTGGCGGTACATTATTATCAAACCATATGTTTGGCAGGGTGATAGAGGTTGATTATTTCCCGAAAGGAACATATGGCGCCGACAGAAATACCAACGACGAAAACAATAAAAACCTATTTTTAAATACACAGGTAATTGCACAATACACAAAAACATTCAATAAATCGCATAATGTAGATGTGCTTATTGGTGTGGCCAATGAGTCGACTACTAACCAGGGTAACAAACTTTACCTGAAATATACCGATCCTGAATTGGGGACACCAACAACGGGTACCATAATCGATCCGGCATCGTCAAACACCAATAATAATACCACGGAAACAAGTTTGAATTCCGCCTTTGGTCGCGCCAGCTATAACTATCAAAATAAGATATATGGCGAGTTCGATTTCAGGATTGACGCTTCGTCAAAGTTCAATACGCAAAATCGCAACGCATTCTTCCCGTCGGGGTCGGTAGGTTACCGTATTACTGAAGAGAACTTTATGCAAAATTACCGCGATCATTATGGCGATCTGAAGTTGAGGGCATCATACGGTATCTTGGGTAACCAAAACGTGGGCGATTACCAATATCAGCGTACCTATGGCCCCTTCCAGAATGCTTATGGCTTTAATAATGCCGGCGTTGGCGGTGCAGCCATATCATTTGCCAATCCGGATATCCGATGGGAGCGTGCTGCTACGTTTAATGCGGGTATTGATGCCGGTTTCCTGAAAAATACGCTAACTATCTCTGCCGATTATTTTAATAAAGTAACAAAAGATATTTTGCTGCCACCAATAGTGCCGGGTGTGTTTGGCGCCGGACTGCCTGATTATAATGCAGGTAAGGTCCAAAACAGGGGGTGGGAACTAACGGTTAACTACCGCCTGTCAGGCAAAAATTTCAATCATTCGTTTTCATTTAACGTAGCCGATACTAAAAATAAAGTATTATATCTTGAAGGCGGCGACCAGATAAAAACCTATGATGAATTGCAGGTGATTAACAAAGTTGGGTTGCCAATTGGCTCATACGTTGGATTAAAACGCGACGGTTATTTCCAAAACCTTAACGATATTGTTAACGGGCCAAAACCTGCCGGTTTAACTGTTTCGCCGGGCGATAACCGTTATGTGGATGTTAACAAGGATGGAGTAATCGATGATAACGACAGGTTTGTGTTAGGCAATGGTTTCCCGCGTTTAACATTCGGGTTTACCTATAATGTAACGTATAAAAACTTTGATTTTAGCCTGTTTATGCAGGGAGTAGGTAAGCGCAGCATGTTTGTGCGTGGCGAGCAGGTTGAGCCCTTCCATTTCAACTACTCGCAGGTAATTTATCAACACCAGCTGGACTATTGGACCCCTCAGAATCCTGATGCCCGTTATCCGCGCCTTGCTGCTGCCGGCAGCCAGTCAAACACCAACAACTTCAGGCGCGGATCTGATATGTACATTTTCGATGGTTCGTACCTGCGCGTTAAAAACATAACCCTGGGTTATTCATTACCGCAAAGTGTGGCCAGGGCCATAGGTACACATAAAGTAAGGGCTTACGTTTCGGGCCAAAACATCCTAACCTTTTCGGGCATGAAATTCCTTGATCCTGAGTCGACAGAATTTAACGGTAACGTGCAGGCGGGCGGTGCCAATAGCGGCAGGGCCTATCCAACACCGGTATATTATGGGTTTGGTATTGATGTAACATTATAATTTATTATACATGAAGAAATTAACGACATATAGAATCGCGTTTTTTATAGCCCTGTTAACTGTAATGGTTTCAGCCTGTAAAAAGCTCGATCTGGCACCGGTAAATAAGTTTACCGATATCAACTTCTGGACAACTACCGAAAAAGCGAACAGTGTGTTAAATACAGCGTATTCGCAAATGTTTCGCTCAGATTATTTTTTTTACAACGAAGGTGCATCCGATAATGCTTACAATGGCCGTGGCGATGCCAATGGAGTAGCGTCGCTTGCAGCCGGAACTTACGATCCTTCGCTGGGGCGTATTAAAGAGGAATGGCAATATCATTATTCAGGTATCAAAACCTGTAATATTTTTTTAGAGAATGTAGATAGGGTAACATCAACGGACGCCACCCTTAAAGCCCGCATGAAGGCCGAGGCTAAATTTATCCGCGCCTATCACTATTTTCAACTGGCAACCTGGTTTGGCGATGTGCCTTTGTTTGATAAGGATATATCTATAGCCGATGCTAAAACCATTGCCCGCACACCAAAAGCGCAGGTAATTGATTTTGTGCTAAAGGAATTGGATGACGCATCCGCCGCACTGCCGGTAAATACTGCATACGCCGCTGCTGACAGGGGCCGGATAACTAAAGGCGCGGCTATAGCTCTTAAAGCAAGGGTTTATTTGTATGACAGCCGCTGGCAGGATGTAGCAACAACCTGCGAAAAGTTGATTAACAACAATAGCAATGGCACATACAGCTTGTTCCCATCTTACGAAGGCGTGTTTTTACCACAAAACGAATACAACAGCGAAGTAATCCTCGACCTGGAATTTGTACCGCTTATTAAAACTTACAGCCAGTTTTTTGATTTTGCCCCGCTTGCAGTTGGTGCACGCCTGAACGCACTTGCCCCAACACAGGAATTGGTTGACAGCTACCTGATGACCAATGGCAGAAAGATTTCCGATGCAGGATCTGGCTACGACGAGAACAACCCATATGTAAACCGCGATCCTCGGATGACCAATACTTTGGTTTACAATTTATACAAATGGAAAAAACCTGATGGCAGTACCCAAACTATTTATACCAAACCCGGATCTGATCCCGGTACGGATAAACTGGATGAATATGCACCCGGTAAAGTGAGTTCGCCAACAGGTTATTATATCCGCAAATATTACGACCCTACATCTGCCGTAAATTTCCAGTCGGGTTTAAACCTTATCCTTATCCGTTATGCCGATGTGTTGCTGATGTATGCCGAAGCTAAAAATGAATTGGGCCAGTTGGATGGCGGCGTATGGGACAAAACCATCAAAGCCTTAAGAAGCCGTGCCGGTTTTACCGACCCCGCCGCGCTTAATTTTAGTGGCGCTGCCCAGGCCGATCTGCGTAACATTGTTCGAAACGAGCGTCGTATAGAGTTGGCTATGGAAGGCTTACGCATTTTTGACATCCGCAGGTGGAAAACTGCTGAGGTGGTATTGAATGGCTGGGCGCATGGGGCTAAGTTTGGGCCGGCATCCGTAGATAACGGATACATCAGGGCCAATTTGCGCAGCTTCGATAAAAGCAAGGCTTATTTGTGGCCGGTTCCGAGGGACGAACGCGCTGTCGATCCAAATCTTACACAAAATCCAGGTTGGTAGTTCAATAATTATTTATAAAATATTATAATCAATTAAGATCATGAAAAAAATTACTTTCTGCCTTATGGCAGGCATATTGGCATTAATAATTGTATCTGGCTGTAAAAAGGATAAAACCCTTAACCATACGCAGGTATCGGCAGTAAAAAACTTTTTTGCGCCTGTTGATAACAAATTTATCAAGCTTGAACCGGCTTCCGGCTCGGCATCGTTTGAATGGGAACAGGCACAAGCCGAAGATAATGGCCTGGTGATGTATGAAGTAGCCTTTGATAAAACAACCGGCGATTTTTCTAAACCGATTTATACCATGCCATCTGATGGCAATGGCTTATATAATAAACTAACCATTTCATTTAAAGACCTGAACAAAATTGCCGACCTGGCAGGCATCCAACCACAGGAAACCGGTAAATTAAAATGGACGGTAATGTCATCAAAAGGGATCAACGTACAAAAAAGCAGCTTATCGCGCACTATTGAAGTGCAGCGCGCGCCTGGATTTAGCGAAATTCCTGCCGATTTGTATATTACAGGAACTGCAACCGAAGGCGGTGATGACCTGAGTAAAGCGGTACATTTAAAACAAACCTCAACCGGTGTTTTTGAAGCATATACTTCATTAAAAGCAGGAACACTTCATTTTGCCGAACGGAATACAGGCACGCCCGCAACTTATTCAATTGATGGCGTTAAATTATTAAAGGATGGCAGTACTACTATTACCGGCGCTACCAAAGTTGAGCGGGTAGTGGTTGACTTTACTACCGCATCGGCTGCAATGACAGAAGTTGTATCGGTAGGTTTATGGTTTGCAGCCGATAATAAAATCTGGTTTAACCTCCCATACGTTGGTGGCAGCAGTTGGGAAATTGATAACGCATCCATCGTGTTTCACCAGGAGTCATGGGGCAGGGATGAGCGTTATAAATTTATGTTTACGCTTAAAGATGCCGCAGGTACAACATCAACGCAATACTATGGCAGTACCAATTCAGATAATAGCCCGGCTACCGCAACCACCGCCGCATCCTATTATTACATGGTGCCGGTTAACAATTCACAGTATGATTACTGTTTTAAATTTGACCACCGTGCCGATAACGGTAAAGCCGACATTAAAATTATCTGGAGCGCAGATGTACTTGCGTATACCCATGTTGTTACCGTTAAGTAATAAATAACTTATCAATTCTGCGCCGGTAATCATTTTACCGGTACAGAATTTAAAACACACTTTATGAAGATCATAACCCAACATATACAGAAATGGGCATTTGCAGCATTGATACCGCTTGTGCTTACATCGTGCTTAAAGGATAAGCCTTTTCCGCTTTATCCCAACAATAAAACAGCAACGGTTGATTACAAATACGCAGCCACTGCCGACTCGTTACAGGAAAAAACCTACATTACCTATCTATCGGCCAACGGCAACTATTTTGTACAAAATAACGCAGGCAACACCAACTATAACTACTGGCCCCAGGCACATACGCTGGATATTTTTACCGATGCCTTTTTACGCACCAAAAACGAGGTTTACAAACAGCGGATGAAATCATTGCTGAACGGCACACGCATTACCAATGGGAACAAATATCAAAATGAATATTATGACGATATGGAGTGGCTGGCCCTTGCAAGCCTGCGCGCTTATGAAGCAACCAATGATAACGATTACCTGGATGCCGCGAATATACTTTGGACGGATATCAAAACCGGCCAAAACAGCAACCAGGGAGGTGGCATAGCCTGGCGCAAATCGCAGCTGGATTATAAGAATACCCCCGCCAACGCGCCCGCTATTATATTTGCCTGCCGTTTGTATGCATTGAAAAAGAACGACGCGGACCTTACATTGGCCAAAAGTCTTTATACCTGGCTTAGCGCTACGCTGGTTGATCCATCAAGCGGCATCATTTGGGATGGTATTAATGGCAACCACGACGGGCAGATCAGCAAAAACAAATTCACCTATAACCAGGGCGTTTATATGGGGGCCGCGCTTGAGCTTTATCATGTAACCAATAATGCCGATTACCTTGCCGATGCGGTACGCAATGCCAAGGCTACCATTAACGACACGGATATTTCGCCCGGTGGTTTACTAAAATCAGAAGGACAGGGCGATGGCGGGTTGTTTAAAGGTATTTTGGTTAGATACCTTGCCCTGCTGATAAAAGAGCCCGCCGTAAACTCAACCGACCGTGATGCCTTTATTAAGTTTTTGAAATTTAATGCCCAAACTTTATACACCAAAGGCATTAGCCGGCCAGCACTTTTTGTAAGCCCCGATTGGAAAAGCCTGCCACCAGGCAGTACCGATTTAACCACACAGTTAAGTGGCGTAATGATGATAGAAGCCGCGGCAGCCTTAAAAGCCGACGGTAAGTTTTAATTTTGAAAATACCTTCCGGAATTAATGCCGGAAGGTATTCACTTTGACCCTGCTTATACCTATGAAAAACATAATATTAACCATTTGCTTTTGCCTGGCAATAGTTTGGAACACTACCGCCCAAACTACTGCAGATTATAAAGAACGTATTGCCATCATTAATAAAAATATTTATGACAGGTTTTATGATGCAAAGGCAAATCTGTACTTCGAGACCAATGATAGCGCGGCCAATAAAGGCAATCACTCCTTTTTGTGGCCTTTATGCGCTATGGTGCAGGCAGCCAATGAAATGGAGGCCGGCAACTCTTCAAAAAAATACATAGCCCCGGTTATGAAGGCCATTGATCAGTATTATTCTACTAAGCCACCGGTGCCGGCTTACCAGGCTATGGTAGTTAAAGAAAAAGTTGATTCACGTTTTTATGATGATAACGAATGGATTGCCATCGCCTTGATGGATGCCTATGCGCGCAATCATAAAAAGGATTACCTGGAAACTTCTCAAATGATCTATCGATTCCTGTTATCGGGCCATGATATGGTTGGTGGAGGCGGCTTTTATTGGGTAGAAGGCGATAAGAAAGGGAAAAATACCTGCTCCAATGGTCCGGCTATATTGGTGGCATTGCAATTGTACCAGGCTACCCATCAAAAAGCTTATTTGGATACCGCTATTGTTACTTACAAATGGGCAAAAAAACAGCTGTTATCGCCCAATGGCGTTTATTATGACGCCGTGAGGGTACCATCTATGAAAGTTGATTCGGCTTATTATACTTATAACGCGGGGACAATGCTGCAATCGGGCGTGATGTTATATAATATTACCAAAGACAAAACGTACCTCAACGATGCACAAAAGGTGGCTAAAGCCGCCGAAAAACATTTTTACGGTAACGGCCGCTTACCGGGCAACTATTGGTTTAACGCCGTATTGCTTAGGGGATACATTGAATTGTATAAAGTGGACAAAAACAAAGCCCAATTACAGTTCATGATAGACGATGCCAATCGTACCTGGGCCCAGGAAAAAGATGATCAAAACCTCTTAGGGCCAAAAAAAGTAAAATCATTGATAGACCAGGCCGCTATGCTGGAGATTTATTCCCGGCTGAATAATCTGAAATTATAGTTATAGCCAGCTATGTTCAACATATGTTCATTTTTGTTAAAAAAATGGACATGTGTTTATTTTGTGTCCATTTCATGTCACGATTTTTTGTTGTCTTTTAGTTCTCTCACTTCCTGTTGCAGGATAGCCACTTCCCCCTCGAGAACTTTGAGGCGGATTTCGTTAACCCGGTTTTGAGTTTCCTGTGTTGACCGCACATCCCGGATATCGCCTTTTAACTGGAAGTAAGTTGTCATCACTGAAACAACAATACTTATGGTGCTGATAATAGTGACGGTGATGTTTTTTAGGGTGATCCCCCTGATTTCACGTTGATCGAGTGTTGTCATAACTGGTTGAATTAATTATTTTTCCGGAGCGGAGATATCGGGTTCAGGCTGTTTTACTGCAAGCTGAGCAATGGCGCCCATGGTTGTGCCCACGGCAGCCATTATAGCCGTTACAGCAACCGGAACAATGCCAATGCCTGTTAACGAAACAGAAACAGCCACCAGGCCCGCGCCTAAAATTTGAACTTTTTTAAAAAATGAGGGCGTATCACCGGTGATACGTTCCCAGAACGAATATTTTTTTTCCATAATTGGGATGGTTTAGTTAGCCTTAATTTAAAATAGGCTATGGGGGAATGGGGTTATTTAAGCGCTTGCTAAAAATAAAACTCCACTCGTAATACTTTGAACTTAAAATTTGATATTTACGATTGAATGTGAAAAAACTGGACTATATCACTATTTTAAGAGCAGTAGCTATATTATCTGTTATAGTAGTACATGTAAAACAGCAATCGACGGGCACAGAACACCTTCATCCATATATATTATCAATAATGGACAATGGGGCACGTGGTGTGCAATTGTTCTACATGCTTAGTGCATTTACTCTGTTCTTATCGTTTAGCCAACGTGGTGTTAATTTAGGACATTACTTTGTTAGACGTTTTTTCAGAATAGCACCATTGTATTATGTTGCTATAGTTTATTATTTGTGGCAAGATGGTTTTGGCCCGCGTTATTGGCTGGGTGACGCGCAGTACATTTCAGCCGCTAACATTCTATCTAACTTTACTTTTATAAATGGTTTTAGCCCTTATTGGATTACCAGCATTGTGCCGGGTGGGTGGTCTATAGCTATTGAGGTGGCATTTTATTGCCTATTACCACTCTTGTTTATGCGGATTAAAAGCATTCACCAGGCTATAAATTTTACGCTCATTACTTTGGCAATAAGATTTGCATTGCTCTTCTTGTTTAGCCGCTATTGTATGATAAGCGATTATAGATTATGGGGTGAGTATTTGTTTTTATACCTCCCCAATCAGTTGCCGGTGTTCGCTTTGGGCATAGTTTTATTTTACCTTATCTATGACAAAGGAAATATTAAAATTTCAGCAAAACAGCTATCTATATCTTTCATTGTTTTGATTATTGGGCTTTCAATCCCGCAAGAGCAATTATTGCCACAAATATTTTGCTTTGGCTTAGCCTTTTTAGTATTGGTTATAGCCTTGCATGATAAGCATCCTCGTTTTTTATTTAAAAGGGCTTTTAATTACATCGGGACTATCAGCTATACTTTGTACCTATCACATTGGGCGGTGATCTATTTTATCAATAAATTTAAAATTGTTAACCTTTTACCTTCGAAAAATGAACCGTTGGCACTTGCCAACTTTCTCTTAAATTATTTTTTAGTGCTTATATTAAGCGTTGGATTATCAACAATACTTTATTATACAATTGAACTGCCTATGCAAAAAGTTGGAAGGAAGCTAATTAAAGAGCACCTTTAAATATGCTTTAAACGAACCGATCACCAATAAAAAAAAGCAGCTTTAGATTTCTTAATTTTAAATATTAGCGAACAATTGATTCAATGTACCGTTAAATTCCCAAATCCAAATCTCTGATTTTACAACAGGAGAGTTAGTAACGTACTCGGCAAGCAAAAACACTTTGCCATTATTCTCAATTATAAATGGATCGGCAATCTGATCAGTACCATCGCCGTACGGCTTAGCCTCAATTCCAAATAGCGGAGTCTCTTTTTTTGTAATAGATACGAGATCGGTACTGGTTGCAAACCCTAATAAAGTGGGTAAATTACCCTCCGCAGCTCCATAATGATAAAAAATATACCACAGTCCGTTTTTGTAAAATAAATCAGTACCGCCATACATCGCGCCAGCTACTACTTGTAACCCCGGAAGTGCATTAACATGCGTCCATCCGCTTTCAATATTATCTGAATTGAAACGATGCACATTCCACACACCTCCCCCGTTGCCCTCCAGTAACATCTCATATTTACCGTTAACCAAAATCGGCTCTACGCAACTATTACCAAAACCAGAACTACCTGGAATTGCAGATTTATCAATAAGTTTACCCATATCGGTAAAAGTAATTCCATCAACAGACTTGTATAGATATAAGCACCGATCTTCGCCTGGTGAACCAAAACCATACCCATTGGTAGCCGTGCAGTAATAAAATCCGCTGGCTTTAAAAACATGCGAACTGTGTGCTTGTCTATCAGATGGCGCACCACCAGCACCCAAACCTATAATAGGCGTTGGGTTTACAGTCCAATCGGCGTCCAAACTTGTAGCGGTAGCCATACATATAACATTCGAGGTATCGCCCATACCTTTGGTGAAATATATTTTTACACTACCATCATCTTCAACTATAACAGATGTTTCTAATACTCCTTGTGTATTGCCATCGACATCAGACGGTAGTAACTTAGGTAAACCGGCCAACGGCTTAAACTTATACCTCAACTTTGCAGGCAGACCAAGTGTCAACAAGTATTTTAAAATGCTCATGATTAACGTCCTAAATTTGTAAATAAAGCACTTAATGCAGCGTCAAAAGCATGATTGCCCTGGTAAATCAATACCCGCACCGCCATTGGTGGTATCCTTGCTGTTACCTGTAACCTGGGTAACGGTTACTACATCGCCATCGGCTAATGTAGAGGTATCGGCTACGCTAACCACACCGAAAGCACTGATAGCTGTAGCACTCATAGATGTTGTTGGCTTACCCAGGCCTACTTTGTATACGCCCGATGCCGCAGCAATAGTTGGTAATAAGCCGGCGAATGGGGCGCTAAAGGTCGCCTCTTTAGTTGATCCTTTGCCCAGCCAATACAGACGCTCGTTGGCTACCTGTATTTTGGTTAAATAGCGCTGCACCATAAAGTCGGATAGATCCACAATGCCTTCGTAATCCATAAAGGCGCCGGGTTTCAGGGATTGGGCTTCCCAGCTTTGGGCCAGCTTGTCCCATTGTTCCTGTTTCATGAATTCGTAAACTACGGGGTCAAGGTAGCTTTCGGTTTGCAGGGCAGTGGTGCCCTGGTCGTGGAATATACCTGATGGGTCTTGCAGTACCACATCGTCGTCCACATCAAGTATTACCTTGCGTGCTTTAACGTCGTTAATAACGGTGAGCAGTCCACGCTTTACAGAATCGGCTTCCAGCAGCGTGCTTGCCATGAACCCGGCCAGCGCTTCGCCGGCATAAGTGTTGTTTGTGAATGTAAATTGAGCCATGTTTTTGTTTTGGAGTTCTATTGTTGATTTGGGAAGGGTATCAAGTAGTAATGCGAATCAAGGGTTAAAAAATAAGATAGATGAAAGCGGTGGCGATTTTGGCGAATACATGTACGAGCAGCCCGTTGGTAGACCTGACCTTACTTGCTCTTTGCAGGTCTGTTTTTTCAATCAACCAATTAAATAGGGATTCAATAGGTTGCCTAACCGTTGAAACGGCCGTTCCAAATAAATCATTTGCAGCTTTATCTCGTTGTTTAAGTTCTTCTGCTTGACACTTTACAGCTTTGACAGGTGTAAGCATAGTTGCGTTTGCTTTTATTTCTAAGTCTTTAAAGT
>NZ_JBFUCY010000035.1:0-81962 GCF_056404995.1 Mucilaginibacter sp. P2_A5
AAAGATTCGGGAATAGCCATACATAAAAGCAGGTGCCAGAAAGCTGGCTATAGCCTATTACAATACATTAACCAAAGGAACCGCGTACGTGGAGGAGGGAACTAAGCGTTATGAAGAGCAACTAAAGAAAAGAGAGATGGCATCATTGAAAAGATTAGCTAAAAAGCACAATGTGCAACTGGTTGAAAATCAAACTGCTGCATAATGTGTCAATGGCAGGTACGAAGGATCTATCAGCTGTGCATGACCGATAGAAAAGTTCGCGAACAGATGCTTCGTACCTCAGCATGACAGTCTTTTATTTTTGAATGTCATCCCCCATTCAGCGTTTCGCGAAATTTCATTACTCAGTATAGCTGATTGCGTGATGAAACCCGTCCGAAAGCCGGAAATCAGACCGCGTTTTTTATAGACGAATCCCTGATCTTTAAATCAGTTTTTAAAATGATGGACTGTGGTTTGATGGTTGACAACCCACCGTTCAATTTTTTTAACAAAATGGTGATCACGTTATCGGCAATCTCCTCCACAGGTTGGGCTATGGCCGTTATTGGCGGAGTGTGTAATTTAAAAACGTCATGATCATCAAAAGACGCAATGGCAATATCAGCAGGCGATTTTAAACCAAACTCCTTCATCACCTTTAATCCGCAGGTGGCTATGTGGTTATTACCAAAAAGTATGGCATCTACACCGGGATGTGCTTTTAAAAAATCGCGCAGCGGCTGCATAATCAGTTCGTCATCCTGGCTAAACGCTACCTCCTCAACAATTCCATTAAGATTACCGTTTTTTATGGCTTCATGATAACCTTTTACCCGGTCAAGCATCTGTGTTTGGGGCGATAAAAAAGTAATAAAAGCAATATTCTTAAACCCCTGATCTGCCAGGTGCCGGGTAGCATTATATGAGCCGAAAAGATTGTCTATTTCCACAATATCCGTATCAATCTTTGGCAAATGTCTGTCAAATAAAACCACCGGCATTCCATCGTTTATAAGCGATTCAATATCTTTCTCAATCCCTTCCGGCGGGGCCATGATATAGCCATCTACATGCCTGTCGCGAAACATGCTTATGAGGTCCTGCGTTTTTTCCGTATTGTTATCGGTACTGCAGTAAATAATTTTATATCCATTTTTATAGGCACGGTCTTCAATTAAACGCGCTATACTGGCAAAGAAGGGGTTGGAGATATCTTCCACCATAAGCCCGATGGTATTTGACTTACCTGTGCGCAAACTTTTGGCCAGCGAGTTTGGCTTGTAACCCACCTCGGCCACGTATTTCATTACATTTTTAATCAGTTCGCCGCTGATGCGTTTTTCCTGCGCGCGGCCGTTTAAAATGAACGATATGGTAGTTTTTGATACGTTAAACTTATTGGCAATATCAACTATAGATAATTTTTTCGTCACCCGCTTATATTTGTTTATTTTCAAATATAGGGGATTATAATTAATTGTATTTATAACACTAAAAATTTAATCGATTTATGATTAGAATAAATCGATTAACCAATTGTAATTTGATAAAAACATAGTAACAACAGGCTTACTGTTACCTGGATATTTTCTTTGCTCAGGCATTATCAATCTGATGTTGTTCTGAAATTCCAATAATTAACCGCTATAAATTATTTATTTGCTTCAATTATTATGACAACATTGTTCAATACATTGATAAATATTTTTTCAAATTGACTAACTCAAAGATGGGAACGAAATACCCTTGATCTTCCTGAATAATTCTACAGCATACAGGTCTGTCATCCCCGAAACAAAGTCCAGCACCGATTGTATTTTGGCATAGTCATCGTTGCTTTTGGTTAAAAACTGTTTAGGGATAAGGGCTATCAGCTTTTCATGATACTTTGAGCTTTTTTTCAGGTAAGCCGGAATAAATTCTTCCAATATACCGCCCATAACCTTATAACCGGCAACTTCTATCTGCACAACCGACGGATAATTGTATATTTTTTGTACAGACAGGCTTTCGATATTTTTCATGATAGAGCGGAATGGCTCGTCTATCAAATCAATCAACGATTTATTGAAGTCGCCGTTAAGTATGGTTTGCTGCTCGTTATAAAACAGGCTGGAGCATTGGTGGATAAGGGTATTGATGGATCGCGCACGCAGGTAACCAACCTTAGCATCGTCATCGTCAATATCATCCAGCCTGCCCTTCATTTTAGGGTCGTTACATAACGGCAGCAGCAATTCTTCTATTTCCTGGTATGATAATATTTTAAGGCGGTGGGCATCCTCCAAATCGATTATATTATAGCAAATGTCATCAGCGGCCTCTACCAAATAAACCAGCGGATGACGCTTATATATCAGCGGCGAGCTTTGTACCTGGCTCATCTGAAGCTCGGCAGCTATTTTTTCAAAACCAGCCTGTTCCGATTGAAAGAAACCGTACTTTTTGGTATAGATATTTTTCTTATTGCCACCGGCAACTGATGCACAGGGATATTTGGCAATAGCGGCGATGGTGCTATATGTTAGTGCGAAACTGCCATGGCCTTTGCCTGCATACGGGTGTGTTAAAATGCGCAGGGCGTTGGCGTTACCCTCAAAATTGATCAGATCTGCCCATTGCTCGCCGGTAACGCTTTTTTGATACCTGGCGCCATCACCCTCAATAAAGTAATGAGATATGGCTGCTTCGCCCGAGTGACCAAATGCAGGGTTACCCAGGTCATGGGCAAGGCAAGCGGCAGATACAATGTTACCAATCTCGCTGATGAGCGGTAGGCGGCTGTCCAAACCAGGATCTTCTTCTTTTAACTTATTATAATAAATACGGCCCAATGATTTGCCAACACTGGCTACCTCCAGGCTATGTGTAAGGCGGTTATGAACAAAAATACTCCCGGGCAAGGGAAACACCTGGGTTTTATTTTGCAGCCTCCTGAATGGCGACGAAAATATAATACGATCATAATCGCGCTGAAACTCCGACCGGGCATCAACCTGGCTTGCAATATATTTATCCTCGTATCCCCAGCGTTTGGCCGATAGTAAAGTTTCCCAATTCATCATAAGCGGTCAATACAAATCTTGTTTAGTATTTACCGGCAATATTATCCTATAAATTTCATAAACGGAAAAGAGATAAACATTTTATGGTAATAAGCAAAGCTGCATACCTGCAAAAAAAAAGCCTGTCAAAATGAAAGGCTTTTTTTTCAACATAAGTGGCTTAACAATTAGTGCACCGGATGATGATCTTGTTGGTTTGCAGCGAATGGTTCCAGGTAACCCGCGTTGTTAACCGCCAGGTTACTGGTAGTTACAACAGGTAAATTTTTCTTTGCTTTTGGGCCGGCCATTGGTATTACAATTACTGCAATAAAGGCTATTACTTCCAGTACGATATAAAATGATGTCATGACTTAATTTTTTAGTGTATTATCAATTACAGCGTGTATACCATACGCATGCCAAAAACCAGTTAAAATGCTTAATAGCAGCTAAAACCATTTTAAACCGGTTAATTTGATAGCGCAGATACAATTGGGCATTTAAAAAACCTATCATTTTGAAAGGGCGGTAATATCAAAATGAAAAACAATATGAATTAAAGCAGATGGCGCTTTACTTGTAATAGGTACACGACAAACCATGTGCAGAGCCAATACCATTTTAATAATTTTTTTTCAGCGGATTAAAATTAGCTGTTACAGTGCAAATCGTCGTTACTTAATAAAGAATTATATGCCCATAAAATAACCTAACATAAAACACTAAATATCAGACAATTAGATGCAATATAAAATAACATACTCAGCCATAACTCACTTTAAAACACACTTATGGCTGAGTATAAATTACCATAATCAGCCACAAGTACATAAATCGCATTAGTTGTGGCTGATTATATATTTTTATAATCAGCCACAACTATATATATTTGTATGGTTGTGGCCGATTATCGTTAACTATAATCAGCCACAACCATACAAATCACTTATTAACAACCCTTTAGTTAAACGAGGCGAAATAATATGAAAGAAATTATCGGCAGGGTAACAGAAAAACAGTTGTTGGAGCAGACCTTAAAATCTGACGAGGCTGAATTAATTGCCATGTACGGTCGCAGGCGTGTAGGCAAAACATACCTTATCCGCAAAACATTTCAAAGGCAACTGATTTTCGAATTCTCGGGGGTACATAACGCATCGTTAAAAGAGCAACTCACAAATTTCAGAAACACGTTGGCCCCGCTGCTAAAACTGCCCGTTTTACCTGCCGTTCCTGTTAGTTGGACGGAAGCCTTTTTGATGTTAAAAAATTATGCCGAACCACTGTTAAAGAAAAACAAATGTGTTATTTTCCTGGATGAATTCCCCTGGCTAAGCTCGGCCAAATCGGGATTCTTGTCTGCATTTGAATTTTTTTGGAATTCGTGGGGGGCAAAGCAAAATAATCTTATTGTAACCATCTGCGGTTCGGCGGCATCATGGATGATACAAAAAGTGGTGAACAACAAAGGGGGGCTGCACAACAGGATCACAAAAAAAATCCGCCTGCTTCCGTTTACCCTGGCCGAAACAAGCGACTACTTGAAAAACAATAATATAAACCTTGATAATTACCAGGTTACACAACTGTACATGGCCATGGGTGGTATCCCTCAATATCTAAAAAAGATTTTACCCGGACAAAGCGCCGCCCAAAATATCGATCGTATTTGTTTTACAAAAGATGGCGCGCTACAAAACGAATTCAACAACCTGTATCGATCGCTATTTGCCGAAGCCGATAAACATATAGCAATTGTAAGGGCACTTGCAGCTAAACCAGTCGGCCTAACGCGCAAGGAACTTATTGCAGCCTGCAATCTGTCAACAGGCGGCACCACTACCCTGCTCCTGGAGGAGTTAACAGAATCTGGTTTTATTACGGCTTACCTTCCATATGAAAAAAATACCCGCGACAGTATTTATAAACTATCTGACGAGTACTCCAGATTTTACCTTAAATTCATGGAAAACAGCCGAGCTGGAGGCGTCGGAACATGGATAAAATTATCCACCACGCCTTCGTGGAGAAGCTGGAGCGGTACTGCCTTTGAAAGTGTATGCCTGAAACACACCCGCGAAATTAAAGCCGCGTTGGGCATAGCAGGAGTTTACACCGAAGCATCGGCCTGGAGGTATGTTCCCGGCAAAAGCCAGCCCGGCGCACAAATCGACCTATTGTTTGATCGCCAGGATTTTTGTATCAGCATCTGCGAACTAAAGTTTTCGACCACAACTTTCATCATTGATAAAGCTTACGCCAGAGAACTTGCACAAAAACGGGACGTATTTAAAAACAAGACCAAAACCTCAAAAACAATATTTATTGTAATGGTAACTACCTTTGGCACACAAGATAATAGCTATAAAACCGGGCTGATACAAAACGATATTGTATTGGAAGATTTATTCAAGTAAGGCTAAATGCCCATTTAACACATTTTTGACATTATTACAATCAATTACCGCCCGGCATCACTTTGATTTCCGTTCTTCTGTTTAGCTGGTAATCGGTTTCCGAACATTTAACCTTATCTGCGCATTGGTTTACGGGGTTACTTTCGCTATAGCCTTTGGCCGTCATGCGGGTTGGGGCAATGCCTTTTTTTACCAGGTAAGTTACGGCAGATTTGGCCCTCCGCTGAGATAGTGCAAGATTATACAAATAGGATGCTCTTGAATCGCAATAGGATGCCAATACTATTTTTAGTGCAGGATATTGTTTTAAAATACCAGCTAGCCTATCCAGTTCCGCAGCTGCATCGGGCCGTATGAATGATTTATCAAGATCATAATAAATAGGCCTGATGTTGAAATCAGGACCGGACGCGCCTGAAAGAGGATTGGGCGACCCTGGTTTTCCGGTTGCAACAATTGGTTGCGGGTTACCGGCTATTGGCTTTATAAAAATGGAATCTTTTGTGCGGGTAAAGGCATAAATATCATCGCTACCCTGGCCGTTATCGCGGTTTGACGACAGGTAGCCGCTTTGTCCGTCACGGGTTATCAAATTAAAATCGTCGCTGGTGGAGTTGATAGGATATTTAAGGTTTTTGGGGCTATCCCAGTTGCTTTTTTGGCCATGGGCGGCATAAATTTCGTAGCCTCCCATACCGGGCAGCCCTTTGGATGCGTAATACAAAACACTGTTTTCATCAACAAAGGGGAAGCTTTCTTCTTGTTTGGAGTTGATGGCTTTACCACAATTTACTGGTTTTCCCCAGCTTCCGTTACTTTGTTTTTCGCAATACCAGATATCTGTTTTACCCTGCCCGCCCTGCATATCCGAACTGAAATAAATCAGCCTGCCATCTTTTGACAATGCCGCGTTACCTACAGAATACTGCTGTACATTATTGTACGGGAAACTGTCCGAAATAAACCACCCGCCATTCTTTTTTACGGCTGTTACCAATTGCAGGCGGCGTGTATACAGCCGGGTGTTACTTTTGCCACTACGTTGGTCTATCGGTAAGTTTTTAGCAGCTACTTCGGTAGTAACAGTAATATAGGCGGTATCTCCTTTATTATTCAGCACCATGGGGCCTACATGGTAAGCATCCTTAAACTCGTTGCTGGTACCGGGATCTAAAAACAGCTGTTTTGTTTCTTTAGTATTTAAATCGTAGGTGTACAGTTTAAACCAGCCGTTACCGGTGCGGTTATCTTTTTTGCCATCGCCGGTTTCGCGGTCGGATGTGAATATAATGGTTGTTTGGCCACTGTAAGCGGCCCCCCAATCAGATGACGGGGTATTTACGCCGCCAATATTGTTAACTTTATACTGCGATGGCTGCTTCATCCATACCATGGCCGAATCCACATCGGCCAGTTTTAAGGCTAACGCGCCCGCATCATCTGTAAAATACAACTGGTACTGTTGCCTGGCCTGGTCAAACTTTTGGTTGCGAAACAATACTTCGGCGTAAAAATAATGATCGAGTTTGGCGGCTTTAGGATCACTCAGGGCTTTGGCATACCAGTCTTCGGCATCCTGGTATTGATTAATATAACGGTAACAGGTAGCAATACGCTCAACAAGTTTAACATCCGGCTTATGGCCAACCAGTTTAAGGTAAAATTTCAGGCTTTTGAAATATTCATACTGATCGAAAAGCTTATCGGCACGTTGCTTTACAGATAGCTGTTCCTGCGCCAAAGTAACCTTTGCCAACAAAGCAATCAACAAACCAATCAATATTAACTTTTTCATCTGCCTAAAAATATCTCGGACTAACCACTCTTGGGCTTTTGCCCGGAAAACTAATGCTTAACGACAATTCATGCGAGCCACTTTGCGAACTTGCCAGCTTGCTTGTTGTAAAATCATATGAATAACCAATCCTAAAGTTTTCACTTACATAAAACTGTACCATCGTCGCCACAGCATCTGTTTTATCAAGGCCACTTTGCAGGTTACTCTTTTTCCAAAGGTTTATCCCGGTGCGGTATGATGCCCCTATCCAAATGGTTTTATTAAATACTATATAATTGCTTACATCCAGGTTGGTGGGACCTTTAAAGTCCTCTTTTATCAGCAACGATGGTTTAATATCCATGCCTTCATTTAGCGGTACCATTGCACCGCCGGTTAAATAAACTGTGCGGGCCTGCTTATATTGCTGCAAATGATCAACAGTGTTGCCCAAACCCGAAAGCAAGTTAAACACCGATGCACCAACATATACCGTCGGCGCGTAATAATAAACACCGAAACGAAAATCGGGTGTGATACTGCTTTGCGTTCCGGCGGGTATATTGGTATCCCCACCATCAGTAGCGTTAAATTTAGTGCCATCCAGGCGATATTGTATGGCACCAAAGCCAAGGCCAAAACTCAAACGTTTGGTATCATCCTCATCAAGCCTTAACCTGTATGCATAGTTTACATATACCGATGATGTGCTTTCGGGCCCAAGCTTATCAAAAGTAGCTATCAACCCTATGCCCATATTCTGGTTGGTGCTATTGGTTAGGCCATCAACAGATACTGTGCCTGTTTTAGGCGCGTCATTAATACCAACCCATTGGATGCGGCTGCTTAAGTTAAGCGTCCAATCCTGCTTATAACCTGCATAGGCCGGGTTCACTGCCAGGCCATTGAACATATATTGGCTAAACTGTATACTTTGCTGGGCCTGCAATTTTACGGTGAGTAAAACCAGGCTTGCTACCAGGATATATAATTTATAGCCCCGCATCATTTACTCCATTTTAAAAACACCCAGCCCTTAACCGGGGTAAATTCGCCGGCGTGCTCCTTCCGGTTCAATACATAAAAATAGGTAGCCTCGGCCAGGCCGCTGCCATTCCAATCGTTTTTGTAATTATCAGAACGGTAAACCTCGTTGCCCCAACGGTTAAATACCCTGAGTTGCGAACCGGGATAGCTTTCTAATCCAACAATTTTAAACACGTCATTTTTGCCATCATTGTTGGGTGTTATTATGTTCGGGATTTGCAAATCGGCAGAGATCACTTTCAACACCACCGTATCGGCACAGCCATTGGCGTTGGTAAAAACAAAATGATATAAGCCAACTTTATCCAACCCGGTTATTGTAGTTGTATTGCTTGCCGGGGCGGTAATAGTTGCCGATAGCGGATCGCCGGCCACTTGTGTAAATACACCGCTACCCGTTGCCGCCATAGTGGCCGGAGCAAATTCAAATAAGGTTTGATCAGCACCGGCATTTGGGCCGGGTACAATGTTTACCGTACTGGTTTTAATATTATTGCAACCCGCGCCAGACGGAGAAGCGTCGCATTCACTATCCGGATCTGTGGGTACGGCAGCATCGGGATTGGTGGCATCCGGGTCTGTTACATCCGCCGGCCTCAGCACAGCAGCCTTAACCGTAAGGTTGCCGCTTGTTGCCAGCGCAATATTCCCGGTAATGGTAAAGGTACGCACAGCCCCATTTGCGATATCCAGCTTAGCGTGGTAGGCGTTTGCCACAACAGCCCCGCCTGATGTTGACGAACTGCCTGTGATAGCAGCACTTGTTACTACCACCCCGCTAATATCATTAGGAAAACTAAAGCTGAAACCGGCCCCTGTAACATCATTAGGGCCGTTATTTTTTACAACCACTTTGTAAATAACCGGCTGGCCGGAACAGGCCGCCACAGCCGTTATACTTTCGACAGAAAGATCGGCTTCCTGCATTACAAAGCTTACCGAAGTAGTTACCGGCTTACTTTTTATATAACTCCAGGTATCAATGGATTTATTGTTACCAAAATCGGCATCATTGGTAGCAATGCTGGTAGAGGTGCCCCATTTGTGCCCGTTTATAGCACTGCTTAACCCCGTAAGGTTTTTTACCGGGTTGGATGGTGTGCCGATAATGCCGATGGGGGTATCGTCCCAGTACAAAGAATCGTCGGGGGCAAAAGTGCCGTTTGTGCGGGTTAGCAAAAGCCCGTTAACATTTCGCTCCACATCAAAAAAAGGAAAATGCACTTCGCCTGCGGTGGTGGCTATGGTGATATCTACCTGCAATAACAAGGTACTGTTGCCGGCTACTTTGGCTCCCAGGCCATCAAACCCATCCCAATATACCTGGTTACTGCCGGTGGTTGCCTGCCCGGTTAATTTACGGTCGATAGCATCAGTGTACAAACCGTTGTGGTTTATATCAATACCAATTACATAATTACCGTTACCCGTTATGTTAAAGTTAAAATTACCCCCCAACGGGTTGGTACCTGCTTTACCTACAGTTCCTTCGGCGCCTGTGAAAGTAACGTTACTTATTGCGGGTACTACAGGAGTATTTAAAAGCCAGGTTGTTGCCGATCCGGGCGTATTGGCCACGGCGGGCATATCGGTAGCCGGAATATTAAAAAATATTTTTTGGGTGATATCGGTTTGAGTATCGGCCACGCGCGGGTCCTGCACATTAACGTTGGCGCTAAGGCCATTAATGCTTTTGTATGATGCATTTCCGTCCGCGCCCCTAAAACCTTTGTTATTCACAAAAAAGGTAAAGCCATTACCGGCCTGGCCGTTGTTATTCAATATGTATTGATATCCGTCTTTTGTCAGGATGTGGAATATAGCGTTAAAGCCCACGTTGAACGTACCCAATATGCCAGAAAACACCTGGGTATACACTCTGCCATTTATAAAACCTGAGTTTGCCGCATTGCGTACCGATACGTCAAAGGCGGTAATATATTCGGCCTGGGGCTGTGTCCAGTTGGCATTGGAAGGAATGGTAGGCGGGTTCCCACCCAATACTGTTCCGGGATTTTCGGCCACAAAATCAATTTCCCAAACCCCATCCTGCCCTGCACCTACTGTTTTAATAAAAGGCGTAAAACCACCGGCATTGGGCAATGGCCCTGCAACCTCCTGGGCGCGGTTATGAATATTACCTGTATTTGCATCTGTGCCGCTTGTATAACTGTTACCGTCGGGCGCGCGCAGGTTAATGGTACCACCGGCAATGCCCTGGGCACTTGAGCCCACATAAATGCTTTCGCCTGCTTTTACGTAAACCTTAACGGTACCTAAAGTTGGGAACGGGAACGATGTATTGGTAATTGTAGCGCTCGAAAACAGGTACGCCCGGTATCCCCCATTGACGTTCAGCTCTTTGCTGCCTTCTGCATACAAACCTGCAACGGGCAAAAAAAAAGCTATTACAGCACAAAAGAAGCCTTTTTTTATAAGCTTAAGGTATGGATAAGGTATGCCGCAAAAAGTTACTGCGCTATCAAGCATTGAGGTTTATTTACAAAGTTGTAAGTTATAAAAAGCAGGCGAATTGTTCGTAAAAAATTCATATCAGGCAACAAAACAATTACCCGGGCCGTTAACGCCTTCGTCAATTTACAGGTACTCTTTACGGTAAACGTGGGGATGTTGTTTGGATATTGCCCGATTAGCTTTAAAACAGGCCCGATAGCAAAGTAGTTGCCGGATTTGGAGCCAGGTTATAGGTTTTTGCCAGGTGTACCACCCCGTACCAGGGCGTACCAGAGTGTGTCAGGGCGTATCACCTCGTACCAGGGTGTCTCAGGGCGTACCAGGGTGTGTTCAACCCGTAGTGGTACACACAGTGTATCAATACAAAGGTATAAATCCTGTTCAAAAATCATATCTTCCTGAAATGAACAGCTTTTTCAATCTTTTCCGGGAAGCTACCATCAGCCCATGTAAAATAGTTTTTCCTCAAGCGGCTTACTTCGGACAACCTTTCGGCAGGGGACTTATCCAACCAAAATAAAACGTCAAGAGCATCTTCTTCTCCAACATTTACATGATTAGCTACCAACGCTATTTTCCTGCTATGCTTCATACGCAATACTTGATTGTTAAACTGATGGATGCGTTTATGTAACATAAAATACGAAAAAAGCATCGGGTAATCATATCATGATCTTGCATATGAACAAATTCCACATTTGTTAACAATCTATTCACCCAAAAGCCTCCTCTCCTATCTAAATCAAAAAATAAAACCTGTTTCCTTGCCTTTTTACTAATACATGGTCTTAACTTATTTAAAAAACTGTATTTTTAGGCGTCTTTTCAGATCATCATATTGGCAACAATAAACTATAATTAACTAAGGGTATGAATGCCATTCACAACAAGGATATAGGGACCAAGCAAAAGGCACTTGCCATTAACCTTGATCCTAAAATATACGGCTCATTTGCCGAAATTGGTGCAGGACAGGATGTTGCAGCCAACTTTTTCAAGGCCGGCGCATCATCAGGTACTATAGCCAAAACCATGTCGGCCTATGATATGGTTTTCTCCGATGCCATTTACGGCGTACAACAATCAAGGCGTTATGTGAGCGAAGCGCGCTTAATATCGATGCTTGACCATGAATACGGGCTACTTATTGAACGTTTGGCCGTACAACGTGGAGACTCCACTACGTTTTTTGCTTTTTCTGACACGGTATCAGCTTTAAATTACAATAAAACCAACGATGGCCATGGCTGGATGGGGGTACGCTTTCAGCTGCAGCCAAACGGCGGGTTTAATGATGTAGTTATCCACGTAAAATTATTGGATAACGATACTAATCTGCAACAACAAGCTGTAGGCATTTTGGGGGTAAACCTGATGTATGCCTGCTTTTATTATAACGAAATACCACCGGTATTTTTGCTGTCGCTGATGGATAACCTGTCGAGGGACAGGATCCAGATTGACATGATCCGCTTTGAAGGGCCCGACTTTACCAAGGTTGACAACAGGCTGATGAGCCTGCACCTGGTAAAATATGGTTTTTCTGACGCTGCCGTGTTTGGGCCCGATGGCAAAAACATGCAGCCTACAGAAGCGCTGTATAAAAAGCACATTGTGGTTATCCGCGGCCGTTTCCGCCCGATTATTAACGTGCATCTAGATATGCTTAATAATGGCGTTAAACAATTTTTGCAGGAACCCGATGTTGATAAATCAAAGGTTGTAGTAGTTACCGAGCTTACCTTGCAGGCTTTAAAAGAGCGAAACGCCGACCTGAATGCCGACATTGATGAAAAGGATTTTCTGGACCGGGTAGATATACTGTGCTCGCTTGGGCAAACGGTTATGATCAGTAATTTTCATGAGTATTATAAGCTGGTGGCTTACCTTTCAAAAATCACGAGGTTAAAGATTGGTATGGTGCTGGGCTTCCCGAACCTGGAGTATATTTTCTCTGAAGAACACTATCAGGATCTTCCGGGCGGCATCCTTGAATCGTTTGCTACGCTGTTTAGCCGTAAGGTAAAATTGTTTATATACCCCACCCTGCGCGACGGCGTAATATGGAACTGCCTTAAATTTTATCCGCCGCCACATCTTATCGATTTGTACCGCTACCTGATTGCCAACAATAAAATTGAAGACATCAGGCATTATAATGAAGGAAACCTGCATGTTGATACCGACAAAGTACTCCAACTGATAAAACAAGGCTCTGCCGGATGGGAAGAATATGTACCTAACGAGGTAGCCGCCATGATAAAAGGCCGCTGCTTGTTTGGCTTCAATTGCGAAGTACCACCGGTTAACGTTGTTGCGGCAACTAACGGAAGTGACACCCAGACGCAAACAGCCACTGTTTAACATTTGCTGAATAATTACCATAAAAAAAGCCGCTGCATAATTACATATGCGGCGGCTTTTTTAATGCCCGTAAACGATCCTTTGTTGGTTCTACAATGCTTTGTATGGGTAGCACAGAAGCTGTTGCTGATCAGTTTCTAAAGATATATTTTGTTGACACATCAGTTTTTTTTCAACACGCCTTAGAGGCGTAGCCTCGGCCAATCTTGTAGCCTCGGGTTTTAACCCTGGGAAAAAACGAAGAAAACGATTGAGAACCGTTCGATCCATCTGAGCAATACGTATATATCGGTTGAACAAATTAAAATACCTGGATTTAGATCAAAATATGGGCCGTGCCGATGGCACTCTTGTCGTGTTTTGGCCAATCATCCACGGGTTGAAACCCGTGGTTACAATATGTATCGGGCCGATGGCCCTTAGGAAGAATTATATAAAATCTAATTGAAATCGAAAAACCCATACAAAGCGTCATAGAGCTCTCTATTTTATCAAAGCCTTCAGCTTATTAAAAATTTCGGTATTGTTAAAAACGCCTCTGAAATCAAGCGAGTGCGGGCCGTAGGCAAATATGGGTACAGGTGTTCCGGTGTGGTCATTTGTGCTAAAATCGCCCCAAACGTAACCTTTGCTGATATTACCATCCAGTAGCGTTAAACCGCCTGTTTCATGGTCGGCAGTAACAATAACCAGTGTTTCGCCATCTTCGTCGGCAAAGCGCAGGGCGTCGCCAACCATCCGGTCAAAATCGCTGTTCTCGGTAATTACCTGTTTAAGGTTATTGCTATGCCCGCCGTGGTCAATCTGCGATCCTTCAATCATCATAAAAAATCCGTTTGGCGCATTTTTAAAAGTTTGGGTTACTTTTTTTAATGCCAGCGGCAGATAGTTTCCCCGGCCATCCATTTTGGGCCTGGTTACACTGTCATCCATTAATGCCAGGATCTTTGTTGCAGGCGTATTTAAAAAATCGTCAAAATTGCGGGTGATGGTATACCCGCGTTGTTTCATTTTGTCGATAGGAGTTTGGCCATTTACGGGCTGTGTAAAATCTTTATAGGCCGAGCCTAAAAAGATATCAACCGGTGATGATACAATCTGGTTTGCTATAGCCGCAGCGTGGCTTCGTTCAGGGTCATGTGCGTAAAAGGCAGCAGGCGTTGCGTCCGTTAGTTCGCAAACTGCAATATCAGCCGTCTTCTTTCCGGCATCGGCGCTATAGTCGGCTAGTGAGCGTAACGGTTTACCGTCCGGGTCAACGCCTACTGCCCTATCGTTCGTTTTTTGGCCCGATGCAAAAGCTGTTGCGCCGGCAGCCGAATCGGTGATGTAAGCATCAGCCGAATAGGTAACCGAAAAGCCCATGTTAAGCATCTGAAATATGTTAAGCTGCCCCCTGTTGGCGCTATAGGTAGCATATAATTGCGACAGGCCCATGCCATCGCCTATACATAAAATAATGTTTTTAACCTTTTTTACCTCACCATCTGATTTATAAGTTGGGTGATAAATAACGTAAGGTTCGGGATCTGTATATTCAGACTTCTCTTTCCTGTTCAGAAAATTGCCAAGCCCTTCTATGTCATCGGTGCCTATAACATCAACTCCTAAACGTAACATGGCCAGCCAGCTGCTTTTGGTATCGGGAGTTTCATAGAAGCGTACTTTTTTACCGGCATTATGAACGCTGTCAATGCCACCTTTTATTCTTTTAATTTCGTCGGCATTAAATACGCCCTTACCATTCCAATGCACATATTTGCTTAACGGGAAGCTCACCAATCCAATTTTTTTCCATTGCGCGGTAGTAAATCCATCTAAATGGTCAACATCAAATGAAATCCAGTCGGGGTAGTTTGGCATGATAGCTGGCGGAGGCACCGCCCCCGTCATCACGATAGATAACCTGCCGGGATGCCCGTCGTAAGCAAAATATTTTTCTAACGGTTTAAGTTCACTGATCACCAAGGGCAATATGGCTTTATAATCTTCCTTTATTTCGATAAGCAGCCTTAGGTGTCTTTGCGGATCGCGGTTAAATTTCTCAATTAGCGGATCGACGTAAAGAATCTTTAAAGAGCGTTTGGCGCTGATCTCCTTTTTATCGTGCGCTACCATCAGCCGTCCGTTAACGGCATAAACATCGGCTTCTATCGATCCAAAACCTTTTTCGTAAGCACGATAAAACGGGATATTATTTTTGTAATCATTGTGAGAATGCGCGTCGGCTACGGTGTACGCCTTAATTTGCGCACTTGCCGCCGTACCGATATTCAACAGCAAAGCTGTAAGCAAGGTAATTGTAGTACTGTTTTTCATTTTTTAGTTCAATGTAAAAAACCGGGCGTTGCCCGGTTTTAAAGGTATAAATTTATTTACCAGCCTGCATTTTGTTTCAGCTGTCCCTGGCTTATCTGGATATCTTTAGGGGGGATAGGCCATACATTATCCCTTGCAGGGTCAAAGTTACGCGCTTTCCACACTACCGAACCATTAGCACCATGCAATGGCTTGGCATACGTAGCCTGCGCATCGCCCCAGCGTACCAGGTCAAAGTTGCGGTCGCTCCACTCACCTGCCAGTTCTACACGGCGCTCGTGTTTTAAATCGGCCATGGTAGCGCCCGATTTTGGTGCTAAACCAGCCCTTATGCGTACCAGGTTTAAAGCGGCATCTCCGTTTTTACCCTGCATAATTTGTGCCTCGGCTTTAATCAGCAAAATTTCGGCGTAGCGTAATAGCGGAACGTTTAAATCGGTAGATGGTTCGTCGCCATTGGGGCTTACATGTATACCACCGGCGTAGCTAAACGGCTCCATGTATTTATTAAACTGGTAACCGGTTAAGCTGTTGCTTTTGCCACCAATAGGGTAAGTATAAGTTTGGCCGAAGTACTGAAAAGTATCGCCATTTTTTAGGATGGTTGTCGCCAGCCTTTTATCACCGGTTTCAAACTCATCAACCAGTTCTTTAGTAGGCTGAAAGTACCCAAAACCGTTATATAAACCCCAGCCTTTATTTTCGAGCATGGCGCCAGGCAAAATGCTTTGGCCGTTTAAGCTGCTGGCAACAGACCAAACATATTCTGAACTGTAGTTATTTGCAATTTTAAACACATCGGCATAATTGGCTAACAATGCGTGCTTACCACTCAGAATAACCGAATCGGCATATTTTTCGGCATTGGCATAATCTTTTGCATGCAGGTATGTTTTGGCAAGGTATGCCCAGGCTGCCGTTTTGTGGGCCCTGCCCCTATCTGTAGCGGCAAGCTTATCAAAATAAGGTAACAGCGATGCAGCCTTTTTTAAATCGGCCTCGATGTACGCGTAATTATCTTTAACCGATGCTAACTGTACGGGGAACGCAATTGGATTAGCCCGGTTCTGAAGCGGCGCGCCCTGTTTGTCGGTTCCATATAAATCGGCAATTTCCAGGTGCATAACCGCGTGCACAAAATAAGCCTGGCCCAATATGAAATTTTTGGCAGATTGATCCATGCTGATTGCAGGCACATTGGCTATAACATCATTGGCCCTTTTCATTACCACAAAATGTAACGACCATGGATTGTAGATACTGCTCTCGTTACCCGTACAAACAAAGTTTTTGATGTTTTCTCTATCAGCAGATGTACGGCCGACAACCATATCGTCGCTGGCATTAATAAGCCAAAAGTAGCCACGCCCGTACATATCCTCGCTGTTACTCTGTTTTTCGTACAAGCCATTAGCCGCCGCCTGGGCATCACTCGCGTTTTTCCAAAAATTGGTGCTGGTTGGCGTGCCGGTAGGTTTAATATTATCTAACGTACTTTTATTACAGCTTTGCTCAAGTATAATAACCATTATACCTAACAAGCCTTTAACTATATTTTTAAATTTCATCTTAATTATCTCCTTAATTCTCTAAATACCTTGTTGTTATAAGCCTACGTTAATACCTATTAAAATGATTCTTGATTGTGGGTACAAACCTAAATCAACGCCATTTTGGTTGATACCAACTTCCGGATCAAGACCCGAGTATTTGGTAAACGTGGCCAGGTTTTGCGCGTTGGCAAATACCCTTGCGCTGCGAACGCCTATTTTGGTCATCAATGTTTTTGGCAGGGTGTAACCAAGGGTTACATTTTTGATGCGCATGTACGAGCCATTTTCGACATAAAAATCAGATACGTTACCAAAGTTGCCATTGGCGTCACTTGCCGAAAGCCTTGGTATGCTGGTGTTGGTATGTGTAGGGCTCCAGGCGTTTTTAGCATCGGTAAGCAGGTTATAGTTTTGAATTGATGCGTTTAAACCGGTGTATTTAACGGCGTTGAAAATTTTGTTACCGGCAATACCCTGTAAAAACACGCTCAGGTCGAAGTTGCCATAGCTAAAATTGGCGGTAAAACCGTAATTAAATTTAGGAAAGGGTGTACCGATATAAGTTTTATCGGCATCGCTAAGCTTACTATCACCATTTAAATCAAGAAATTTAATATCGCCCGGTTTGGCATTTGGCTGGATAAGTGCACCCGATGAACCTTTATAGTTGTTTACCTCATCCTGGGTTTGGAATAAACCCGCGGTTTTGTAACCGAAGAAAGAGTATAACGAATATCCCTGCCGCAATTGAACCGGTACAAGATTATCCCTCACTGTTGGTGTCGACAAAATTGTTTGTTGTCCGGGCAAAATATCCTGGATCTTGTTCTTTATATATGATCCGTTGGCAGCAAGGTTATAATGCAGCTGGCCAATACTGTTCTGATACTTAACCGATAACTCGATACCTTTGTTCTGAATTTCGCCGCCGTTTACAAATGGCGGGTTAGATACACCAAAAACGGCCGCTACCGGTGGTCGAAATAAAAATTGAGTGTTTTTTTTCACAAATACATCGCCGGTAACATTTAGCTGGCCGTTTAACAAACCTAAATCGAAACCGATATCTGTTTGGCTTGCTTTTTCCCATTTGAGGTCAAGGTTGGCCAGGCCATCAATTGCCGATCCTGTTATTGCTGCGGCAGGGCTGCCCAAATAGCCCGCAGTTTTGGTTAAGGATACCGACGTAGGAAAGTAAGGCAAACCAGCAAGATTACCTGACTGGCCATAACTTGCCCGCAATTTTGCAAATGACACTAAACCATCGGCAGGAAAGAATGATTCTTTACTAATCAACCATCCTGCAGATACCCCTGGGTACGTTTCTGTGCGGTTTTTACTGCTCAACTTCGAAGTAGCATCGCGTCTTATGATGCCGTTCACAAAGTATTTTCCTTTATAATCGTACCCAACCCTGCCTAAATAAGAGGTGAGGGCCGTTTCGTTTTTATTGCCCTGCAAAGGAACACCTGTTGGATTTAACGTACCATTGATAATGTACCGATATGCCGGATCTTCGCTCAAATAATTATCAGTATTTACACTAAAAAAATCCTGCGTATCGTCCTGGTAGGTATAGCCTGCCAAGGCAGCTATGTGATGGTCGTGTCCAAATGTCCTGTCAAAGTTTAAGGTTTGTTCGGCAAGTATCGTTCTTGAATTATTTTGTTCCTGGAAAAGGTTGTTATCAAAAAACTTTTTTCCGGGCTCCAGTATCCTGGTGCTAAAGTTTTTGATGGTTTCCAGATTTTTGGTAACTGCCAGGTTCGAGCGGAATTTTAACCCTTTGATTATGCTTACTTCTATATACGGGTTTATAGTAAAGCTGGTAACCGCGTCGCTGTTATCCAGGCGTTTTAAGTAAGCAACCGGATTTATAACATCACCATATGAACCTGCGTATTGGGCCGGCACACCGCCAAAGCTGCCATCGGCATTATAAATGGAGGCGTTGGGCGGATAAAATATAGCCGATAATATAGCACCTGTATAAGCGCTTGTAGTATTAGCTCCCTGGCCGTTATTGTAGGAGAACGACATGCTTTCGCCCATTTTAAGCCAGTCTTTTATCTGGTGATCAGAGTTTACCCTGAAATTATAACGCAGCGCATTGGTATTTAAAAGGATAGCGTCATTTTTACGATAACCGCCCGATACATAAAACGTTGATTTATCATTACCGCCACTGATGTTAAGGCTATAATCCTGCACATGGCCGGTCCTGAACAATGCATCAGTCCAGTTGGTGCGGGTAATACGCGAGTCAGGGTTTACAGTGGCATCAAAAGCCGGCAGGCGGGTTTTGCCTGCATTATCATAGGCAGTATTAATGGCATCTGCGTATTCGGCAGCATTTAAGGCCTGCAATATCTTGAGCGCGTTTTGATTCCCCCCTTTTACCGATATATCTAAATTGGTTTTACCTTGTTTGCCGCGTTTGGTAGTTATTAAAATTACACCGCCCGCTGCCTGGGCACCATAAATAGCAGCATACGAATCTTTCAAAACATCGATAGATTCGATATCATTGGGATCAATTGGCCCCCCGTTATAAATGGTACCATCAACTACGGTTAAAGGCCCTTCGCTATTTACTGAACTTCGTCCACGCAACCTGATGCTTGGGCCCGATGTTGGGTCGCCGCCCTCATTTAAAACGGTAACACCGGCTATTTGCCCTTGTAGCATCTCGGTTACCGAACCTACTGAACGATCTTTAACATTTGACACCTTTAATGAACCAATAGCACCTGTAACATCCGATTTTTTTTGCGTACCATAACCTACCACCACTACCGCCGATAAGCCGGTTACATCAGCGCTTAAAACCACATCAAGCGGCGAATGATCAGCAACTACCTCCTGTGTTTTGTAACCGATAAAAGAAAAAACCAAAACCTCGCCCTGCTCAACTGATATTTTAAAAGTACCATTAACATCTGTTGAGGTGCCGGCTTGCGATGTTTTACTGCGGATAGCAACACCTGCAAGGGGGCCGTCTTTATCGCTCACGGTACCGGTTATGAGTACTTTTGCCGGTACTTTTACCACCTTTTTACGCGAAATAATAATGGTGTTGTATTTCTCGCGGTACTCCAGCTGGGTATTGCTGGTTAAAGCATTCAATACATCTTTTAATGGCTTGCCTATAAAAGTGCTTGCTTTTACTTTAACTACCGCCACATCATCTAATTTGTAGTTAAAAGCCACGTTATTCATCGCCTTTTTTAATTTTTCGAGCGATGCATCCATTGTTTCATCGGCAAACTTTACGGTCACCGGCTGGTCAATCAATGATGCTTTACGCTCGGCCAGGGATTGGCCCGGCACCAACGTTGCGAAAATTGTTAAGAGCAATAAAATTGCGGTCATTAACTTTCTTGAAATCTGGGATAAAGATTTTTCCATACATTTGTTTTTAAAAGTGATTAGTAACCGCCCGTCTCAGTTTAGTTTCGGCAGTTACACTTAATAAGCCAGTGCTTGTTAGTAGCAGGCATTGGTTTTCTTTTATATATTTTATTTAATATTTACTACATCTCCCGTAAGCCGGTATTTACGGCCATCTATAAACTGCAAAATATCAAGCACCTGGTTAATGGTTAACTTATTTGAAAACCTAACCGAATAGTGCTGCCGACTCAGCCTTTTACCCGCGTATTTAAAATTGACGTTATACCTGTTTTGCAGGTAAACGGCCACCTCTTTAAATTCAACATTATCTAAAATCAGGTCGTCATGCATCCAGCTTAGTGCATGGTCGCCAATAATGGTTTGTTTTGAAAAATTTTGGCTTTGTTTGTTGTAGGTTACCTGCTGCTGCGGTGTGTACATACCTAAAGTATGCTGCCTGTCATGCACTTCAACCTTACCGCTGTTTACAAATACTTGTATGGTTGGCAGCTCGCGGTAAAATTTAACATTAAACGAGGTACCCAACACCTGGATGGTAACACCGGCTGTGTGAACCAGGAAAGGCTTTGTGGCATCGTGCTTTACATCAAAAAAGGCTTCGCCATTTAGCAAAGTTACCTCCCTTACAGTAGCGCTGAATTTAACCGGGCACCTGATGACGCTGCCCGCGTTTAGTTGCACAAGGGTATTATCGGGCAACAATACTTTTTTCATTTGTCCTTTAGGCGCGGTGATCACCTGGTAGGCAATTACCTCTGCAGGTTTAGGGCCTGTAAACATACGGTAACCCAAAATGCCCGCAAAAAGAGTAACTAAAACAACGGCGGCTACTTTTAGCCAGGCGGTATTTAAACGGGTTATGCGGGGCTGGTTAACGGTTTGCGCTTGTATTTTTTCCCAAAGAGCCTGTTTTAATTGCCCCACAGGTTGCGGTGCATCCTGCTGATGGCTTAACTCCTGCATCAGCATTTGCAAATACCTCAATTCTTCGTCGGTGCATTTGCCTTCGTTAAATTTATCAAGTAGTTTTTTGATTTCCTTTTCTTTCACTTATAAGCCTTTATACTTACCAAGTGACAGCAGGGCGGACTTTGTACTATAACAAACGTAAAAAAATTATCAGCAGCAAAAATTCGCTCAGGTTATCGGGCGGGATAACGTTGTAATAATGATGAACTGCTTTTTTTAACCGGCCCAGTGCGCTGCTAATCTGGTTACGCACGGTTTGATGCGATATGCCTAATTCTGCAGCTATTTGCTGCCCGTTCATATCCTGTTCGCGGCTGCACAGGTAAACCTGTCGCATTTTTTCGGGCATATCGGCAATTTCGCGGTTTATTAAAAAGCTTAGTTCGGCAAATGACAATTTTTGGGCAGTACTATCCTCGGCCATATCCGGCAACTCCATAAAATCATTTAATGACCGGGGCTGTTTACTTTGCTTTTTGAACCACTTGTAGGCCATGTAATTTACCGATACAACCAGGTAAGCCTCCAATGGGCCGTTTACCTGTAAGGTGTAGCGGTTTTTCCATACCGAGAGGAAAAGTTCCTGCACCATATCCATCGCCTCATCTTCATGCTGCGTTTTTTTAAGGGCAAAGGCTATCAGCTTATCGGCGTAGCGCTCGTAAATTTCCTGAAATGCACTATCATTCCCGCTTTGCAGTTCCAATAAAAGTTGAGCATCCGAATATTGTTTCACAAGCCTTTTTTATAGGGGTAAAGTAACGCCAATGATATTAATTTAAATTTAAGGATATATTAAGATACAAGAGTCAAGATAAGCGCAAAATATCAAATAAAGACAAAAGTTTGCGATTTTATTTGAAGTTTAATTGTTAAAATTAAGTATAAATTATGCTATTATTGTTTTCAATCTTAATTCTTGACTCTTCTTTTTTCGCTATGAACGATTTAAAACTTGAGGCGGCAAAAGCAGCTGTAAAATTTATTAAACCACATCAAACCGTAGGTTTAGGGGCCGGCAGTACTATTGCCCACCTGGTTACCCTGGCAGCCGCTGATGATGAACTTGCGGCATCGGTTACCTTCACATCATCATCTTTTAAAACTGTAGCTATGCTTGCCCAAAACGGTTTAAGGGTAATGGCGCCAGCACTGTTAAACCGCCTTGATATTTATTTTGATGGGTGCGATCAGTTTGATGCCCAGCTAAATGCCCTTAAAAGCGGCGGCGGCATCCACACTACCGAAAAGATGCTTGCATCCATGGCCCATGAGTTTATACTAATTGGCGATGCTGGAAAATATACGGATAAGCTGGATACCACGTACCCCCTGGTTATTGAAGTTTTACCCGCCGCCCTGCAAATCGTATTAAAACGCCTGGCGTCAGATTTTCCGGGTGCCAAAATTAATCAGCGCATGAGTAGCCAGAAAGATGGTGCGTTGATATCAGATAACGGTAATATGCTGGTTGATATTTTTTTTTCGGATCTTTTACCACTGGGTGAGTTAAACACCAAGGTAAAAATGATGCCGGGTATTGTTGAGCACTCATTATTTTATGGAATGGCAACCAAGGCCATAATTGCAGGGGAAGATGGGATTAAGATTATCGAGTCCGTTCGATAACCGGCAAATGTGTATAAAATAAAAAAGGGCCGAAAAACTCTCGCAGTTTTTTGATCGGCCCTACATCTACCTATGAAAAACAATCCTTTGAGAAGGATATTAATTTATACTCAATAACAGTACCAATGGTTACATATTGATTAAAATAAATAAAACGGCACTTTATTTTTATTAACCTGTGGAAATACTTCTACTATTATTGTGTAAATATGACGCAGTTGGGGTGGCTTTCAGTGGACAGCGGGCAGTTTGCAAGGCGACCTTTTTACCTGGCTCCGAGCTAATACGCAACTTCATAAATATTTTTGCGCCGTCTTGAAATGTTTTTACTCATCGATCGTCTAAAGAAGTAGATGGCCCACGCTTCCCGTCGACCAATATTCGAAGGAAGGCCAGCTATTAGCAGCATCAGATTATCCTGTTTAAAACATTTTACATGATCAAATCACTACTTGTTTTTCTATTTTCATTATGCACCTTATCGGCCTTTGCTCAAAAAAGGCATGTCATTAGCGGCACCATCAAGGATGCTGCAACCGGCGAAACACTTATTGGCGCGTCTGTCAGGATTAAAGAACTCTCGTCGGTGGGTACCGCCACCAACAATTATGGTTTCTACTCCCTGGCTGTGCCCGATGGCTCATATACGTTGCTGTTTAGTTACATAGGTTATGAAACCGCTGTAAAACAGGTTTCGCTTCAGCATGATCTGCCTATCAACATTTCCCTGTCGCAAAAAAGTGAATTACAGGAAGTGGTTATCAATGCCAACCGGCCCAATAACGACCAGATAGCCTCGCCACAAATGGGGGTTGAGCGATTAAATATGGCTCAAATTAACCAGGTACCGGTAGTATTGGGCGAAAAAGACATTTTAAAAACAATAACCCTGATGCCGGGTGTAAAATCGGGAGGCGAAGGAAACTCTGGTTTTTATGTGCGGGGCGGGGCGTCCGACCAAAACCTGATTATGCTTGATGAGGCTACGGTGTATAACGCATCGCACTTGTTTGGCTTTTTTTCCACCTTTAATTCCGACGCCATAAAAGACGTAAGCCTGTATAAAGGCGGAATGCCTGCCGAATATGGCGGCCGCCTGTCGTCGGTGCTGGATATCAAGATGAACGATGGTAATAACAAGGATTTCACCGTTCAGGGCGGCCTGGGCCTCATCGCATCGCGACTTAAAGTAGAAGGACCGTTGGTTAAAGACAAAGGCTCATTCATGATAAGCGCCCGGCGTACTTACATCGATTTCTTTTTAAAGGCATCCAAAGATTCGACCATCAAAGGCAGCAAGCTTTATTTTTATGACCTTAACGCCAAAGCGAATTACCATTTTGATGACCACAACACTATTTTTCTGTCGGGCTATTTTGGGAAAGACGTGCTGGGGCTTAAAAACCTTTTTGGCACCAACTGGGGCAACGCCACAGGTACTGTAAGGTTTAACCATATTTTTAGCAACAAACTATTTTCCAACACCTCGGTAGTTTTTAGTAATTATAATTATGCAGTCCAAAGTTTTTTGAGCGATAACAGCTTTAAGGCTACCTCGCAAATCACCGACTTTAACCTGAAAGAAGATCTGCAATACGCGGTTAATAACGAGCACCGGCTTAAATTCGGCATCAACATATTGCACCACAGCATAGCGCCCGGTGATATCACTACCGATGCTTCGTCCAGTTTTAATGCCAAAAGCATTGAAAAAAGGTTTGGTTACGAAAACTCGGCCTACATTAGCGATGACTGGAAAGTTAGCGATAAACTAAGCGTATTGTATGGCTTGCGGCTAAGCGCCTTTTCTCTCATTGGGCCTGGTACTTTTAAATCTTACGATGCCGCCGGCAAAGCTATAGATTCTGCAAAATATGGATCAGGCTCAACTGTCAAAAGCTACCTCAACCTGGAGCCACGGTTATCTGCCGGTTACCAGTTGAGTGATGCCAGTTCGGTTAAGGTGTCGTATAACCGCAATACGCAAAATATACACCTGCTCACCAACTCTACCACCAGTTCGCCAACCGACCTTTATGTGATGAGCAGCAACAATATCAAACCCGAAATTGCCGACCAGGTATCAGCCGGATGGTTCCGCAATTTTAAAGATAACCTGTTTGAGTTTTCGGCCGAATTGTATTACAAGTGGCTGCAAAACCAAATTGACTATAAAGACGGCGCACAGCTGATAGCCAACCAGGATGTGGAATCGCTGCTCACCTACGGCTCGGGCCGGGCCTATGGTGTTGAGTTGTTTTTGAAGAAAAAATATGGCAGGTTTAACGGCTGGATAGGTTATACCCTATCGCGTACCGAGAATAAGTTTGCAGCTATCAACAACGGCCGGTACTATCCATCAAGGCAAGACCGTACGCATGACCTATCGGTGGTTGGCATTTACCAGCTTACCAAACGTTTATCTTTTTCAAGCTCGTTTATTTACCAAACCGGTAGCGCCGTTACCTACCCAACAGGCAAATATAATGTTGGCGGGCTTACCACTTTCTCGTACTCGGAACGCAACGGCTATCGTAAACCGGCAAACAACCGGCTTGACATTGGCGCCACGTTAGAAGGCAAACAACACAAACGATACCACTCCAGCTGGACCTTCAGTATCTACAACGTATATGCCCACCGCGATCCGTACAGTATCACCTTCCGCGATAGCAAAACCAGCCCAAATACAACAGAGGCTGCGGAGACCAGTATTTTTGCCACCCAGATACCGTCAATCACCTGGAACTTTAAATTTTAACCCTTATGAAAACATTCAAACCCTATATCATACTTTTATTGGCTTTACCGCTCATTTGCTCGTGTACCAAAGTTATCGATCTTAACCTGGGCAACAATACCGGCAAACTGGTTATTGAAGGCAACATTACCAACGCAACCGGGCCGCAAACCATACAGCTTAGTCAGAATGTACCTGTTTCCAATATCAACACCTATCCCCCGGTTACCGGCGCCACCGTTACTGTAACCGACCAAACCGGCAAAAGCTATCCGTTTGCAGAAAGTACGCCAGGCACTTATACTACCGGTACGCTTACCGGCATACCTGGCAACAGCTACACGATGACGGTAACAAGCAATTCAAAAACCTATAAAGCCACTTCGCCGATGCCTACACCAATTACGTTAGATTCACTAACATCAAAAAACGATGAATTTAACAGCAGCAAGCATAAAAAGAATATTACCGTTCATTACCAGGACCCGGCAGGTACAGTAAACCAGTACCGCTTTGTAATGTTTGTAAACAACGTTCAGGTTAAAACCATTTACGCCTTCAATGATGATTTTAACGACGGACGCACCGTGAGTATCGATTTGCGGACAGATAACAACAGCGACCCTGATTTTGGCATCTACGCCGGCGATACCGTAACCGTCGAAATGCAGTGCATCGATAAACCTGTTTATACCTACTGGTTTACCCTGATGCAGCAAGGCGATAACGGCCCCGGCGGCGGTGTTACCCCGGCCGACCCGCCAAGCAACATCACGCCAACAGTTTTGGGCTATTTTAGCGCGCATACCACCCAAAGCAAAACCATTGTGGTTAAATAATCAAGCTCACAGGTAAGTCTCCCCTACCGGGGGAGATTTAGAGGGGGCTTAAGTACGTAATACTCAAAAAAGCGTATATCTTTGCGCACAAAATTTTATAATTATATTTTCATGGCAAAGGCATCTGAAATTAAAGTAGGAAACATTTTACGCTACAACGGCGAATTGGTAACAGTTACCGAAGTACTGCATCGTACACCCGGTAAAGGCGGAGCTTTCTACTTAGATAAATTTCGCAACATAAAAACCGGAAAAATTGTGGAGGCCCGTTTAGCAACCGACGAACAGGTTGAAATTTGCCGTGTGGAAACCAATGATTACCAATACCTTTATGAGGAAGGCGATTACATGGTGATCATGGATAATACCACCTATGATCAGCTAAGTATCCCAAAATCGTTATTTGGCCCATCGGCAAGATTTTTAAAGGAAGGGATGAATGTGATCGTTTCCATCGAGAGTGAAGAACCTATTATGGCCCAGGCGCCCAACTTTGTTGAGCTGGAAATTACCTACTCTGAGCCGGCCGTTAAAGGCGATACATCATCGGGTGCATTAAAAGCGGCAACTACTGAAAATGGTGTTGAAATAAAAGTACCATTGTTCATCAACCAGGGCGATAAAGTAAAAGTAGATACCCGCACCGGCGAATATATCGAGCGCGTAAAATAATAAATGAACTGTACAGGTGTTCGCTTTTGGGCGAGCCTGGTTGGGTGTTCGGGGAGGATAAAATCAACTACAAATCTCTTTCCCGGACACCCTTTTTTTTTATTCCCCCATGCAGGAATGATGGTAAAAAACATCAAAATACTGCAAAAAACAAGCAAAAAAGATCAATTTTAGCTTAGTTTTTTGCAAAAAATTTCAAAAAATTTACATTTTTTTCAAAGCATTTTCTACAGCGCACAATCATACCAAAAAAAGCTATGGGCGTTTCCCCAACCGGTAGAAGTTGGGGCCAGGCCTTACATTCATACGCGCACAAGGCCTTAGGCGCGGCCGACGCTCAGGCCCTCTCCCCGGCCGGTATCTATTTCAGTCCTTAACGCGAAAACGGTTACAAAACAACATTGTGGCAAATTACAGGAGAAGCTAAAAATTGGTCTCCGTCCCCTCAGGGTCTCTTTGAAAAAGGACCCAGAGGTACCCTATCATCTCGCATCAACGCGGTTTCGGGATTACGACCGGCCTTATACAACCGCTGGGTCCTCTACCGCCGCGGGGACGGAATGCCACCCTCCTATTGGTGGACAAAACACGAGACTGCCGTTTCCCTTCTGCTCGGGTTTCCAGGTACGGTACCCTTGGGCTCCCAAATGTTTGTATATTTACGTATGGCCGTCAGAACTAAACACAAACAGGAGCACGACAACCGGTGTATCCTCTTATGAAAAAGGTAAGCTTAATGAGGGTAGTCGGGGTAATTAGCTTCATTTTATTCATTTTTTTATTACAAAATTGCAAAGCTCAGGACGTGCGGCCCGACAGTAGTATTACCTTTTTGGATATTAAATTTGGGGAATATTTTAAAAATGACAAAGTAGATTTAACTATAAATGACTCGCTCATTTTAAAAAAAGCAATTTTAAAAAACAATAATTCATATGGCTTAACAAATGTTTGGATAACTGTAATACAGAAAAAAGAAAAGTATTTTATTTCCACTTCCCAGTCTAAAACAGTAAGTCCCATTAGCCTGAACCCGGATAAAGTCGAAATACATTTGCGTTATCATAGAAAGCAAAAAAAGTTTGAGATTAAAATAATGAATGGCAAATACCTGGTTTTTGACACAGACCGGAACGGCCAAATAACCTGTACCCAAAGTATTCGCAAGCCTTTGTTTGATTAAGGCATGTGGCCCCCTTCCGTCCCCTCGGGGTCTCTTTGAAAAAGGACCCTGAGGTTCCCGATCACCTCGCATCAACGCGGCTTTGGGATTACAACCGGAAATTCACTCACACCGTCCCCTCGGGGTCTCTTTGAAAAAGGACCCTGAGGTTCCCGATCACCTCGCATCAACGCGGCTTTGGGATTACGACCGGTATTGTACGACCGCGGGGTCCTCTACCGAGAGACCCCGCGGGGACGAGGGATGGAGACTCACACCGTCCCCTCGGGGTCTCTTTGAAAAAGGACCCTGAGGTTCCCAAATGTTTGTATATTTACGTATGGCCGTCAGAACTAAACACGAACAGGAACACGATACCTGGTTTATTTCATTTACCTGCTTCAACTGGATCCCCTGTTTGAAATCACACAATCCTATGATATAGTATACAAATGGCTTAAACTCATTGCCGACAAATACAATATAAAAACCCACGCCTTTGTGATAATGCCCAACCATGTGCATATCATCGTGCGAACACCGGATACAGGTATTGACCTTAATAAGGTTATGAGCAACGGCAAACGCTTTATGGCTTATGAACTCGTAGCAAGATTAACATCAGCAAATAACATCATTATCCTCAATCAACTTTCCTCCGGTTGTACCAACCGCGACAAAGCCAAAGGACAATTGCACAAAGCATTTGAGCCTTCGTTTGATGCAAAGCCGATTTTCACTACGGCCTTTTTGTATCAAAAAATAGATTACATCCACCACAACCCTGTGAGCGGCAAGTGGAATTTATGTGCCGACTTTACCGACTACCCGCACAGTAGCGCTGCATTCTACCACTTTGAGAAACCGCATGATTTTGTGGAGATAACCGATTACCGCGACTTTTGGATAGATACTGACTGCGTGAAACCCATCAACTTTTAATCCGATTTCCGTCCCCTCGGGGTCTCTTTGAAAAAGGACCCTGAGGTATCCAATCATCTCGCAACAACGCGGTTTTGGGATCACGACCGGCTTTGTACAACCGCTGGGTCCTCTACCGAGAGACCCCGCGGGGACGAGAAAAGCCTCGGGCACCATTTCGATGCCTGTAGTATCGGATGATGGGAAAGTTGGCAGCAAGCGGGTTGTTTATAAATTTAACGGAAAGTGGTTTGCGAGGGTTTAGGGGTGGCGTCCCCCTTAGCACAAGTGTTTGATTACCAATATCGAATATCCGTCATTGCGAGTGCCCACCAGCCGAGCTGGAAAAACAGTAATAACCTGGCGGCAAATGGGGTTGTAGTCTCCCGCGGGATATTCAAAATTTGCAAGGCCGATTTGCGTTCGTGATTTGCAAGTGTGATTTGCATGGGAGAGACGCAATTATGCGTCTATACATTAAAAAAACTACCTGATAATCAATACCTTACAACTGTATCATCATAAGGCACGACGCAATCCCCTACATGTTAAGTCCCACATAGTTGGGGATTGCTTCGTGCCTCGCAATGACGGTAGTTTAGTACGTTGATTTAACTATATTAAGTCGCGAGTCTTCTCCCTTTTTTTTAGATTTATCTGATGGACAACCGACATAGTTTTTTGTCTTGATACTTGATACTAAATACTTGATACTAAATACTTACTACTCAAAAACAATCACTACAGGATACGGGCCACTTCAAAGTGCATTCCGTCCGGTTTGGTAAAATGTCCTCCCCAATAAAAACCGTTGGCGTTGGCTATGGTCACCAGTTCCCGCACACATCCTTTTTGGCCTACCAATGCAGGTTGCGAACCGAAGGCGTTCCATTTTGCGTTGATATCAAATGCCGACCCAAAGGCATGGTTACTTAAAGTTTTAGTGCTGCCCCTCACAAACCTTGGATTGTATGATCCGTCCCAAATAAGGATCAGGTGGAGCAAACCTGCTGCCTCCCAATCGGCCCAGAGTTTAATGAGCTGGCTGGCCCCCAGTTTATGAAACTGAATATGTGTATCGCCGCTAATGTTTCTTAATTGCGGTACCGGTACCATAATAATATTATCCTTTGCCCAGTTATCAGTTACCCTGATGTGTTCTTTATCGCCCGGCCGCGGATCGGCCACAAATTTAAATTCGCCAAAAATAGCCTGGCGCTGGGCGTTGCTTACTAATGGACTAAAATCGGGCTTTGGCGGCCAGTCGGCGCCTTCTTTGCCTGTGCGGTCGTCGTGTACGCCGTTAAAACCAATTTGCATGGCGGCGCCATAGGTTTTATTGCCAACTACGCCGTCGGGCTGCAGGCCCGCGTTTTTTTGAAACTCGATGGTGGCAGCTAAAGTTAAAGGGCCGAAATCTCCGTCAGAAGGTTCATCTAATAAATCCTGTCCGATTAAAAAGTCCTGCCAGTTTTCTACAGCCTGGCCTTTGCTGTTCAGTTTGATAAGAGGTAATGCGGGCATGTTAATTCGCTTTAAGGTTATGATGATATTTTTAATAAATATCGATAACGCATTTGCTTATAATGCCCGTTAAAATACGGTATTTACGCAGGTAGTTTTACGTATTTAAGAAGAACCACCGGACAAAGAATTAACTTGGTTGCGGACTAACACCATTTTTAAACAAGATCAAAGAATCTCAAACCTAACCTCAGTTAACTTTTGTCAAAGTAATAGTTCCTGATCCGATAGGGGTAGGTGAATTTTTCCATATACCGTGTAATTTGGTAGTTTTATCCCAAACGGCAACGGCAGTTTCGGTTACCCCGATATTGGATGCAATTCCATAAACACAGGTAAAGGTACAGGTAAGGGTGTCGGCTTTTAACGTCCAGGTACCGGGGGCCAAATGCTGCTGCGCATCGCCCTTGGTGTCGGCAATCATGGTGCCGTCCGGCTTAATAATCAAACTGAAATACTGCTCGCCAAGGTCGGGATGCGTATCAGTGGTATAAGTGCCAATCCACAGTCCCTTGATAGACGATGGACCTGGCGTTACATCGGCAAGGACGTCTTTTTTACAACTTATTTGAAATAAGATGATCGACAGCGAGAAAACCGTTAAGGCAACCGCGCTCATTAAAATTTTTTTCATGATACTTTTTTTATGATAGTTCAGGCAGTAGGTTTAAGCTCTGTTTAAAGCTAACAGAAATCAGGTTAAAAAGCAAATTCCTAACGGCTATGCCTAAAGTTTATAACTATTTTTTTGCCGCTGCTTGCCATGGCTACAAAACTCCCGGATGTTTAATTGCATCGGGGAGTTTTTGTATACCCGCAGCCCGCGTAAAGGATTGACGTGGATACCGGCCAATGTGGATAAGGCCTGTGCAGTATGAACAAAAAGCCTGGCGCCGCTTCTATCGGCGGCGTACGCCATGATTTAAGTTAAAAGTCAAAATTCAAAAGTCAAAAAAAATGTCTGTTAACGCGGGTAAGGGATTTGGTAACGATGGGCATTTTCCTGTGCCGGTGCTATTTAACGAGCGCTGGTACCTGGTTTACTGTCGATTCCCTGGCTATTAGCCTGGTTTTTAAAACTACACGCTCAAAACCGGCCGGGATGTTTGATTGCAGGCGGTTCAGCATTATTTGGGTTACCTGCTCGCCTATTTGTTTTACAGGCTGGGCAACGGCGGAAATGGAGGGGCTGAATAATTCGAAATTGGTGTTATCATCAAAAACAATAATGCCTATATCTTTGGCAACCCGCAGCCCAAGTTGCCTGATGGCTTCTATGCCGCTCAGGGCAAGATAGTTGGTCGAAAAAAATATGGCATCGATAGTTTTTTGGCCTGCTAAAAACTTCCTGATCACCTCGACACATTTTGCCTTTTCCAGGTCGTAGGGAATTTGTTTAATCTTTTTAGCCAGTCCCGCATCATCTATCGCCTTTAAATAGCCGTTGGTACGCTCTTCCATCTGGTTTTGCCTTGATAACAGGGTAACCATGGCAATATTTTTAAACTGCCGGGCCACCAGGTGCTCTACAGCCTGCAAAGCGCCGCTGAAGTTATCAATCAGCACCTTATCGCAGTTAAGGCCGGGCAGGTCGCGGTCAAATACAACAACGGGAAAGCCGTCGGTTATCAGTTCCTGGATATGATTTTCTATCCCGGGCGGCGGCGCAATAATATAGCCATCTACATTATGGTTGCGGAAAGCCTGCAACAGGTCGATGGCCTGTACGGTGTCATTTTCGGTACTGCCATAAATAACCCGGTAACCCGATGAGAGGGCCGACCGCTCAACAATGCGGGCGATTGAAGAGAAAAACGGGTCAGAAATATCCTCAACAAGCATCCCGATTGTTTTGCTTTTGCCGGTACTAAGCCCCACGGCAATCCGGCTTGGCTGGTAACCTACCTTTTCAACATATTTTAATATTTTATTCTCCAGCTTAATACTAATGCCATGCTGCCGGGCTTTACCGTTCAAAACAAATGAAATAGTGGACTTCGACACCTGTAATTGTTCGGCAATATCTTTTATAACTAATTTTTTCATCAGGTTTAACAGCAGGTTACAATGGTTAATCAGTTTAAAAGTTAAACTACCTGATGCAATGACAACCAACCACGGTTTTTATACTCAATAATTCTGAGGTTCGAGGGTTGGGGTTCGAGGTTCGGGGGGCCGAGTATCGAGGGCAGAAGTGGGCTCGAGCCGGAAATCTGAAGTCAAAGACAAAAAAAGGCTTGATACTTAGACCGTCAGTTCTCCAGCTCACCCCCACAATCCCACTCACAACTCACCACTCATTACTACTCACTACTCACCACTCACTACTAACCACTCACGGCACAATAGACCATTGCTGATTAAGGCTGCTGTTGCTGCCCCAAAATTGCATAATGGAGCCATTGGCGGTACCACCGCCGGTATCAAGGCATTTACCGTTGGTACGGTTTACTACTTTGTAATATGAGCCCACCGGCACAATTACCCACTGCTGGTTTGGCGATGTTCCGCTTGACCATTGGGTAACATTGGAGCCATCGGCAGTATTGGCATTGCTATCCAAACATTTACTACTGGATATGCAGGTTAACTTGTAATACCCGCCGCTATAGGATAGCGCCCATTTTTGATTGCCGGAAGTACTGCTGGCCCATTGCCCTACATTTGCGGCGTTGGTGGTGGCGCCCAGGTTATCCAGGTATTTGCCGCTTGCCCGGTTCAGGAGGTGATAGGTACCATTGGCGATAGGCTGTGTAGGTGTTGTAAACGTGAGGGTGCCAAAGCCCAGCTGATCGTACCCACCGCTTGTGCTGCCATAGTCACCACCACCGCCTTCGGGCCTCATGTTGCCGGCATACTGGGCGCTATAGGTGGCAGTAACCCCGGTCACGTTAGCAAAATGGTTATAGATCAACTCCCACGACGGACGGATATTGCCCCTACCCGACTCTGAAATTACCGTTTGCGAATTTGCCGCGCAGGTAGTGCCGCTGCCCCAGTTGTAAGTTGTAAACGGTACAGTATTGCCCAGGTTATAGCTGGCTGTATACTCGCTTACGGCCAGTGCTTTGTTGCTTTCGTAACCAAACAGGTCGTCGCCCTGGTTAAAGGCCATTTGGCAAAACGGGCCAAGCAGGGCAATATCAAGGCACTGGTGGCCCTGGTCGCGGCCGCTTTCCTGGCCCTGGCCAAGGCCGCCTGTGTATAAGAAAGGTACGGCATGATCGATAGCGCCGTTGCCCGCGCCGGTTTTAAAATAAGTAACGGCCTCGTTGTACTTGGCGGCATCGTCGCACAGGATGCCGATAGACAGGATGGAAGCCATGCTGCAAAGGTCCCAGTTTGCCCAGTAATTGGTAATACAGGCACCGTTATGCCTTACCAGGAAATCGTGGTTCATGGGATAAAATACAGTGAGCATCATGGTTTGAAACCTGGCAAAGTCGGCCGGCGCCCAACCGCTGTATGAGCGCATAATTTCGGCGGCATTGGCAAACTCATAACCATAAATACCGGCGGCCAGCCACCTGTCGGCACTGCCCGATACCGCTTTAAGCGTGGCCGACCAGGCGTTCATAATAGCCACGGCATTATTGCCGCAGGCCACATCGCCATTAATTTTCCAACGCAGGGCGTTTTGATACGCTGCCGCCACATCGTTGTATAGTTTAGAATAATTTTCGGGCGAGCCGGAACCCCTGTATACGGTATCTACCGGTCCTTTCATCACATAAGTTGATGAGGAGTGGGAGTTTGCGGTAAGCTTGTTCCAGCCCGAAAGCCAGGGTTCGGTACCTGCCGATACCATGGTTTGCATGCGGATAAAATCGGCCTCGGTGTGCAGCAGGCCCGGATGAACAAAAGGGCTGATGGCGGCAACCTTTAATTTTGACGATTTTCCCGTTTTAACACTGTCTGCAATAGTTGCGGCCGGGCTTGCTGATTTCCTGCAGCTCCAGAAAGGAAGCAGGCAAAAAAAACAAAACAGTAATAGCAATTTTGATTTCATAATAAATGATTAAGTATTATTGGTTTAATTAATTGCATGTAAGCATCAGCCGCGATAGCACAGCAGTAACCGTGAGGTTGTATCACAATTAAAGGCTTCCCCAAACAGGGCAGCATTGGGTTTATAATGGCAGATGGTTAGTAACTGAGTACAAATCTCTGTTATATAAACTTCTGCGGAAGGGGGATGATTAACCAAAAAGAGGTTACAGATTAATCAATAGTTAAGTTTGGGAGAAAAAAAACGTAGTGCTGCGGATAAATGATTTCCGGCGGAAATGAAAAAGCAAAAGAATAAGCGCTCTCCTCTCCTTTCAGACACTGGCAGATATTGTATCTACAGACCGCGTTTAAACCGCCACACGGCATGACTGCACCCGTTTCCGTTCCCTCAGGGTCTCTCGGTAGAGGACCCTGAGGTACCCGATCATCTCGCATCAACGTGGCTTCGGGATTATGACCGGCTTTGTAACCGCTGGGTCCTTTTTCAAAGAGACCCCGCGGGGACGGGAAAATAAAGAAGTTATCTTAGTGTCCCTAACGGGGATATTTGAAGAATCAAGGTGCATAGCATCACATCGTCCCCTCAGGGTCTCTCGGTAGAGGACCATGAGGTACCCGATCATCTCGCATCAACGTGGCTTCGGAATTATGACCGGCTTTGTAACCGCTGGGTCCTTTTTCAAAGAGACCCCGCGGGGACGGGAAAATAAAGAAGTTATCTTAGTGTCTCTAACGGGTATATTTGAAGGATCAAGGTGCATAGCATCACACCGTTCCCTCGGGGTCTCTCGGTAGAGGACCCTGAGGTACCCGATCATCTCGCATCAACGCGGCTTCGGGATTATGACCGGTTTTGTAACCGCTGGGTCCTTTTTCAAAGAGACCCCGCAGGGACAGAACCGGCTTTGTAACCGCTGGGTCCTTTTTCAAAGAGACCCCGCGGGACGGGACGGGGATATTTGAAAAGTCAAGGTGCATAGCATCACACCGTCCCCTCAGGGTCTCTCGGTAGAGGACCCTGAGGTACCCGATCATCTCGCATCAACGTGGCTTCGGGATTATGACCGGTTTTGTAACCGCTGGGTCCTTTTTCAAAGAGACCCCGCGGGGACAGAAGGTACCCGATCATCTCGCATCAACGTGGCTTCGGGATTATGACCGGCTTTGTAACCGCTGGGTCCTTTTTCAAAGAGACCCTGCGGGGACGCTCTGAATACACCTATGATTTCCGGCGGAAATGAAAAAGCAAAAGAATAAGCGTTCTCCTCTCCTTCAGACACTGGCAGATATTATATCTAAAGACCGCGTTTAAACCGCCACACGGCAGGATTGTACCCGTTTATCATACACCAGGTTATTGCGCAATTGCTGCATAGCCCGATGTATGTGGTTTACTACCGATTGGTAATTTATACCGGTTACTTCGGCTATCTGTTCGTAGGTCCATCCGTCAAAATATTTCAAAAAAACCATTTCTTTTTGCCTTTTGGGCAATGCATTAAGGGCAACGGTGAGCAGCCTGTTAAATTCCAGGTCATTTTCGCTGTTCACCCAAATTTCTTCCTGCGAAAAAGCAAGGTCAATTTCGCGTTGGTCGTCGGTTATTGGTAAATGATTTTTTTGGCGCTTAAAATAATTGAGCGCAAGGGACCGTGCCGCCTTAAAAAAGTACACCTTCACATTATGTATGGGGCCAAGCCTTTCCTTACGTTCCCACATTTTTATAAACAGTTCCTGAAGGAGGTCTTCTGATACAATTTCGTCGCGGGTAATTTTCAGCAGGTAATGATAAAGCAGCGGGTACAGCTCATGGTGAATAGCCCCGAATTCACTGACATCGCCCTGCCGGGTTTTTTCCCAACGTATAGCTAACTGGTCATTCTTGTTCATAAAAAATGCTTGGTTATAATTGATATTAGTTACCACCACTCCCGAAAAACGGCTGAAAAAATTCAGGCTGAAAAAAATCGGCCCGGGCCATTTTCGGTTGCCGGATAATTGGTTTACAGCAGCTAATATGGGTGGATTTTGGGCGACAGAAAGGCTATAAAACAACCAACTAACAGACGTAAACCAGCCAAAAAGGCCTTAAAAACCGGTTTAGTAGCGTTTTTTGGATATACAGGGGCAATTCAGCCCTAACTTAGCGCACAAGGCACTCAGCAAGCTTGTTATGATGGCTGGCGAAGTATCAAACTATTGGGGAAACGGGTATGGAGGGACTGGGAATACGGGCAGCAGATTGTGTATGAAATCAGGAGCAGCTCAAGGCTTTCCTTTAGGAGCAGGCGGATCCTTTTTTTGTTTAAGCAAGGGTAAAATTGATTCCCAGTGCCGCTTAATCCGGAGCTGGTTAACCTCGGGTTTCCTGATGTGGAAAGCTGGTTCAAATTCGTCCGGTTTCTTTTTCTCCATCTTAAAATCTGTTTAGGGACCGGAAAGGCTTATCCGGCAATTGGTTTAACCCTTATCATTCTTTTGTATCTATTCATCACGTTATGCTGTTGAATAAATGGCATTATATGTAAAATTAATCAACCGGTTTTATATAATCACCGTAAATCTGCATTAGTTGTCATTAAAAGGTTGCGGGGGCATGGCCCCCGCAACTCAGTTACCAACCCGGATTTTGGGTTAGTTTTGGGTTTAACGTTAGTTGTTGGGATGGAAGGGGGTATAAATAATTTTTTTCGGCAAATAACCTGGCAGTTTGATCGATGATCAGGTTGCCATTGGCATCTTTGGCGTTCGTTGGCACAGGCTTTACAGCATCCGGGCCTAATTCGGCCTGGGTACCGGTATATTTATATGATACCGGCCATGGGCTTACAAAACCGGCAGCATTGTCATAAGCGGTACCGCCTATATTAGTTACCAGGTCTGTTGTACCGCTGTGCCAGCGTTTGATGTCGTCAAATCTAAAATCTTCGTCATAAAGTTCTATCGTACGCTCTCTTCTTATCTCGGTGCGCATATCCAGGTTGTTGGTACTCACCAGTGCGTTGGTAAGCCCCGGCATGCCATTGGTAGCGTTGCAGCGCAGGCGGACAAGGTTTACAGATTTATTAAGGTCACCATCCGAAATTATTCCGTTTCTTTCATATACCGCTTCGGCATAATTAAGAAGCACTTCGGCGTAGCGGATTACCGGGTAGTCTTCCGATTCCTTGCCATCAACCATTTGCCTTTCGGATATCCATTTTTGGTTACCATAGCCGTAAGGTTTTGCCGGCCCCAGGGAATTTGCCCTGTCTGCGGCGTCTCCGGTCCAGTTAACACGGCCATTTATGCTGTACCAGTAATACTGGTAGGTAATTTTAATGCTGTATTTTAACCGGTTATCCCGATTCTGGAATTCCGACAAATAGGTTTGAAAGCCGCCAAACTGCGGCGATTTTTCAACCGGCAGCCCATCAGTGCATAAAAACATATTTACAAATTTTTGCCCCACACCGGTTGCCATGGTGCTCCGGCTCACAAATGCATTAATCGGCTTCAATACGTCATCGTACCGGGTAGAAAGGATGTATTCATGATTGGCAGTTTTGGTGATACCCGCCGGATTTGATTTGATGTTTTCAAGTATGAATAAATATTTCAGGCAGGAGTCGCCCAGTAAGGTACTGTTGCCGCCCAGCGCGTTTGAAGCCACTGTGCCAAACAATGCATACTGGTTACTGGCCATAACGGCAGCGCTTGCCGCTATAGATTTATCGAGCAAGGCATTATACCGCGCCGCATCGCCCGACCTGAATTTTTGCCATGTACCTTCGTAAAGCGCAACACGGCCTAAAAACGCCTGCGCAGCCATCTGGGTTACACGGCCAAAATCTGCCGAGCTGGCGGCCAGCGAAACTGGCAGGGCCGGTATGGCTTCCTGCAGGTCGGTTATAATAAAATCGGCTATTTCGCCGCGGGTGGCCCTGGTGCCAAACAACTCGGGAGAAGTAAGATCAAGGGGTTTGGTAATTAAGGGAACACCACCATATTGCTGCAAAAGATCAAAATAGGTATAGGCGCGGAAGAATTTTGCTTCGGCCACATATTGGGCTATTTCAGCCGGCCTTGGGTAAGATGCGGCCTTATCCAGCAGGTAATTGGCAGCCCTGATCCTGCCATAATCAACATTCCAGTTTCCGGCGTTACCAAAGCCCGGCTCGGTAACGGGTACTATGTTGGTACCCGAGCCGTAAGCGCCGCCGCCCCCAAACAGGTCTGAACGCCCGTCGGAATGTGGGTTGTCAGACAAGCCGTTAACGGTACTGAAGTTTTTAAGATAGCCGTAATACTGGTTGGCAAAAGTTTTATAATCTGTAGGAGTTTTGAAGTAGGCCGCATCTGATAATTGGTCAAGCGGCTTTAAATTCAGTGTTTTATTACATGACATTACAGTAAAGCCAAAGGCGAACCCTATAACCGACATGAACTTGATATATTTCGTCTTCATTTGATATCTTTTTTTAAATTAAAAAGTCACGTTTGCGCCAAGGGTGATGTAACGGTAAAAGGGGTACCTTTCGTTACCGGATACTGTCCGGGTAACTTCAGGGTCCCAGCCGTCATGTATATAGGTTTTCTCCCACAGGTCGCTGCCCGAAAAGTAAATCCGCAGGCCTTTTATGGCATGGGTATGGGCAAGCAGGCTTTTAGGTATGGTATAGCCAAGCACCACGTTTTTAAGCCGTACATAAGCGCCGTTTTGCACACGCCAGGTTGATGGCTGATAATTATAGTTGTTGATACCATTGTTTTGCGCCGAATGCAGGTTTGGATAATAAGCATCCGGGTTTTCTGGCGACCATACATTGCCCAGGTATGAAGTTGTCTGGCCCTGGAAAATGGACAGGAAAGGCACGCTGAAGTTAGCTGATGACCCGGTGCGGAGCACGGCCCGCTTACCAACTCCCTGGAAAATGGAGTAAAAATCAAAACCGTTCCACTGCAAACCAAGGTTAAACCCGAAACTGTACCTCGGGTTATCCGATCCAAGGTAAACAAGGTCGCCCTTATCGGCTGCGGTGCCGCCTATACTCAATTTACCATCGCCATTAACATCCACAAACTTATTATCGCCGGGGCGTAGGCCGCTCACCTGGCCGGCAGGGTTGGCAAGTGCCGACGGTATGGGAAGACCTACGTTATTAGTGCTTCCGGTAGGCGCGTATTGGGCGTTATAAGCATCAACTTCTGCCTGGGTTTGGAGTTTGCCACCATATTTTAGGCCGAAATACGATCCCAGGGGATACCCTTCCACAACATTATTATACCCTGGCCCAATAACATTTGCCCCGCCATAATGAACAACCTTATTTCGGTTATCGGTAATTGTACCGCTAACCGAGTAGGTTAGTTTGCCAATGTTTGACCGCCAGGTAAGACTGCCCTCATAACCCCAGGTATGTAACGTTCCGATGTTTTGTTTTGGCGCGTTAGCACCAAGTACGCCCGGATACAGCTGGTTAAGCAGCATGTTATTGTTTTCATTTCTGTAAATGTCAAAAGAGCCCGAAAGGTGGTCGTTTAAAATGCCAAAATCCAATGCCAGGTTCTTTTTAATTACCGTTTCCCAGGTCCTGTTGAGGGAAACCAGGTCTCCGGTAGTAGTTACAGAGGTCGCCAGATTTGAGCCAAGTAACGCGCCGCCGGTATTCACGTTAAGCGATTGCAGGTAATCATAATTCCCAATCACGCTCTGGGCACCAGTGGTTCCATAACTTGCCCGCAGTTTAAGGCTTGAGAATATGTTAAGGTTTTTGACAAATGATTCTTCGGATATCAGCCATGAGGCTAGTACCGACCCAAATAATTTCCACCTTTTGTAGTCAATAAATTTTGATGAGCCATCGTACCGGCCCTGCACCTCCAGGTTATATTTGCTATTGTAGGTATAAGTTGCCCGACCGTAGTAAGAGCCCAGTGCAAGATGGTTCTGGATTTCGCCATTGGTTACAAAACCCGCGGTGCCACTGGTAACGCCCGTTCCTAACGACGGGATGTCGTCACTGCCCAGGTTATAGGTACGCGTGGTAAAATAATTGTACTCATCGCGTTCATACGAACTTCCGAGCATTAGCCCAACCGCATGAACCTTGTTAAACACGTTATCGTACGATACCCGACCTGCCAGGTTATAAAACGGTTCGGTAATATTACTACGGTTATAAAAGGTATTGCTTCCGCCGCTTCCGCCTGCTATAGGGTTTGTTTGTATTAACAGGTTACCGGCATAGTTATAAAACTGAACCTGCTTTTGCTGTATCCTGCTGTCCTGGTACCACACATGATAACCGGTTACAGCTGTAAATGTAAGGTGTTTGGCAAAATTGTAGGTAAACGTTGAATTTAACAGGGCCCTGCTGTTCGATTCTTTATTATCACCGCCATATTTAAGCAGTGCCGGGGCACTGTAAACGGTTCCCCAGGCGTAGGGTTGTCCTTTTGAAGTAAAAGCGGGCAAGCCAGGCTGGCCGTAATTGCTTAGCGCACTATAACCGCCGTAGCTATATAGCGTAGGCTGCTGTATATTATTCCTTTCAAGGGATATATTGGTTTCCAGGTTTACCCTATCGCTAAACTTATAGCTATGATTTAAACGGAGGTTATAACGCTGGTTTCCGTTAAGACCCCATTTTAACTGGCTTCCATCGTTAAGGTAGCCTAACGATACCCTGTAGCCGCCACGATCGCCCGAGCCCGAAAAGCTTAGGTCCTGCTGGGTTGATGTGGCATTTCCCCATAACATTTTTTGCATGTTGGTATCAAAAAAGGTAAAGTCCTTAACATCGCCAAATGATGGCAGCGGTGTACCGTTATATAAAACGCCATTGGCCGAACCGGCATAACCTGGTAATTTGGTGATATCGATATAAAGGGAATCAGGTGGATGGGTGGCCAGGTCGGCCAGTTGGTACCAAAGATAGTTGGTAGGGGCCACGCCATAGTTATCGTTGGTTAATGCCTCTTTTAAACTTTGGCCCCATTGCCGGTTATTGATCAGGATAGGCTGAAGGCCAAGCCGCTTTTGCGATATAGTGGAAAGATATTGTACATCCATTTTACCTGATTTGGCTTTTTTGGTGGTGATAAGCACTACACCAAAGGCCGCGCGTGCTCCGTAAATAGATGCAGCTGCATCTTTCAGGAAAGATATATTGTCAATATCATTCGGATTGATGGAGTTCAGTTCGGCATTGTTAACCAGCGCTACACCATCCAGCACAATAAGCGGATCCTGATTGTTGACAGATGTGGCCCCGCGGATCTGGAAGTTCCAGTTTTCGCGGCCGGGCTGGGCAGATGTGCGGGTAACCACAACGCCGGGAACCTGCCCCTGTAATGATTCAAGCGGGTTATTGATCGGCCCCCTGTCCTGGAAAGCCTTCGCGGATACGGTGGCAACAGCGCCGGAAACGGTAGCACGTTTTTGCTGACCATAGGCTACCACAACCACCTCTTCCAGGCCTTTGTTTGATGGCTCCAGTTTGATCACCATTGGCTTATCAAAATCGGCCGCCACGGTAACTGATGTATAGCCAATGCTCTTGAACTGCAGTGATGCATTAGCGGGCACTATGATTTTAAAAGTACCGTTCAAATCAGCCGCTACCCCGTTTGATGTGCCTACAGCCAGTACGGTGGCGCCTATAACCGGTTCGCCGGTACTGGCGTCAATAATTTTACCGGTAACGGGTTTGTTCTGGGCCGATGCTGTTGCCCAGCAGGCAATTAACACAAGTACAGCAAACAGCCGTAGTATCCGGTGTCTTGTTTCGTAAAAAACATTCATAAAGTATTGATTTTATTGTTCATAATTTTTGATTTAATGCTGGCTTTCGGCCATTTAATTCATTGGTTTATTTTTATTGCCCGGGCTATTAATTAGTATAGTAAAGACATTGAAATACCGGTTGGATACTCATTTTATCACCAGTTTTTTTCAATTACACCATAAATTTCATTGGAGCGCCGGGGCGTTGAAATTGCGCGGGCATCAGCAGAAAAAACTACACTTAAAATCCTTTGAACCGGAACACATTGCATGGACAGGGAAGGATTGCGCGAAATTCTTAACTGGAAATGATGACGATTTAACCCCAAAGTCATGCTGAACTTGTTTCAGCACCCCACGTGCAAGGTGTACAGCATGGCGGCTACCGTACTGTGGGATCCTGATCCGTTAGCTAACGGACAGGATGACTTCCGTTTTTTTTAGTTGTAATGGATAGCCGAAGTATTGCGGAAGGCCTCTCCGCACACATCTTCGACAGGCTCAGACCGACAGATCCATAGTTGAAAAATCAGGCCTATCAGGGAGTAGCCTGCCCCTGCAGCTACATTGTTAATAACTTTCTATAAAACAATCGTTTGCGCCATTTTTGAGCAATGGATGCAACAACAACTTCCTTATTTAATTTAGTTGAAATTTAAAAAAACAACGCTATGAAAAAATTCTTCACGCTTACTGCCGTCGCAGCAGTACTTTGTTTATCAATTGCAACATCATTGCATGCTACCACCGTTGTGCCTAAAGCACATAAACCGCACAAAACGAAAGTCGCTTTTAAAAAACCTTACGCAACTTTTCCGACAGGTTATAGCTGGACCATTGGTTATGACATGAGTAATCCATGGGTATCACTCAACTGGTCGCTGGTTGACAACCCTTACCTTGGGAATGTGCCGTTTACATTTAAAGGCAATACCCAATATGTAAACCCCCATGTAAGTTCATATATTTTGTGGATTGGCCCCGCATATACCTTGCTGCCCAATCAAACTTATACAATGAACATTGCCGGGGTAAATTATTATTTCTACTTGCCCAGCAGCGGATCTGGCCAGTGCATTATTACCGGCCATAGTTAATATTGGGAATTGTTTTAGTGCAATTTTCAAGAGGTAATCGCCCCGGTAAAATGGCGTTTATAACGTGGTAGAGACGACTCACCCCGACGATCCGTTAGCTAACGGACGTTGCCCCTCTCTCCGACTGCGTCGCATAGAGGGGCAAAAGAATAAAAAATGAGCTTCAACCCTCTTTGCGGCTTCAGCCGGAGAGAGGGTGGTCGGGCGCAGCCTCGACCGGCTGAGTCTTAGCCGGCGTTCAAAGCCGATGTTCATTTGAGCCGAAACACGTCATGCTGAGTGGTAAAATTTCGCGAAATTCTAAAGGAGGAAATGACATCGGTTAATCCCCAATGTCATGCCGAACTTGTTTCGGCACCCCACATGCTAAGTGTACCTCATGCGGGCCACCTGTCCTGTGGGATCCCGAAACAAGTTCGGGATGACTTCCGTTTTTCAACATGTCATGGGTAGTGGTAAATTTCGGGAAATTCTGAAGGTAGAGTGACAAGCCGGCGAAAGACTTACGAAGTTTTTAAAACTTCGTAAGTCTGGGATTTTCAACTTGTCATGGGTAGTTACTACACGCCATAATAAAAAAGCGAGGCTACCAATAAAGGTAGCCTCGCTTTTCAAATTAAATTAATACCTGTTTTTACATCCTAACTTTTACCATGCGCTATTTTGCTTAAGCACACCGTTTGATGAAGTTATAAAAGTTTGCGGTATAGGGAAGTGGCTAAACTTAGTATAGTTAAAGTTTGTTCTTCCATAAACGTTCTTCAACAGGTTTTCGGTGTATCCTGTGCCGCTGCTTCCGTTTGCGGCAGCTACTTTATTGTAACGTACCAAATCATACCACCTGTTAAATTCAAGCGCCAGCTCAATACGCCGTTCATGCCAGATAGCTAAACGCAGGGCTGTTTTATCGGCTGTTATAATTTGAGGCAGTACCCCGGCGCCACCGTTTTCGCCGGCAAGCACCGATGCGGCAAAGGTTTTATTGCCACGGGCCCGGTACCTTATCATCTCTAAATATTTGAGTGCATCGGCGGTGTTGCCCAATTCGTTATTTGCCTCTGCAGCCATTAAAATAATATCGGCATAGCGCAGGTACATCGGGTTAACACTTTGAAAATTAAAGTTGCCGGCATTCCAATAGGCAAAAGGCCATATTACTTTTTTATTAGCGTAATCAGTATTTGACGGGAAAACCACGGGCTGGTTGTTATTGTAGCCGGGGATAATATCTGTCCGGGTAAAAAACGTGGCAGCAAAACGCGGATCACCGCTTTCGTAATTGCCGGCCAGGTTTGGCGATGGATATATGGCACCATTTGCACCCAACGAAGGCAAACCCTGGTATTGCAGGTAAGGGGCATACTGGCGGCCCGCCGGTAACGATGCGTTATAAATCAGTCCGCCCGGCATCATGTTTTCAGATGAATACAAGTGGTCGGGGCTGAATAAATTCCGGTAATCGTTATACAGGCTGTACTCGCCGCCGTTTATAACCATATCAGCGTAAGTTTTGGCATTGGCGTAGTCCTGATCGTACAGGTACACCTTGGCCAATAAACCTTGCGCTGTACCTTTGGTAACACGGCCCAGGTTGGCAGTTCCCCATTGTGAGCGGGTAGGCAAATGAGCTATGGCATATTTTAAATCGGATATCACCAGTTTAATGATATCGGCATGCGAGCTTTTTGGAATGTTATACTCCGCAGGGGTTACCGGATCATGATCACGTAAAGGTGCATCGCCAAAAACATTGGTTAAATCAAAATTGTAATATGCGCGGAAATATTTAGCCTGCGCCTCATACAACTCGGCCGAGTAACGGGCGGCAAATGTAGGTGTACGGTCGATAACCACATTGCAATAGTGAATATTTTCGTACGCCCTGCCCCAATACCTTTCAATCATATAGTTATCGGCTAAGAAACTATAGTTCTGGAATACGCTAAAATCGGCGTTGGTGCCCACTATAAAATCATCACCGCACATCTCTTTGGTTGAATACTGGTGCTGGCCTATCCTGAATTCGCGCCAGGCAATTGAGCCATACAGCCGGTTTACAGCCAAACCAAGCGTAGTTGTATCCGAAGAGAACGTAGCGCTGGAAAGCACTCCTAAAGGCTGCTTATCAAGAAAGCTTTTTTTGCACGACCATAAAACAAGCAGGTTGAGCAGCATTAATATCTTTACTATATTTTTCATAATTCAAATTCTGAAAGCTTTTAAAAATTTAAGTTTATACCCAGCCTTGCCGTTCCCGAAACAGGATACGTGCGGAAATCGTCGCCAATGGTTGATACTCCGTAAGCATTGGATACCTCGGGCGAAAACCCTTTGTATTTTGTGATATAAAAAGGATTGGTGGCATTAACGTATACCCGCAGGCTCGAAATTCCCAGCTTGCTTACCACCCCTTTGCCAAACGTATACCCTAATTCCATGTACCGCGCTTTAATGTAAGTGCCATCAAAAATATTGAAATCAGACGATTGTGTTGTTGAAGTATTTACGGCATAACGGGGAATGCTGGTATTGGTATGTGTTGGGGTCCAGGAGTCAAGCCACTCCACGTTAAGGTTGGAAAGGCCCGAGCTTACAAACTGGTTACGCGAATCGTTATAAATTTTTCCGCCAAAACTGCCCATCATATCTATGGCGATATCAAACCCTTTGTAGGCAGCGGTTATTGAAATACCGCCAACAAATTTTGCATAAGGCGAACCTATATCTGTTTTGTCGTTGCCATCAATAAAACCATCGCCATTAATATCTTTAAATAGCAGGTCGCCCGGTTTAAGGCCCGACCAGTATTGCTTGCCGGCGATACCGCTTTTGGTAGCTGCATCGGCATTTAACTGGTCAATTTGCGCCTGGCTTTGAACTATCCCTGCCGACTTATATCCGTAAAAATCGCCAATCGGAAAACCCTGTTTAGATATGTGGGTAGATGGCACCATAAAATCTGAAGCGTAGGATGTTAATCCTTTAAAATCGAGGATTTTATTTTTGTTGGCGCTTCCGGTAACTGTTACACCATATTTAAATTGGCCAACCTTATCGTTCCAGCTTGCCTGGAACTCAAAGCCGCTGTTGCGTACTGTTCCGGCATTTGAGTAAGCCGCGCTTGTCCCTGTAGATCCGCCGGGGATGGGTAACACCAGGAGCAGGTTTTTAGTATCGCGCCTGTAGTAATCGGCTTCAATCCGCAGGCGGTCGTTAAACGTGGTAAACTCCAAACCCAGGTCGGATTGTTGCGAAACTTCCCAGGTAATATCGCGGTTGGCAGCCGCAATGATGGTTGCCATTGGGTAAAATACACCATTAAAAACGCCATCATAGGTTGTTTCCTGGTTAAGTGTGCTGTAGGTTTGATAATTGGCAATTTTGTTGCTTCCTGTTTGGCCCCAGCTGCCGCGTAGTTTAAGGTTGTTGATCCACGTTACATTTTCCATGAATTTTTCCTGGGATACCCGCCAGCCCAATGCCACCGAAGGAAAATATCCCCACCTGTTGCCATCGGCAAATTTTGACGAGCCATCACTCCGGAACGAAGCCGTTAGCAGGTAACGGTCCATGTAGCTATAATTTGCCCTGAAAAGATAGGACAGGATTGATTCGCTTGAAGGCAATGCACCTAATGAATTGATGCTGGTGGTTGGATACACCTGGATGTAGCGATAATTGGGGTCGGTTGTGGTTAGCGGCCCGCTGGCGGTTACGTCAACACCGCCATAATTGGTATTTTGTGCAGTGTAGCCACCCAATAAATTAATATGGTGTTTGCCTATTTGTTTGTTGTAGGTAAGCGTGTTTTCCCATAACCACGATGATACGGTTGTATACCCGTTTTCGATAGTGGTTTGGTTGGCTTGATTTGCTCCCAAATTGTAAGATGGGGTATACTTGTTTATTTTGTTCTGTGTGTAATCTACCCCGTAACTGCTGCGGAACACCAAACCATCAAGCAAATTGTAGTTCAGGTAACCGTTGCCCACAAATTGCAGGGGATGTACTTTATTATCTTTATGATAATACAACTCGGCAAAAGGGTTTACAATATCAATATCCTGGCCTTTTGAAAAAGACCCATCGCGGTTATAAACCGGTAATAATGGCGAAATGCGGGATATAGAGTTTATACCGCGGCCAGTGTTGGAAACACCATCGCCATTATAGTTGCTGCTGGCCAATGAAAGGTTGTGCCCGATAGATAATTTGTTGCTCAACTTATACCCGTTATCAGCCCGCAGGGTGAGGCGGTTGTAATCGGTATATTTTAAAACACCCTCTTCTTTGTGGTAACTGGCGCTGATATTATAATTTACATTTTCGTTGCCCCCGCCTACCGAAAGGCCATAGTCACTCACCATTCCTTTTTGGGTTACTTCTTTAATCCAATCGGTACCTTCGCCAATGGTATCCAGGTTATTATAAACCGGGGATGCGCCAGCATTGGTTTTAAACAGGTTTACCAGCTGCGCGTACTCTTTGCCGTTGGCAACATCGTATTTACGTGTCAGAAACTGGAAGCCGTGAGAAGTAGTAAAGTTGATGACCGGCTTACCGGCTTTGCCCTTTTTGGTAGTAACCAGGATAACACCGTTTGCACCGCGCGAGCCATAGATGGCCGTAGACGAGGCATCCTTTAATATTTCCATCGATTCTATGTCACCCGGAGCCAGGAAAGTAATGTTGGCCACCATCATACCGTCAACAACATAAAGCGGGCTTGCATCGCCGTTGGTACCCAAGCCCCTGATAAATACGGATGGGGCTGTGCCGGGGCCGCCCTGGTTTAGTATTTGCACACCCGGCGCCTTGCCTTGTAAAGCTTCGGCCGCGTTGCTGCCGCCAATTTTGGTAATATCGGCCGCCTTAATGCTGGTTACCGAGCCGGTAAGATCTGATTTGCGCTGAACGCCGTACCCTACCACAACAACTTCATCAAGGGTTTTACCGGCCGATGCCATTTTAACCACCATAGGGCCGCTAAAATCGGCCGCCACATTAACAGCGGCATAACCCATGCTCTGGAACCGTAAAATTGCCTTCTGGGGTACGTTAATGGTAAACTTGCCATCGGCGTCTGTAGCAACACCATTTGATGTACCTGTAACCATTACCGATACGCCAACCAGTGGGGTTCCGTTCCCGGCGTCGACAACTTTACCGGAAACCGGCTTATCCTGGGCGCCGGCGAGCGCGGCAAAAAAACACAAAAAAATGATGGTTAGCAGCCATCGGATACGGAAAGTAAAATCTCTCATAATTTTGGATTTAAAAGTTTAAATAATTGGATTTTAACCCGGCCAAATTGGGTGCTGACAGGATTTCGAGTGCTAATCTCGATTGAAAACCGCTCTTTTGGAGGCGGCTAAACGGCCAAACAACGGTGGTAGATTTGCATATTTAAGCCCCAAAAAGGCTATAAAACGCCAATTAAAGCAATTGGTCGGATTGCCGCCGTTTTACCGGGCGCGGTAAAAAAACATTTTAAATAAAAACCCGGCCAGGAAGCAGTTCCTAAACCGGGTTAGATTCATATACAGGCGCTTTGGGCACTGGCACCGCCTGCCCGCCTACCGGGTATTTTCGGGTGCCATTCCGGCGCCCAGGTTGTAACTTTTTACAAAGGTTTTCCGGTATTTTCGGATAAAATCTGACGGGTTCATTTCAAAAAGCTTGCAAAATTGTTCCCTGAAATACCTTACATCCTGGAAACCGATTTTGTAGGCCACCTCTTTAATCTGCAAATCGCTTTGGATCATCAGCTCGGCCGCTTTCCTGAGCTTGATATGCCTTATAAATTCGGAAATATTTAAACCCGAAATCGCTTTTACCTTCCTGAACAAATTAGACCTGCTCATCCCCATTTCCCTGGTGAACACAGATACCGAAAAATTTTCATCATCCAGGTGTTTTTCAATCAAAGCAATACATCTTGCCAAAAACTGGCTGTACTCCTCCGGAATTCTCAGGTTGTTGCTCTTCAGCGTCACTTCGTTCAGGAAAAACTGTTTAAGTGTATTCCGGCCTTTTAAAATACTTTTGATACGGGCTACCAGCAGGTCGTTTTCAAAGGGCTTGGTTATATAATCATCGGCGCCGCATTCAACACCCTTTAATTTTATTTCGGGCGAAGAACTGCCGGTTAAAAGGATCACCGGGATATGGCTGAACGAGGGTGAATCTTTTAATTTCGAACAAAACTCAATCCCGCTGAATTCCTTGATCACTACATCGCAAACAATAATGTCGGGGTCTGTTTGCATTACAATCTCAAGTCCTTCAACAGTATCTTTTGCTTCATAAACGTTATAGGAATCTTTCAGCAGCTTGCGAAGATACTGGCGGATATCGCCGTCATCATCAATAACCAGCACCGATGGCTTGTCTTTAACAATGCTATCCATCAATTCGCTTACATGATCAGGTTTTTCCGGTTCTTTCAACAGTCCGGGTTCATGATCTATGATGGCTTCGTTTAGGATCTCAAATGCCGACGAATGAAAAACCGGTTTAGTTACCTCCAGGGGTTTTGTTATCGCATCAGCCCCAGGCAACTCTATTTTGAAAACCGTACCCTCTCCAGGCGCGCTGGTGTAAGATAAATGACCGTTATGGATATCAACATATTTTTTGGCGAGGAATAAACCGATGCCAAATCCACTTTGGTTAGCCCTGTCGGTTGCTTCCTCGCGGTAAAACTTTTCAAAAAGGCGGTCGCCTGTTTCTGCAGAAATTCCGTGTCCGCTATCATGTACCTCTATTTCAACCTTATCGTTTACCTCCCGCATATACATGGCCACTTTGCCATGATCGGGCGTGAATTTCAGGGCGTTGGAAAGTAAGTTAAATAGCACAATCTCCATTTTTTCCCTGTCGATGCAGGCCAGTATCTCCTGGTCTATATGCAACTGATAATCCAGTTGCTTTGCTTTAGCCTGGTTGTTAAAGCACGAAAAAACTTCGCGGGCAATGTCGGATAGGCTTACCCATTCTTTTTTCAATTCGGTTAGTTCATTATCTGTCGACCGGAAAAGCAACAACCTGTCTACCAGGCCCAGCAGCCTCCGGGCATTCCGATATACCGAACTCAGGTCTATCAGGTCGATATTTTTGCCGTTATTTTGCAGTAGTTCCTTTATCGGGTTGGCAATGAGTGTAAGCGGGGTGCGGAATTCATGCGAAATATTGGTAAAAAAGGCTATCTTCTTTTCGTTAAGTTCCTTTTCCTGTTCTACCTTCAGGTTGGCCAGTTTAACTTCATAGTGCAGCTGGTTTTCCTTTTTATGGTAATAAATGTACCCGTAAACCGATGCGGATATAATACCCATATAAAGCAAATAAGCCCACCAGCTCCTGAACCATGGCGGCAGTACGGTAATAGATACTATTTTTTCTTTTGTATTCCATACGCCATAGCCATTGGTGGCTTTAATATGCAGCGTGTAATTGCCTTCGCTTAATCTTGAATAATTTAAAACCCGCGCGTTATTAACGTAGTTCCAGCTTTTATCCCAGCCCTGCAGGTAATAGGCATACTGTATTTTTTCGGGAAGCGAATACTCCAGGGCAACATACTCCATAGATAGTACGGCCTTATCATAAGGCAAACGTATTTTATCGATATCGTAAATATTAACCGCGTTTTTTATATAGGCATTATTGGCATTAACATCCTCATTTTCAATACTAACCTGCGTTATCAGCAAATCCGGAAAGCTGTAAAAACGCCTGATGCTATCCGGGTGAAAGATGTTAAAACCCTTTATCCCGCCAAAAAGCAACTCGCCGGATGATAATTTCCCGGCCGCGTTAAAATAAAACTGGTTGGATTGCAGACCATCTGAGGCGTAATAGTTTTCAAATTTTTTTGTCGCGAACTTTAACTTGGATAGGCCGTTGAAGGTGCTCATCCATATATTTCCCTTTGTGTCGTTTTCGATGTTTAATATCGTGTTATTGGGCAGGCCATTATTTTCGTTGTAGAATGCAATTTTTCCGGTAGCCAGTTCATAAGTCATCAGGCCTTTGCCGTGGGTACCAATAAATAAGGTGCCATGGGCAACAAGCAAGCTGCGTACGGCAATATTCGACTGTATTACCGCCGACTGCCCAGTTTGTTTATTAACCCGCACCAGGTTTTTAAAACTACCCAGCCACAAATTACCCCTGCCATCATCCGTCATCGACAGCACATCATCTTTAACATCAAAACCGGCCGAAACAAATTCTCCGGCTGCCTTATCAAAATAAAAAAGCCTTCCGCGCTCAACCCCGGCCTTTTCGCCTCTTAAAAGCGTGGCCCAAATTTTGTCACCGGCATCCTGGTAAATTTTCCAAACGGATTTCCTGCTGCTCGCATTTTTTTGAAACGGTACGTTTTTAAACAAATGCGTGCCCGGATCATAAATATCAACCCCGCCCCCAAATGTGGCTACCCATACCTGGTTTTGCTTGTCTTTAATAATTGATGAAACCCGGTTACTGCTTAACGATTGCTGATTACTATCATCGTGCTGGAAAGTAGTGAATGTATTTTGGGCCCTGTTCCATACACTAATGCCCGAACCATCTGTGCCAATCCAGATGTTATGGCCGGCATCCTCACCAAACGAAAATGTAAAATTGGATACCAGGCTGATTTTATTATAAGGCTGATGTACGATAGTCCTGAACTGATTTTTATTTGGGTCGATAACGCTGATCCCTCCCCTTAATGTACCAATCCATTTACGGCTTTGGCTATCCTCGTAAATGGCATAAACCGAGTTACTTGAAAGTGTACCGGCATCCTGCTGCTGGATAAGGGTGCACTGGCCGCCACCAAAAATATTTACAGTGCCTACACCCAAACCATCGGTTGCCAGCCATAGGGTTTTAGTTTTATCAAAGTAAAAATCAAATACTTTGATATTATCGAGCGCCTTATTAGTAAAAACCTGGTGCTTAAGCTGGCTGGTTGCAGTATTAAAGGAAAACATACCCCCGTTTGTGCTTATCCAAAGGTTACCATCGGGCCCCTGCTTCATGCGGGTAGCCAGCGGAAGCGGGCCGCTAACCGGCACCACTATATTTTTGCCGGGTAAAAACCTGCATAAACCAATATTATCAACAACCAGCCAAACACTGCGGTTGTTAAGAATTGCAAGCGCGGTTACGGTATATTTCCATTGCTGTTTTTTTTGGGCATTTAACAAGGGTACCTCAACAGCAAAAGACGCACTTTTATAGTAGATCATTAAACCGGCATCTGTCGACCCGATCATCATATTGCCCGACGAATCCTTTTTCAACACGTTAATCACCTTATCAACCGGTACCGGGGCCAAAGCGCCCGCCGGGCCGGACTGGTAGGTTATCCGCGAAAAATGAAGCGTTTTACTATCCAGGATACCAACACCCAGGCGGGTGCCAACCCAAATCTGGTCCAGCTGGTCCTGCTCCAGGGCTGTGATGGTATTTTCGGGCAAACTTGCCGGGTCATTTATTTTGTTCCTGAATTTTTTAAAGGTGTAGCCGTCAAACCGGTTAAGGCCGTCGAGGGTGCCAAACCACATAAATCCAAATTTATCTTTAAAGATAGTGGTTACGGTATTGTTTGACAGGCCCTGCTCAATCCCCAGGTACGACATCGGGAACGGGGACGAATCTGCATTATACTTTAACAGTAAAAACGCGGTTATAAAAAGCAATTTCTTCATAAAATGCTGCAGGCTATAGTGCTATTTTTAGCGACAGAACTTACCTGTTTAAGGCGATTTATTAATTGGTGTACTAATTTAGCAATTATTAATTTTTTTATCTCCAATAAATGATTGTTTTTTTAACACTTATTTCACCCGCTCGCTATCCGTCTTAAAGTAAAAATGGGGCGCAAACCTGCACCCCATCCGGGTTAATACCTTATTTTTATGTAACAGCCGTGTTTCCGGATAAAAGCCATTATCAAAATCAGTTGATAATAATTTTTACGGCGTACTGGTTATTTAGTTGCAAAATATAATTACCCGAAGGTATGTTTGTATCCAACTGCACCGGCAATGTATTCCCTGATTTTGTTGCAGATTTCCGGTATACCACCTTACCATAAAAATCGGTGATGGTAAGCTGCACATTACCATCCGGAATAATTGGCGTTGTACGTACGGTGAAATGTCCGTTTACCACCGGGTTTGGATAGGTTACAAAACCTGGATTCTCCAAAGCCGGCTTTTGAAATTCCAAAGCATTATTCCCGGCCAAACTGGCAAATGATGCCGCCTGGTAGCTACCCGGTTCGGTTCCATATATCAGGCTGCCTTTATAGTAAACGCAAACGTGGTTATTGGCGCTCATTGCGCCTGTTTGGTACGAGTAATCATTAGCCTGGTTTAGCGCCGACCAATCTGCCTTTGCTATCCGGTACTGGATATTTCCCGAACTGGTGAGCGGGTACAGCTGCCCGGCAGTCGAGTCTATCTTTAGCTCCAGTTCCGAATCGGCAGTGCTATAAGATGGGCTGAGGGCGTAAAACTGTCCGCTAATTTTCGTGGTGCCCAGTTTAGCGTAATCAATAAAATAATTAAGGCCTGCATTAGAATCCTTTGTAAAAAAATAGCGGATTTTTATATCCTTGTAGCTTAAAGCGGTGTTGCCGGTATTATCAATCCTCAGGTAAGTACTTATGGTGTTGCTGCCGGCTGCTATGCTTTGTGTAAAAGCGGTAACCGTTGTTGAAGGCTGAATGAGCGAAGGTTCGGTGCCCCAAACTAAAACATTGTTTCGGTACAGGGTAAACTTGCTATTCTCGGCATAAGCGGTGCCCGGCTGATATGAATAATCGTTGCTTTCATCAAACACCGACCAATCTGAATTACCCACCCGTGTTTGGATAGCCCCCGTATTGGTTTGCGGCGCAAGCATTGCGGTACCGTTATCAAAAGAATATTCAATATACCCAAAAGCGTTATTCCTTGGCTGGGTAAGCGGAACGTACCTGCCTTTAATTTTGCCGGCGCCCATTTGCGCGTAATCCACATAAAAATTTATTCCCGCGTAGTTTTCGGCCGTTATCCAGTAGCGGGCAGTTAGCTCGCTGTAAGCGACACCAAGACTATCTGTGCTGGCTATCATCAAATAGGGCTTGATGGTGTTATTTGTTAGTTGTCCGTTGTCGCCGTCTTTATACAATACTTTTAACTGAACCGGCAATACCCTAAACTGCTGACTTACCGCAGCCGAATCATATTGAAAATTACCCTGCTGTATGGCGGTAATAGTAACAGTACCGGGCCCCACAAGGTGTACCAGCCCATTGTTAACGGCAGCCACACCAGGATTTGAGCTGATAAACGTAACCGGAAGCGAAGAGGTGGAGGATGCTGTCACGGTAAAATCAGCGTCGCCAAGGCGCTTAACGCTGATTGGATTAAAAGTAATCTGCTGCGTTTTTTTACTAACGATTAACGTTTGGGAAACCGGTACTGCCGGACGGAAAAGATCAAAACCAGCCTGGGAAGCTGTTATGCTAACAGTATCGGCCTTGATGATATGTAACTTTCCGTTAACAACCGAAACCACCGAAGTATCAGAACTGGTATACAAAACCGGCAGGCCGGAAGAGGCCGACGCGGCAGGGTCAAAATCCGCATCGCCAACAAATTTGGCAGGCATGGCGGCAAAGGTAATGGACTGATCTTTTCCGGTTAAACCGGCTATTTCGGCTGTACTTAAAGCCCGGCCATAAATCCTGAAATCGTCAATGGCGCCTTTAAACATGGGGTCGTTAAACTGCGATTTACCCAGGTAGTTTTGGGTTGTGTTGCCCAGGTTGGCGGGTTTAATGGTGATGGTGGTACTTGTTGCTACAAGCGCGCCGTTAATAAACATGTTAAGCGTATTGCCGGATTGCGTAAGGGCAAGGTGAGTCCAGGTGTTTAACGGGAAAGTATAGTTATACCTCAGGAACAATTCGGCGGGCGCGCCGTTTTTTATACCGTACCCTACAATTGATTTGCCACCGGTAACGCCTGTTTGCACGGTTAAAAACATATAATTGGTGGTACTTGAACCAAAGTCAAATACCCGCATCCAGTTTGAAATGGCATCCATTTTTACCCATGCAGCTATAGTAAAGTCGTTCAGTGTACTCACAAACCCTGCGGGCAGTGTAGCGTAGGCGGTTGATGTGCCATTTAAATAAAGCGACTGATCGATATACCCGGGCTGCCTTATAGCCGCGGATGCCATACTGCCATGAACGGCGCTCCAGGAATCGAGGATTTTGGTTCCGCCGGCTTCATTAAATCTGTAATAATGAACCTGGCCAACATTTGGGGTAGCAACGGCTACGGCGCTGTTGGGATTATCGGCATTATTGATAACAGCCGAAACCACGTAATAATAGGTGGTGCCGTTAACCACGGTAGTATCGGCAAACCTGTTTGTTGTTACATTAGCTAATACCGTGAATGGTCCCGCCTGGCTGGCAGAACGTTTTACATTATAAGCCGCACCGTTCAGGGCATCCCATTCAAGGATGTTTTTTTTATCGCCGCTTGCCACATTAAGCCCGTCGACAACATTGCTTTTAATAATAAAAGTGATGATGGCAGTAGCGGCTAAAGTATCATTAGCGGCACTTACCGATACCTGGAAAGTGCCAACCTGTACCGGCGTTCCTGAAATAATTCCCGTGCTGGTATTTATAGCCAAACCGGGAGGCAAGCCGGTTGCATTAAAGCTTTTGGGCGAGTTTATTGCCGTAACCTGGTAACTGAAAGCAGACCCGACGATGGCTTTAGCCGAATCGGCGCTGGTTATTAGCGGCGGTGTTGTGCGGTTATCCCTTAAAATCACATCGTTGCCGGTACCGCCCTTGTAACTGATGCGAAAATTGGTACCGTTGATGTTGACCATCGACAATTCGGGCAGATTTTTAAAGGTTCCTGACACTGCCGAAGTACCGGTATTGTTTATAATAGTAAAAATAGCCCCCCTGGGAACCGAATCGGCCGACAGGCTTTGAATAGATAACAAAGGAGAGTTCAGCGTAACGGAGCCGGCTTTCACCAGGTCGGCACTATCTTTTGCTACTTTAATCTCGGCTTTTAGTGTAGCATCAGTATTCATGGTTAATAATCCCGTTACCGTCATTGTGCCAATAGCGTTGCTACCCGGCGACAAAAACGCCCCTGCCCCGCTGCCCGAACCAACTGTGAGCGGTGCAGCGCAAGTGCCTATACCACCAACAGCACCGGCATTTACCAGTACCGGGCTGGTTACCTGCCCAACGCTATCAATAAGGAAGGCGCCTGCATTTACAGTTGTACCACCGGTATAATTATTGGTGCCGGTAAACCGCAAAGTGCCCGTTCCCTCTTTAATAATGGCAATTGCGCCGGATATGATGCCGCCGAAGGTGGTGTTTTTATTTAAAGCACCGATACTGATAACCGGGCTGCCATTGTCCCTCCTCATCTGTCCGTTTCCTGATAATGCGCCAAATTGAAGTACACCGGTAAAGGTAAATCCATGGGCATCGGTAAAACCACTGTTTAACACCCAGCTAGCCTTTGCACTCCCGGATGTAGCCGTGTTGAAACGGATGCGCGAATTGGAGCTCCTGTTTATCGAGATGAAAGTTCCTTCAAAACCGGTGTTATCTCCGTTTAACTGCAAACCCTGGGTGTTATTGCCATCGTGTTCAAGGGTTCCCTTGCCAAGCAGCCGGCCGGCAAGTGCAAGGCCTCCCCCATCAATATACATGTAGCTTTTTACCGAATCTTTAACAATTACATCGTTGAAGATAGTGCCGAAGCCATTATTCATCAGTGCCCCGCCGTTCAGGATAATCTTACCTGTTCCGGCCGCCCCGGATAGCGGGGCCCCTATTGTACCGGTTCCAGTACCTCCAAGCTGTAGTGCAAAGTTTGGCGGCCACCCGCCGGATCCACCTCCATTTACAATGGTATTTCCCGAATAGGTATTAAGCCCCTTAAGTACAACGGTGCCCGATCCGCTTTTTACAATTCCGCCGCTGCCGCTTATTACCCCGCCCAGGGTTAAAGCTCCTGCATTGGTGGTAACCGAAACCGGCCGGGTTACAACCACCGGTAAATTAATAACCTGCCCATTGGCCGAGTAGTTATAAATATCGTTGCCCAAGGTTACACCGTTACCGGCAAAAGTATATGCCGCGGCGTTGCTGTTAAATATCAGCCTGGGTATTTCCAGGCCGTTAATATCGTTGTTCAGTGTGGTTGCGGATGAATTATTAAAAGTTAAAAGCGCAGGAGAAACAGGCGCCGTGGTGCTTTCCCAGTTGGCAGGGTTTGTCCAGTTGGCGTCGGCTGCCGTTGCGCTCCAGGTGTTTGAGGATGCTCCCGGCACGCCAAGCACCTCGGCCGAGTTGCCGCTTTCGAGGCTCGACCCCTTCGAGGCAACCACATAATAATAGTATCCGCCATTGCTTACATTTTGATCTGTATAAGTAGTATCTGTCACTCCGCTTGCTATTACTGTATACGGGCCGCCGCTGATTGCCGCACGTTTTATGGTGTAAGTAGCCGCACCGATGGCCGTATGCCAGCTAAGGCTGATTTTCGAATCAAGATTAACAGCATTTAACGATGTAACCAGGGAAGGGGGCAACAGGATACCTGCCTCGTTGGAATTTGAACTTTCCAATTCACCTGCGCTGGCGGTAACCACATAATAGTTAGGCCCCGGGTACGGAACAGCATCTGTGTAAGCGGTTGAAACGACATTGGATACGATGACCGAATACGGCCCGCCCGAAGTTAGCGAACGCTTAACGGTATAGCTGGTAGTGTTTGGCGATGCAACCCATGAAAGGCTAACGCTGTTGTCGTTTTGTTTAATAAGCGCAAGCGATGCCGGCGCCGCGGGTGCAACGTTATTCCTGACGGTAATAACAAGCAAATCAGATCCGGTGCCGTTAGCGTTGGCTGCTTTCACCGTTACCACATATTTACCAGGCGTAGTTGGCGAACCGGAAATACCCCCTGTTGAGGTATTGATTGATAGCCCCGGCGGCAGCCCATCGGCCTGGAATGAGGTTGATGAAGGCGATGTAAGTACGGTAAATGAATAAGGAGAATTTACAGTAGCTGTATCTGCGTTTGAACTGGTAATAACCGGCGCCCCGGCGGGGATGGTATTGGTAATGCCAACATCCGTAAATGTAGAAGAGTTTAACGCCGACGCGTTGTGCGAAGTAACGCATAACCCAACGTAGGCTGTGGCCGATATTGGTGTTTCTACAGTGGAGATACAGGTCCAGTTTATACCGTCTTCTGCGTGGTATGCATAAATCCTGGTGCCCAACCGTTCCAGTTTCAGCCAGTAAGGCGCACCTGCTATGCCATGGCTCTGGTAGCCGGCCGGCGGGTTATTCCATGATACATTGGTTTTATTCCAGGCAGTAGCGCCACGCCAGGAGGCATCCGCCTCGCCCGATTTTTTAATGAATAGCCCCACATATTTGGCGTTTTCGGCAAGCGATTCGCGGAACATGATACCTGCCTTCGCATCGGGGCTGGTATTATCTATAGTGGTTACCCGTGTAATGATAGCCGCATCGCCGGTTATTTGTTTAAATGCAAAATGGAAAGCATCCGGAGCCGTAAGTGGCGGCACCGGGATATCGGCTCCGGCACCTTTTATGGTCCATGTGCCGTTGCTATTGCCTGCACTTCCGGCCAGCCCCACGTTGCCTACATCAATATCAGCAAGGCCTGCAACGCCCGCAAAAGTGGGGTGGGTAATTGGCGCGGGTATTGTTGCTGTAGAATTATCGGCTGTTTTAAGAAACAAAAATGATTCGACCCCTTCTCCTATCAGGCTATCGAGTTTCATGGTATAAGGTGCGGGCAAACCTTTTCGTAAGGTATAAGCCCCCCTAATGATGTTATAAAAATTCATTCTGCGCCTGGCGCCCCGGGGGCCGCCAAAGCCGCCTCCCCAAAACGCGTATGCGCCCCCAAACTTAATGTAAGGAATGTCGGTAGTTTCGGCCTGGTATTGCGCATACAGTTCGCTTGCGGTAAGCAAACGATTGTCCATTTCGGCAAATAAATCTATCCCCTGCTTCCAGGCTACCTCCGCATTCCAGCCAAGGGCCTGCAGCTGGCCTGCCCAGTGCCCCTCGTCCCTGCCGCTGTCTCCTACCTCGCCGTTGCCCAGGCTGTTGGATAAGCCCCCGGCTGCGTCTTTGCGAAGATCGGCGATAGCCTGGTTCCATTTTGTGGCGTCGTCCAAAAAAACCGCTATAGCCAACGCAGCCTTAAGCTGGATAGCACCCTGGTTTGCGCCCCTCACCGGGTTTGGTACATCTACCTGCGGCCAAAGCACGTTGTTAAAGTAATTATTTACGTTGGTGGTATTGGCAGCCGTCCATCCGGGGTAGGTAGATTTAAGGATATCCGCAGCGGTAACATACCGTTCGGCGTAATCACCCAGGTCAAGGAAAGTTTCGTCGCCCGTCCACTTGGTGTTTGTTACCGCCCAGGCATTCAGTATATCAGTGGCTTTTTGCGCGTATGCTGTGTTATTGGTAAATACATACATAAATGTCAGGTTAAAAACAGCCTGCATATCGTTTTTAAACTGTGTATTGTTAATATCAGGCGCCCTGCCCACAATAGCGAAGGGGCCCTGCATGCCGTATGTAAGCTGCGATTTGGCATCCGCGGCAAACGCATTATAAGCAGTTTTCCAGGGCTCCACAGCAATGTTTGCTTTCAGTTGTGCCAAATCGTAATTGGTAAAAGGAATACCCGGATGTACGAAGGTTTGGCCGCGTACCTGCTTCGGCGCGGCAATGATAACCGGCAGCATCCACAGAAAAATTAATTTAAACAGCTTTGGTAGTTGTACTTTCATAATATAGGTTTTAAATAGGCTTCAGCAAAAACAGGCATAACAGGCACCGGCAGCAGGCATCAATCGTCAGTATGCCTGGCAGGCTGCCGCCGAAATAAAACAGTGGCCTACAGTTCAGATAAGCATACCGGAAATTAAAATCCGCTTAAAAATTCAGTAATTGGTTTATTATATCGCACAGACATTGGCCGCCCTACATCAAATCAACAGGCATCAACAAAGCAAATGTCAGTGTTTTACAATTTTTTTAGCAGCTGCAAAATGGCCAGATACAGGTGGCAAAATGTATTTTAAAGCGATTGCAATAAAGTATTATTTGCCCTGAAATATCTCCCCTATCACCTGTTGCAAGTAAAGACAACCATAAAAGATATATATACTCACCCCGGATGCAAATATTTACAACCGGTTGAATACAGTCACCTTCGCCCCCCGGATATAAAATTTGAAAACAAATTTTGCGTAACCAAATGGTTTCATATATATTTGTAACCAAATGGTTTCATATGACCATTATTGTTTATGCAACGAGACGTTTTTAAAGCCATTGCCGATCCTACCCGCCGCGAGATCATCAACCTCATCGCCCACCAGAGCATGAACCTGAACGCCGTGGCCGATAACTTTGATATGAGCCGTCCCGCGGTATCCAAACACATCAAAATACTGACCGAATGCGGCTTACTGGTGATTAAGCAACAGGGTCGAGAACGCTATTGCAGGGCCGACCTGAAGCAATTAAAAGAAGTTACCGACTGGGCTGAACAATACCGCCGGTTCTGGACCCAAAAACTGGACGCCCTGGACGCGTTTTTAAGCAGCGAACAAAACACACCATCTATATAATCAAAAATTGAAAAGCTATGAACACAGAACCTTTTGTAATTGAGCGCATTTATAAGGCCCCCATCAGCAAAGTTTGGGCGGCAATTACCGATGTTAATAAAATGGCAGAGTGGTATTTTAAGTTAGCCGATTTTAAGCCTGTAGTTGGCTTCGAGTTTGAATTTACCGGCGGAGACGGCACTACGGAATTTTTACACAAGTGCAAAGTTACCGAGGTGGTTGACGGCAGCAAACTTACCCACAGCTGGACGTACGATGGCTATGAGGGCTACTCGGAAGTTACGTGGGAGTTGTTCCCCGATGGCGATGGAACCCGCCTTAAACTTACGCATGCAGGCCTGGAGACTTTCCCGAATTTGCCATCATTCAAACGCGAAAACTTTGTGGCCGGATGGACTCAAATTACAGGTACATCATTAAAAGAATACCTGGAGAAATAATTAAACTATATTGCCGTGGATGCGACAGCTCTTGGAATTGAACGTCTCGCTAACGTCCAATGCCCCGCTCCCATGTCATCCTGAGTGATAAAATTTGGCGAAACGCTGAAGGAGGCATGACATCGGTTAATCCCCAATGTCATGCCGTCCGTTAGCTAACGGACGGGATGACTTCCGTTTTTCAACATGTCATGGGTAGGAACGAAGGATGACAGTCGTTTACTTTTGAATGTCATCTCTCCTTTAGAATCCGCGGATTTTACTACCCGGAATGACCGTGTTTTAAAAGAGCAATTACGCTGCAATAGCTGTATTCGCCTTACCGGCTTCAATCATAAAATTGTTTTTCAATTCCCTTTCAGATACCAGTACGCTAAAATCGTCGTATCTTACGCCATGGTCAAGCGGGTAAAGGGTATAGCCGCGTTTAAGGGCATCGTACGTACCAAGCTCGAAAATTTCGTCTTGTTGCTTTCCTTTTATTTTTGCGCCGGCTACCAGTTGGTAGGCATCGGATATATTTTCAAAATTATTGTTTTTCATGGTACCAATACCATTACAATTACTTTGCCAGTTTTTAGGCAAACCAGTCAAAAAGGTCATTTTGTTTTAAGGCGGCTTTTCCCTTTTGATTTAAATCATTGATTACCAACCCCTCTCCCATTTGTATTATTCGTGTGCCATACGTAAAGGCATCTTTTAAGTTATGGGTAATCAATATAGCGGTTAGTTTAAAATCGCTAATCAGCTTATCTGCAGTGCGCATCACTACATCGGCCGAGCGGGGGTCGAGCGCTGCTGTAGGTTCATCCAGCAATAAAACCTTACAGCTATCCATCACACTCATTAAAAGCGTAAGGGCCTGCCGCTGCCCGCCCGAGAGCGTGCCCATGGGTTGATCGATTTTATTTTCGAGCCCCATACCCAGGGTGGCAATCTTATCTTTTACTTCGCGCTTAAATTTATCATTGATACCGATAGATAATCCTTTAGGCCTGGTGCGAATAGCAGCCAGGCGGAAGTTATCCAGGATGCTGAGGTCTGATGCGGTACCACTCATTGGGTTTTGAAAAACACGGGCTATCCACTGGCTGCGTTTATAGTCGGCCAATTTGGTTACATCGTTATCATCAATAGTAATTGTGCCGTTATCCGGCATAACGCTGCCAGCAACAAGATTGAGCAGCGTGGTTTTACCCGATCCGTTGGAGCCTACAATCACTAAAAACTCCTGGCTTTTAATTTGGAGGGTGATACCATTAACCGCGTTTACCTGGTTGGCCTTTCCCTTATTGAAAACCTTATGTACATTATTTATAGCTATCATGAGGCTTTATTGAATGATAAACGGGGAAGACTAACAATCAACAATACAAAAGCGGATGTTGCCAGGCTCAGTAGGTTGGGATCAACGCCAACCGCCAATGTTACTGCCAATACCAATTGAAACAAAATTGCCCCTATTAACACCAATATTAAAATAACCAAAACGTTGGTGATAGAAAACCAATTGATAAAAGACTCCGCTATTATTACGGAGCCCAAACCTATTATTACAATAGCCTCGCCCATATTTATATCGGCAAATGCCTGAAATTGTACAATCAGATATCCGCTTAAAGCAGTAAGTGCATTAGCCAATGCCAAACCAATAATTTTCATCCTGTCGGTATCAACTCCTAAAGCACGGATCATGGATTCGCTGTTTCCTGTAGCACGCATGGCTATTCCAAAATCAGTTTTTAGCAGATAGCCTATCATACCGGTAATGATTATCACAAAAACAGATAAGATCCAAAATGTATTATGGTTTGGGTCCGTGGCAATATGAAGCATAGAAAACAATGACGAAGTACTAATCAACGGCAAATTAGACCGCCCCATTATGATCAGGTTAACTGAGTGAAGCGCCGTCATCACCAAAATACCGGCTAACAGGGCGTTCACCCTCAATTTAGTCGTTATAATTCCGGTTAAAGCACCTGCAACTGCTCCTGCAAAAACAACAATTGGCAAAATAATGTAAGTAGATTGATGTTGTGTAAGCATTATCCCGGTGATAGCGCCACCCAAAGTATAACTTCCGTTGGTGGTGATATCAGGGATATTAAAGATTTTCATAGAGATATAAATCCCCAGCGCCATGGCCGAAAAGCACAATCCCTGCAATAAAGCGGTAAGGTAAAAATCCATATTTTGGAGCCGAAAGCTTAATGCGTAAAGCTGAGAGCTAATTTACGGTAAAGTGATTATTTAACAGCCTCGAAGTTTGCTGGCACAGTAATGTTATATTTTTTTGCCGCGGCGGGATTGTATACCCGCTTCCTCACTTTTACCATTTCCCATTTCAGGCCATCTGTTTTATGTGTTTTTAAGTATTGGGCGGCCTGTGTGCCTGCCTGGTATCCCCATTGGTAAATATCGGCGCCAAAAGCAGCTACAGCGCCGCGTTGTACCAAACCTGCTTCGCTGGTAAAAATCGGGACATTTTTTTCGTTACAGCTTTTCAGGATGGTTTCAAAGGATGCAAAAACAGTGTTATCCGGGTTGGCAAAAAAGGCATCGATATTTTTGCTCAACAGCGATTGTGTAACCAGCTGGGCATCTGCCGAAGTGTTTACCGGCAATGCTACAATCGTTACATTCTGCTTTTCGGCCAATGATTTAATGCGGTTAAGGGCATCTGCCGATTGCGGTTCTGATTGATTATAGATCATCCCGATAACCAGTTTAGCGCCCTTTGGCTTAAGCAGTTTGGGAATGATAGAGAATGACGTGTCGATATAATTAAGATCCTCCAAAGCGCCAAAGAGGTTTTTGGGGGCCTCGCCTTTATCATTCAATAGTTTCATCCTTTCGGGCACCGGCGATACCATCGCAAAATCGGGGATAGTCTTGGTATTCTGCAAGGCGGTTACCGTAGCCAAAGTGGTGCAGGTAGCCAGCAGGTCAACCTTTTCGGATATAAAGTAATTGGTGATCTGGGTGAGCGTTGGGATATTTCCCTGGGCGTTGCGGTACTCTATCTGTACCGTTTTCTTGTCTTCGCTAAAGCCCTCTTTTTTCAAGGCATCGGTAAAGCCGGCGCGGGCCTGGGATATGGTTGCATCCTCAAAAGCATCAACAAAACCAACAACCGGGATATTTACTCCCTTTGGTTTGGGCTTACATGATGCTATGGTAATCAATAATAAAGCGACGGAAATGTATTTGAAAAACTTCATTGTACTAAGTTAAATATTTGAGGCGAAAGGTAAAAGGATAAGGGCAAAAGGTGAAAATTGTTTGATGGGGGGTGCAAACATTGGCTTCGAACGCTGGCTAAGACTCACCCGGCGAGGCTGCGCCCGCCACCCTCTCTTCACCTGCGGTGTAAAGAGGGGCTTGAAAGTGGTTTTCAGGTATTACAGATAGATATTCAACTGTTCAATCCCCTTGTTTCAATTTGCAATAAAAGGCAATAACCGTCTAACTTATTTATACTTAAATCGTCAAGCCCCTCTTTCCGGCGAAGCCGAAGAGAGGGTGACGGGCGAAGCCTCGTCGGGTGAGTCTTCGCCGCCATACGATAGACGCCATTTAACCCTTCCGAATCCGCCGGCTTTAACGGGCGTGACGATTTATTTATTTATTCACCAATTGCACCAACTCCTCCACCAACCCCACCTGCCCCGCATTCATCTTTATCCTCGCCTCGTCTACAGTAAACCACCCTGCCCTATCCACCTCGGCAAATGACTGCATCTTACCAGATTTTGGCGGCCATTCTATTTCAAATAAATTGCTCTTAATGTTGCCGGCATCTATATCTCCTGCCACCAAATATGCCTGCACTATTTTGCCGCTTTTTTGCTTGATGGGTTTCAGGGCTATAAATTCTCCGTCGATATATTGGCCGGTTTCTTCGTAAAACTCACGCCTGGCTGCTTCAAGCGGGTCTTCGTCGCGCTCATATTCGCCTTTGGGGATTGACCATGCGCCATCATCCTTATTTTTCCAGAAGGGACCGCCCGGATGAACCAGGAAAACCTCTAATACATTGTTGGATTTGCGGTAAAGCAGTATTCCGGCACTTTGTTTGGGCATATTTTTTTAAAGGTTTATAGCTTTCGGCCTTCTGCCTTAAGCTTTCAGCTTTTATTATACAAGCGTAAAGTAATATTGTTATTTTTATATCCAACTACAACCTAAAATAATTAAACCCATGGCAGACGAAAGATGGAGTAAATTTAAAATTACTGCGGATTTTGACACCGATGTACGCAGCATTTATGAGGCCTGGGCCACTTCGGCCGGGCTCGAAAAGTGGTTTTTACGCAAGGCCGATTTTTATGCCATTGCCGGTCGCCTGCGCGAACCCGACGAGTTTATCAAAAAAGAAGATACCTATTCCTGGTACTGGCATGGCTATGACGATACCGCCGTAGAGAACGGACAGGTACTTGAAAACAACGGCTCCGATTTGCTAAAGTTCACTTTCTCGGGCGGCAGCATTGTTACCATTGATATCCAAAGCAAATATGGGCTCACGGTTCTTGAATTAACACAGGAAAACATCCCGGAGGAAAGCGACCCGTCAAAAAACCTGTTCGTACAATGCCAGATAGGCTGGACATTTTACCTGGCCAACCTGAAATCGGTTATCGAAGGCGGTAACGACCTCCGCAATAAGCGGCTGGATGTAGCCAGCAATTTTAAATAAATAGTTGACGATGGATTTTATGATTAACCATTTGCAATAATTTGTGGCCTGGTTTAATTTACGCCGTAACCACAAGGACGGATCAGCGGCGAACCTGGCAGTTTTAAAGTTTAAAACACCCGATTTTTAAGGCAGCTTTTTCTGAATTTTCGCGAAAAAAAATTCATTTTATTTTTGTGTTAATAAATGTAAATTTTGTATCAATAAATAGCACATTTATTACTGAAAAGTATCAAATAAGTATCTTGTTTTTACCTGTTTATGTATGAATAAAAGGCCGTTTTGATATATAAAAGGAAGCATGTAAATTTGTACTGTTTACCATGTAAATAAAAGCAGTTTCTATACTGTTTTGCAGGTATTACATTGGTGAAATCCACCTTAATTTTTGTGAATTAGTGGCTGTTCGCTATGGCTCCTGCGCTAAACATCATACATCCAAATAAATTCATTTTACACTGACAAACAAACCGCTGTATAATTATAGCTTTGTCAATCAAAAAATTCCTCCGCTGGTTAGCGGAGGTTAGGGGGCTTCGCTTATGTTTACAGGCATTATAGAAACTTTAGGAAAAATAGCCGATCTGAAACAGGATCAGGGCAATTTACATATTACGGTTGAATCGGCCATTGCGCACGAGTTAAAAATCGATCAGTCGGTAGCGCATAACGGCGTTTGCTTAACGGTAGTGGCCGTAGCCGATGGCCTGCATGTGGTTACCGCTATTGAAGAAACGCTGAACAAAACCAGCCTGTCGCATCTAAAAATTGGCGAACCGGTAAATCTGGAACGCTGCATGCAAATGAATGCCCGCCTGGATGGCCACATTGTACAGGGCCATGTTGACCAAACCGCCGTTTGTACCGCGTTTAAAGAGCTTGACGGCAGTTGGGAATACACCTTTGAATATGACGCCTCCACAGGCAATGTAACCGTCGAAAAAGGCTCAATCTGTGTAAACGGCATCAGCCTTACGGTTGTCAATTCGCAGGCCAATAGCTTTTCGGTAGCCATTATCCCCTACACTTTTGAGCACACCAACCTGCACAACGTGCGCGAAGGCTCGGTAGTGAACCTGGAGTTTGATATTATAGGTAAGTACGTGGCAAGGTTGATGAACAGGTAAATACACATCAAAATATCCGGGATAGCGAGGGGTTGAAACTTCCGATAACCTAACATTGAACCAAATGTCATCCTGCGTTGTAAAATTTCGCAAAATTCTGAAGGGGAATGACATTCAAAAATAAAAGACCGTCATCCTGAGTAATCTTTATTTGCGCACAAATGATCGCGTTGCAAATGACACTTTTTTTTACAATTGATAATCAGTCAGTTACAAATGTGTCAATGGCAGGTACGAAGGATCTATTCGCGAACTTTTCTATCGGTCACACACAGCTGATAGATCCTTCGTTCCTACCCATGACAAGTTGAAAAACGGAAGTCATCCCGAACTTGTTTCGGGATCCCACAGGACAGGTGACCCGCATGAAGTACACTTAGCATGTGGGGTACCGAAACAAGTTCGGCATGACGTTGGGGATTAACCGATATCATTTCTCCTTCAGAATTTCGCAAAATTTTACCACTCAGGATGACAGGGAAATTGGATATGTCATGGGCAACTTGTTTCGGGACTAACTTATTCTCGTCTCTCCCCCTATCGCGATAACTCCATAACCCTCGCCATTGCATAACTTACATACTTTTGTTGTTTGCCCGTTGGCTTACTGGTCATGAATTTTTTGTAGTACCTAACTGCCATTTTTTTGTTTTTGAGCGATCCATCGTACATCGTAGCCATCAGGTAGTAAATAATAGGCTTCTCATCAAATTGAAGGGCTTTTTCATAGGCCGCTATCGCCGCTTTGTATTTTTTCCGTACATCGTAGCTATCGGCCATTTCGGTGTAATAATCACTTATATTGGGCGATATACCTGCTTCAATAGCCTTGCCCAGGTTTTCAATCGCCATAGGCTGATCTTTGAGTTCTTTATAAGCCAGGGCAGCAATATAATAGCTGGTTTCTGATTGGCTTACTTCCGGGAGCCGCTTAAAAACATCAATACTGCATTCATATTGCTTCAGGTTGTAATAAGCCGATTCCAGTTTAGTCAATACCAAACCATTATCGGCCCCGGCCGCTATCAGTTTCAGACAGGTGTTTTTTACTACATCATATTTCTTTTCGGCGTATGAAAGTTTCAGCAGACTTTGCAACAGCACGATATTTTCGGGATCCTGGCTTATGGCTCCATCCAATACCTTTTCGGCCTGTGTGTTAAACTTTAGGTTCACATACATATCGCTTAAGTCCGACGCCACATCGGCATCGGCCGGGTTTAGCTTGTTGGCTTTTTGCAGGTACGTGGTCATTTTATCCAGGTCGTTTTTATCCTGGCTAATTTTTGCCAACTGTTTAAAAACATAAAAATTGGTTGAATCTTTTTGAGCTAATACCTGGTAGTACATTAACGCTTTAACATTATTGCCTCGCCTTAAGTTGATAGAACCCAGGCTATAAAGCACCGCCTTACTGGTCGAATCTATCACATACATGCGCTGGTAATAGCCCTCGGCATCGGGCAGCTTGCCGGCCATTTGCGATGTGTAGGCCAGCTTGCCCAGTATTTTTATATCGGTTACAGGCTCGGGATAGGTTTGCTTTAACAGGTCGGCAGCCTCGGCAAATCGCTGGCTTTGGTAGTAATCTAATAGTAAAGCATCACTTGCAGCAGTGGTTTGCTGGGCAATGGCAGGTTTAATTAAGCACATCAACAACAGGCAGATTATTATATTCTTCATATCAACTAACACATTAGTTATTTTAAACTAAATTATTAGTTATATATCAAATATCCAAATACTAAACAATTTTTGTTATTTGAGGTTGAGTAGATATAACAATTAAAAAACACAACTTATGGATAAGCTAAAGAAATTCGGACTGATGGAGAAAATTGTCCATGAACTGGAAGATTTAAAAAACAGCCAGCAGGCGATCATCACCAAACTGGCCAAAATAGAAGTAGATAACATCGACCTTGGCGATAAACGCCTGGAAAAAGATTTGCCCGACATGCACCAACGCGTTGCCGATAACCTGGACACAATTGCCAGCATCCTGCAAGACTTTGCCAGCCAAACCGAAAGCTACAGCGATAAAAATAACATTACCGCGCTAAGAGAGCAGGAAGCCATTGGCAAATTGTAAAAATTTGTTATTACATAGAAAAGGCGCCTTGAACTGAGGCGCCTTTTATGTAATTTCATTCTTTGGGCTCAACAAGTTGCCCATTATTTATTTCCCCGCTACCTTTTCAGCCTCTTTCCTCCTGTTACGATTGTATTTTTTTATCGCCTTTACATATTTTTTTTGCTGGATATTTTCCAATGCGTCAATATCATTTCCCACCATCTGTTTTAAGTTCTCTTCTGTGCATTTTACTATAGGGCCATCATCGTGCAGTTGGATTCCAACTATGGTTCCTTCGTCAAAACCACGATCAGTTTCGAAACTTAAATACGCGTATACGTTGATATCGCCCGATAAAACCTTAAACATCCAGCAACTATCTTTAGCTATTCCTTTATAGAATTTTTCGCGGGCAGTATTTTTTACAGGTGCCCTCAAATCAACTACCAGGGGACTGCTGCGTTCGATACTTATTGTTTGATTGGGGTATATCCTTTGGTTTCGGTTTGCATCACCTTTTGGCAGGCTCTTATCTACATATAACAAATAATTTTTATGCGTGCTTTTATCAATTAATATTGTTGAGGTTACTTCTTTCTGGCTGCTATCCGCCATTGTTACAAAAAACTTATATTTAAGGTTGCCATCTGAATGCATCCTGGCCATCATACTCATTTGTATCTGCGTGCTCATCCGCATTTGAGCCTGCATAGAATTTATTGCTCCCATATTCTGGGCCGAAGATATTTTCCCGGCCAAAACAATTAAAAAGATCAGAAGATATTTACAAAACGGTTTCATTATGATTATTTAGGTAGGCTAATATATACTTTTGATGCTTATATAAAGCATACCCTTTATATAAACATCAAGAAAAATGGTGATACTTTATAATAGTAATGGCGATGCCTTCGGCCCGGGCTAACCGCTCATACTGCACAGGCCTTATCCACAGGCCGGTATCCGCTTTTATCCCTATCGCAAATTGTCAGAATCAGAATTTACAGAATTCTAGAATGGGCAGAATGCCTGGTAATTTCAGCTGAAAGCTGAAGCCATGGTTCACCACGAGGTGAAACCTCGCGGCAGCTAAGAGTTTAAATTTTTATTAACTTAAGCGGCATTTTCCACTCACAACTCACAACTCACAACTCACAACTCACAACTCACAACTCACAACTGACTATTGATACTGTATATAAACAGGGCTCGGTTTCAGTGCCAAAACCTCTTTAGGCGTAAGCATGCGTTTAGGCCCGTTCTTGATATCGTTTTTATAAAACAGCTTGAAACCGGTAAATTGTACAGGCTCGGCAGCAATAAAATATTTATAGGTTCCTTTTTTAAGGTCGGGGCCGCCCCAGCCATCCATATCCATTACAAACTGTACTTCGCTGCTTAGTTTGATGTCTTTGTAATTGGTTACCATGCGTTTGGTAAAGCGGTGGATGATAAAAATTTTAGGCGGCAGGTTATTTTTCCTGACCAGGCCAGCCAGGTATTTGGATACATAGTTAATATCGTCGGCATCAAATGTGCCAATGCGTTTGCCGGGCACACTCCCCTCTTTCATGCTAAACTCCGGGTCGATGCCTAAATGTACATTGGGCATCAGCAAATATTTTTCCAGTTTAGGAATTTCGGTTTGTACGGTGCTGAAACCAACCTGCAGATCAAGAAACACCAACGCATTCATGGTTTTTGCCATGGCTATTACTTTATCTATCTGGCTAAAAGGCATCCGCAGGTTATGTAAGCCATTGCGGCCGGCATCGGCCTGGGCAGTTACACAAATGTAATGCAGGGCGGGTATCACGGGCGTAAGGGTATCGGCCTTTTCCCAGGCCTCGCATTCGGCTTTTAGTTTAGCCATCATCACTTTTGGCTCGTACTCGCCTAAAACCCCCATGTTTTTGGAGTACATATTGCCGTAATAAGCTACTACCCGATTAAAAGGCAAAATAGCGCCAGGCAACGGCAATGGCGCGTTTTTTACAGGCCAGCGCCCGGTTTTATCGCCGTTGGCCATCCTCGTCATCAATGAATCGTAACGAGCGGTATCAAGTGCGGCAATATTTTTTGTGGTGTCTTTTGTGTTCCGGGTTATAAAACCGGCTGCATAAACTTTATTAAATGAACCTGGTAAAAAAACAGCCGCGAGGGCCAAAAACGTTAGTACTGCTGTAATTCTTCTCATCTATAAAGTTTCGTTCTGTATATTATTCAATACTCTTGCCACGCATCGCCGTGCTGATTGCCTGATCCATTAAACGTTCGGCAAAGGGCCGGGTAAATTCGTTTACTTCGTCTATACTTTTCAAAATGAGGTCTTTATCTCCTGTCGCAATAGCCGCTTTTAATGCAGCTATATATTGATTAGTTTGTTCAGTTTCTTCTGCCGATACATAGCTGCCGTTCTTTTGCAAAAACCGCTCCACGGTGTAAACCATCTGCTCTCCTTCAGTACGGGCTTCTATCAACATACGCTCGGCAACGTCTTCTTTAGCGTGGGTAATGCTATCCATTAGCATTTGCTCTACCTGTTCGTCGGTAATGCCGTAGGTTGGCTTTACCTCTACCTCTTGCTTAACGCCGCTGCGCAGTTCAATAGCCTGTATAGTCAGGATGCCATCGGCATTCAGCAAAAAGTTGATATCTACTTTAGGGAAACCGGCGGGCATACTTGGGATGCCTTTCAGGTTAAACTCGGCCAGTTTACGGTTTTCCTTGATCAGATCGCGCTCGCCCTGGTAAACGGCAATTTTCATGTTTACCTGCCCGTCTATCGATGTGGTATATTGCCTGCCGCCTTTGGTAGGCACTTTGCTGTTGCGGGGGATAATTACATCCATCAGGCCGCCCATAGTTTCGATACCGAGGGATAATGGGGTAACATCAAGCAATAAAATATCTTTACGGTTACCGGCCAGTATATCGGCTTGTATAGCCGCACCTAATGCAACCACCTCATCGGGGTTAACATCATCATGTACGGGTCGGTTAAAAAAATCGGCCACCATTTTCTTAACCAATGCCGTACGGGTTGATCCGCCTACCATGATCACTTCATCAATCTCTGCTATGGTCAGTTTGGCATCTTTAAGCGCGTTTTGGCAGCTGGTAATGGTTTGCTGCACCTTGGGCATAATCAGTTCTTCAAAAGTGCTCCTGTCCAGGGTACACCATATCTCGCCTATTTTTTCGTTAAACAGGCTTTGATGGGCAAATGCCTTCTTGGCTTCCTCTGCTTTGAGGCGCAATTGCTGGGCAAGTTCGTTATTGGCTATTATTTCCGCTTTATCAAGGTTGTTTTTTTCAATCCAGTAATCAACAATAATGCGGTCAAAATCGTCGCCGCCTAAAAAAGTATCGCCGTTGGTAGCCAATACCTCAAAAATTCCATTCTGGATTTGCAGTATCGATACATCAAACGTACCGCCGCCAAGGTCATACACGGCAATAGTTTTTACTTCTTCAGGATCAAGCCCAATGCCGTAAGCTAAACTCGCTGCCGTTGGCTCGTTTACAATACGCAATACATCCAGCCCGGCCAATTTACCGGCATCGCGGGTAGCCTGCCGCTGCGAATCATTAAAATAAGCGGGAACCGTTATCACCGCACGGTTAACCGGGGTTTTAAGTGCGTGTTCGGCACGGGCTTTTAACTCTTTTAGTATCAGGGCCGATAGTTCAATAGGCGTATAAAATTTATCGCCTACTTTAATTTTAACCAGGCTCTCGGTATCATCATCAATAACCTTGTATGAGAAAAAATCTTTATAATTTTCGATGTCGTGATAACTACGGCCCAGCAAGCGTTTTACCGAAAAAACGGTATTCTGCGGGTCGGTTATCAAATATTCTTTAGCCTCGTTACCTACTAAAATATCGCCAGTAGGCCCAAAATGCACTACTGATGGCACCAATACACCTTTACCTGTATCATTTATAACATGCGGTTGCTTATCGGGATTAATAAAAGCCACCAGCGAATTGGTAGTACCCAGATCGATACCTACAATGATATCCTCTTTTTGCAGCGAGCCTGTTGCCAGGTTGATAGAAACTTTAGCCATTACTTTTACTTAACAAACCGCAAATGTACTTAGTTTTGGCAGATGCTGTGTCTTTTGAATATCTAATTATCAATTTAGCACTTACATGCGGTATAAACTCAAGCCGTACTGTTATTAAATATCACAACTACCACTAAATAGGTATTTATGATATTTACCCCATCCCTTATTTTTGATATAACAAAACATCAGGATTAAAAATATATAATACAAAAAGATATATAACAAGAAATTTAAGAAAACCTATAACCTCGTCACTTTAATTTTAAAACTGTAAACATTAACTGTGATGTAGCCCGGTAAAGCAATTTATCGGGCTTACTTTTTTGCAAGGATCAGAATTTTTCACGTTGTTATTGTTTTAAGTAGTGTTCAAGATGGCTACGCCGTTCGCAGCATTAGAGAATGCCCAGAATATATTTCAGCAGAAAAGATTCTGTTAATTTAAAAATTCTGTAAACGGCGTAGCCTTCTTGAACACCTCTTAAAAACAAACAAAAGGTGAAAAATTCTGATTCAGACTTATGCCAGCGCTTCCGCCAACTTGGTTCTTCGTTCAAATACCAATAATGCTATCAATAAAATAAAACCTATGGCAAAGAAACCATCGAGCACCAGTGCCGAATCGCGCATTTCTCCTCGCCACCCTTCAACAAAGCCGAAGGTAAACAGGCCAACTACAATTGATAACTTTTCGGTCACGTCATAAAAGCTGAAATACGAAGCCGTATCGGGGATATTTTGGGGAATGTATTTGGAGTAAGTGGAACGCGACAATGATTGCACGCCTCCCATAACCAGGCCTACAAAAACCGCAGCTACATAAAACTGGTTTGCGTTTGCAATAAAATAAACACAGGCGCATATCACGCACCACATGGCAACAATAACGGATAAGGCTTTGGTGTTTCCGTATTTTTCTGAGGCCTTGGTTGTTATAGCGGCCCCGATAATGGCAACTACCTGTATAACCAGGATAATTCCTATCAATGCATCATCGGGCATTTTAAGCTCTTTGGCTGCAAAGTTGGCCGCCACCAGTAAAATGGTTTGCACGCCTACCGAATAGAAGAAGAACGCCGGTAAAAAACGTTTTAATAAGGGAAGCTGCTTAACCCTTTTTAAAACCTTTGCCAATTCTTTAAAACCGCCGGTAAACACATTATACTCATGCGATCCTGCATTTGGCACTCCCTTAGGCAACAAATAAAACGGTATAAGCGAGAAGCCTATCCACCAAATAGCGACTATAAGAAATGACAACCGGGCACCGGCATCCTCTGTCATCCCGAAGGTATCATGGAATATTACAAAAACAAGGGCCAACACCTGCACCACAATACTGCCTGCAAAACCATAAATAAAACCCTTGGCACTTACCGCATCCTGCCTGTCAACGGTGGCTATTTGCGGCAGGTAGGAGTTATAAAACACAAAGCCGCCGCAATACCCAACAGAGGCCAGCCCGAAACAAATCATCCCGAACTCAAAGGTTTTCATCTCAAAAAAATACAAACCAAAACAGGCAAATGCCCCCAGCCAGGTAAATAACTGCATGTACAGTTTTTTATGCCCTTTATAATCGGCAATGGAGGTTAGTATAGGCAATAAAACTACAATAATAAGGTAAGATAGTCCCAGTATGTAAGTTGACAGTACAGTATTTACATACCGGTGCCCAAAAAACGTAACCATTCCGCCCGGATTTTTCTCCTGCGTAATACCCACATAATAAGCCGGGAATATGGTAGATATAATCACCATGTTATACGATTGATTAGCCCAATCGAACATAGCCCACGCCCAGATGGTTTTTTTGTTATTTTTTTCTTGCATTGTGGTTGGTGAGTGGTCAGTGGTGAGTGGTGAGTGGTGAGTGGTGATTAATCGGTGATAACACCCAATTCAACATTCACCACTCACTATTCACCCCTCACCACTCACTATTTAATCCCGTAATGATCATTCATTAATTTTACAAAGATGGAGCCTGGTAAAATAGCCTTAAGGGTAGGCACAATGGTTTGGCCTATGGCGCCAACCAGGTAGCTATGCGCGGGTTTTGATTTGCTTACTATTTTAACAATTTGCGCTGCCAGCTTTGAAGGGGCGGCACCAATGCTTTCGTCTTTTTCCATAGCGGCTACGGCTGCATCAAATTCAGCCTTCAACTTATCGTTTTTCAGGGTGAAAGGCAGTTTTTCACGGTTACCGGTAAAGTCGGTCTTAAAATCACCGGGGTTTACCACAGATACCTTAACGCCTGTATTTTGCAATTCCATGCGCAGGCTTTCGGAGTAGCCTTCTATCGCGAATTTAGATGCACTGTATAAGCCCTGGTAAGGCAAACCAAACAAACCAGCCAATGAGCCAATGTTTATTACCAGGCCCTGCCCTTTTTCAATCATGCCCGGCAAAACAGCGCTGCTTACACGTACTACGCCAAAAAAATTAACCTCAAACTGTTTTTTAGCGGCATCAACCGGCATAGTATATAAAGGGCCTGTAATGCCGTTCCCTGCATTGTTAACTAAAACATCAATCCTGCCTTCGGCTTTAATTATGGTTGCAATAGCTGCGTTTACAGATGCGTCATCGGTAACATCCATTTGTAAAGGCATAAATGATACATCGCTGATGCGTTTAATATCGCGTGTGGTACCATAAACAGTATGGCCCTGGGCAGCAAGCGCCGTGGCAGTAGCCAAACCTAAACCAGATGATGCCCCTGTTACAAGAATTACTTTTTTCATTTTTTAATCGTGATTAATACGTTAAGTTTTCAATTATTTATGCAGGGAATAATTTGCCATAAAACTATAAAATTATAATTACCGGGCGATGCCGGATGGCAAAAAACCCAGAGGTATTTTCAAGCCCGGCGAAAACCCGGCACTTAAAGACTCATTAAATTTCAATAGCCCCTATTTAATTTTAAACGAATTTAGCCCGATAAACGAAAAAAATACTGATTTTTGGCATCAATAAAACAGCAAGCAACATTGGTTATTACTAATTCAAAATACGAAGAGGCTCTTCTTAACTACAATAAAAAAATTGCCGATGCCAGTGTAGAGGATATGGTGCTCAATATGGGCCCGCAGCATCCATCTACCCATGGCGTTCTGCGTTTGGAGCTGATAACCGATGGCGAAATTGTAAAGGAAGTAATACCACATATTGGTTACCTGCACCGCTGCTTTGAAAAACATGCCGAATCATTAACCTACCAGCAAACCATCCCGTTTACCGACAGGCTTGATTACCTGGCATCTATGAACAACAGCCACGCTTTTGTAATGGGTGTTGAACGGATGATGGGCATTGATAAAGATATCCCTAAACGTATCGAATACATCCGGGTACTGGTGTGTGAACTTAACCGCATTGCATCGCACCTGATTGCCATTGGCACCTACGGGATAGATATTGGCGCCTTCACCCCTTTTTTATGGTGCTTTAGGGATAGGGAGCATATTATGGGCATGCTGGAGTGGGCCTCCGGTTCGCGCATGTTGTATAACTACATTTGGGTTGGCGGCCTTTTTTACGATTTGCCGGTTGGTTTCGAGGAGCGTTGCCGCGATTTTGTGGAGTATTTTAAACCCAAAATGGTTGAGCTTAACCAACTATTAACCGATAACCAGGTATTTATATCGCGCACGGCAAATGTTGGCGTACTGCCTTTAGACGTAGCCATTAACTACGGTTGCAGCGGCCCTATGCTGCGGGCATCTGGCCTTAAATGGGATTTGCGCCGCATTGATAATTATTCGGCCTACCCCGAACTTGATTTCGAGATCCCGATAGGTACCGGCCTGATGGGCAAGGTGGGCGATTGCTGGGATAGGTACAAAGTGCGGGTTGACGAAATTGAACAATCTGTAAGAATTGTAGAGCAATGCCTCGACCGCCTGCAAAAAGAACTAAAACGCACGCCCGATTTTGATCCGCGCGCCAAAATGCCCCGCAAAACCATCCCCAAAGCGCAGGACTATTACGTACGCTGCGAAGGTGCCAAAGGCGAGCTGGGTTTCTACTTTGTAGCCGATGGCAAATCCGAAATCCCTACCCGTGTAAAAGCCCGCGGACCGAGTTTTAACAACCTCTCTGTACTCCCCGAAATTTCAAAAGGCGTACTCATTGCCGATCTGATTGCTATTGTAGGATCTATAGATTTTGTTTTGGGCGAGGTGGATAGATAGGCCACAGTCTTGATACTTGATACTAACTACTTACTACTAAGGATGGGCGTTGCCTGCGGCCGGGCTTTTTGCTCATACTGCACAGGCCTTAATCGCGGCCTACCCTATTGCCCCCGCCCGGCCGGTATCCGCGCCAATCCCTAACGCAATTGTCTGAACCCAGATTTTTCAGATTAATGGATTACCACGATTGGGATGACTTTTTTCAGGGCGGGACATGCAAATCAAAATCCAAAAAATCTTACACATCCGACGAATCCAAGTTCAGAAAAAAAGTCTTTAATCAAAAAAAGAGACACCTTACGGTATCTCCTTTCAATTATTAATTTTTATTGGAATTGGGCGTATTAATAAGCTTTAACCATGAACACATAGTTTTTTAGCTTTTTTACTTGTTGCGGGCGGCTTAGGCCTGCCAGGGTATTTTTTGTACTCAAGGTTAAATCCTTGCTCAGTGAGTCAGACGGTATATTTTGTATAGCGTTTAGTAAAAAGGCCGATTTTTTTGCAAAACCTGCACCGGCTACATCAGGCTGCCTGCCACTTATAATGCCAATCAAGTTTCCTTTGTTATCTAATAATGGGCCTCCACTATTACCCGGGTTAACAGGAATAGAAACCTGGTATTCTGTTGAATCACCAGAATGACCATTCCTTGCGGTTAAATATCCTGGAGCACAATTTTCTTCGCCACTTGGGTATCCGAAAGTATAAACTTCCTCCCCAAGATCACTTAATGATTTTTTGAAATTGTAAGGGACATTACCAAGCTCTTTAAATGCTGGGTCGTTTATCTGTAATATCGCTATGTCATATTGTGGCTCAGTATAGATTACCTTAGCATGAAATGACTCGCCGGATGAATTTTGAACATATACCGAATCGGCACCATCAATCACGTGAAAATCTGTTGCTATGTAGCCGTTGGACGAAAGCGCAAAACCCGTACCCCGATATTTACCGGGACTGGCATTTGTTTTACGACCTTTCATATCTTTTAACAAACCACTGGTTCTACCCTCCAGTGTCGCCTGCGATTTTTTTATTCTGCCTATTTCCTCGCTTAACTTTTCATAATTAGATTGATGATTATTCAGCTTCCCTGTAAAAAACAAAGTGCTCAATATTGCAAAAATAGCTATTGATGCCGCTACCGATATTTTTGAATGGTGGTGCCTCCACATGCTAACTATCCAGTTAGGGTGTATCATCAATTCCTCCTTCAATGCATGCACGTCAATCTCATTATGAATAGCATCCAAACGTTTTTCAAGTTCAATGCGTTCGCCGTATTGTTTAATTAAACCAACAAATAGCTTATGCTCAACTACTTTACTATCAACGTTGGCATCTCTTTTCCGCAGCACCTCGAATTCGGCACGCTCGGCGGCAGTCATGTCGCCGTTAAGGTACCGTTCAATCAATTCCAAAATCAGGTTCTCGCTCATCTCTTTACACTCCTTTTTACTTCTGCTGAAAAAATAATTTCTTCAGCCTTTGCAGGCATTTATACTTTTGCGTTTTGGCATTATCGGCATTGGTGTACCCAAAACGTTCGCAAATCTCCTGCATAGATCTGTTATGTATATAAAAATCTTCCATAATGGTTTTACAGGGTTCGCCTAATAACTGAAGGGCCGCCTCCATTTTATTAAACTGTATATCCCGGTCATTATGTTTTTCAACCTCATCATCAACAGGCAGGTACTCTTCAAAATCCCTGATATCGCCACCGTACCTGTTCATCTGGCTCAGCCTTTTAAGCCATAGCCTGCGGCAAACCGAATAAATATATGTTTTAAGCTTACTGCTTAATTCAAACTCGCCCGATTTTATCTTATTATAAAGAACAATAATAGCCTCCTGGTATATATCCTTGGCATCATCCTCATTCCCGTTGTTGTTGATAATTAACTGTAATATCATCGGAAAATAGGTAACGTATAACCTTTTCAGTACTATTTCCGAATTGTTAAGTATCCCAAGAACTATCTCGCTATCTGTTGGTGCCGAAGCTTTTAAGTCTTTATTCACTCTTAATACTGTTTATGCCAAAATGTAACCCATCGCATACAAAATAATTATCCTTGTTAAAGAAGAATCAAGAGTTAAGAATCAAGATTCAAGACGAGCGATCTTATTTACACCTGTTTTAATACCAGGCCCGGATATTAACCATCATCTTCATCTTGAATTCCCATCCCTACCTTACCTCTCCTCCCCTTAAATTAATACTGCGAATACAATTAAGGTAACCCGGGCTAAAATAATTACGCCGGCAAATCTGCAATAAAAAAACCAGTTGTAAAAAATTACCGTTAATCACAATTACTATAAAATCTGTAGACTTTATTTTTTCATTGAATTTTATGGGTTACCTTTTTAAGGGTTTCGTATTAATTAACGAAAACAATCAAAAAACATTAAAATTTAAACTTACAAACATGAAAAATTTATTTAAAACCAGCTTAGTTGCTTTAGTTATCGCAGTTTCTTTCTCAGCTTGTAATGGTGATGCCAAAAAAGAAGGTGGCGACAGCACTAAAGTTGATTCGACTGTTAAAGTTGACTCTACTGTTAAAATTGATTCTACCGTTAAAGATTCAACTAAAGTTGACTCTGTAAAAAAAGACTCAGTTAAAAAATAATTACCCAATACTATAAAAGGGGGGCATTAAGTATAATTCATGATCTCTTTTTATTGATTTTTTAGTTTTTTTTATAATTATAAAAGGTAACCTATAGTTTTTTTAATTTAATTATGGGTTACCTTTTTTAATTTATGGTATTAATACCGAAAACAATCATAAATACTAACATATTAAAACTCAAAAACATGAAAAATTCATTCAAATTAGGCTTAGTTGCCTTAGCTATCGCTACTTCATTTGCAGCTTGTAAAGGTTCTGGTTCATCTTCAGCTACAGATTCAGCAGCTAAAGCAGATTCAGCTAAAGTTGATTCAGTGAAACAAGATTCATCTGCTGCAACCGATTCAACTGCTAAAGCCGGCGAAGCTAAAGTTGATTCTACAAAAAAAGACACAGCTAAAAAATAATTAAATCTTCGTAAACGGGCCTATAGGTATTAACTTTCGCGCCTTTTTATTGATTTTTTTAGTTTTTTTACAATTATAAAGGGTAATCGATAATTTTTTTTAAAAATTATGGGTTACCTTTTTTTGTTTAATGTATTAACAGAAAAACTATTAAATCACTCATTAAAAAAGTAAACATGAAAAATTCATTCAAATTAGGCTTAGTTGCCTTAGCTATCGCTACTTCATTTGCAGCTTGCAAAGGTTCTGGTTCATCTTCAACTGCAGATTCAGCTAAAGCAGATTCAGCTAAAATTGATTCACCTAAAACTGATTCAGTTGCAACCGACACAACTAAAAAAGACTCAACAGCTACAGACACTGCTAAAAAAATGTAATCTAACTTTTTTTAGATTTCTAAAAAAACGCCTCCGGTTTCCAGAGGCGTTTTTTTTGTAGTATCAAGTTCTTCATCAGCATCAAGTCGCAAGTATCAGGTATTATGATTATTTGCCTAACGGTAAAATATTCACCTGAAAAAGTGCCGCCTATCAAACCAATGCATCACACCCCTGTCTTGATACTTGATACTAACTAATGCGAATCAAGGGTTAAAAAGCTATAGAAACTTTATGGATTAAACACCTGATTATGAGCTTTTTATTTGTGATTTTATTTGTTTAAAGCCTTGAAAATCAGTATCTTAAAGAAGATTTCCACATCAAACTTTAAGAATGATTCCCAAGGCTAAAGCACTTAGACTAATCGCTATCTATTTACATATCTGCAAGTTACATAACGAAGAACTTCAATACTTATATCAAAGATACACCAATAA